>JBGSYQ010000236.1:0-4244 GCA_041750795.1 Pirellulales bacterium | reverse complement strand
CATTGGCGCAAGCCGATCCGCGCCCGGCCGGCGAACCGGCCGCCGCCGCGCCCAAGTTCCACATGCGCAAATCGATCAACCTCTGGGCCTTTCCCTATCCCGACCAGATGTCGCTGGCGCAGTGCCTGCAACTGGCCAAGGACGCCGGCTTTGACGGCATCGAGCTCAACTACGACTTGGACAACGACCTGTCGCCCAAGTCCGCCACCGCCGACTATCACGCCATCCGCCGCACCGCCGACAAGATCGGCATCGCCATCAGCGGCCTGTGCTCGTTTTTGTTCTGGCCCTTTCCCCTTACCAGCAACGATCCGGCAAAGCGCCAGCGCGGCTTGGAATTGGCCGCCCTGATGACGCAGGCCGCGCACGACCTGGGCACGCAGAACCTGCTGGTCGTGCCCGGCGCCGTGCACATTCCCTGGCGCGACGACTATGAGCCGGTGCCCAACGACGTCTGCGACCAGCGAGCCCGCGACGCCATCGGCAAGCTGCTGCCGCAGGCCGAAAAGCTGAACGTGAACCTGAACGTCGAGAACATTTTCTTCAACAGCTACTTGATGACGCCGCAGGAGATGATCGATTTCGTCGATCGCTTCCAGAGCCCGCGCCTGCACGTGCATTTCGACACGGGCAACATCATGCTGTTTCAGTTTCCCGAGCATTGGATCAAGCTGCTCGGCAAGCGGATCCAGAACGTGCACTTCAAGGAGTTTTCCAAGAAGGGCACCGACTACTCGCTGGAATCGTTTCGCCCGCTGCTCGATGGCACCACCAACTGGCCAGTGGTTATGGCGGCGCTAGCCGACTCCGAATACCAGGGCTATCTTACTTTCGAATACTTCCACCCCTGGCTGCACCATCCCGAGGCATTGATCTACCAGACCTCCGACTCGCTGGATCGGCTGCTGGGGCGAAACGTCCGACCCGTTCGCCCCGCATAGCAATTTCGCGTCAACCTCATGATAGCCAATCGATCGGCAGGCTTGCGGCAGTTCCCGAAGATGCGAATGACAGCCACGAATGATTGGCCCGCCCCCGTGTTTCTTGCCACGGTTTCACAATGAATCGTTCGATTGGTCGCAACCGGGTGCCAGTGCTGGCCGTCCTTGCTATCTCCGTCGCGGTTGCCGGCGCACTGCGAGTGGAGTCGCGGGTGTTGGCTGGCGAGCTCGTCTATTCCAAGGAATCCTATCCACAGGAATCCTGGCAACGGCTCGAGTCTGCCGAGAGCCGCGGCTGGTCGCGAGAAAAGCTGCAAGCGGCTCGCGACTACGCCGACACGATCTCTACCGCGGCCGTGATGATCGTCGTTGACGGCCAGGTTCTGGACGAATGGGGCGAAACCGCCCGTCACTTCAACGTCCACTCGATTCGCAAGAGCCTCTTGAGCTCGCTGTATGGAATCCACGTTCGCGAAGGCCGCATTCGGCTGAACAAGACATTGCAGCAATTGGGCATCGACGACAACGAACCTTCGCTGACTCTCGAGGAGAAGAAAGCCACCATCGCGGACCTGCTCAAGGCGCGCTCCGGTGTCTATCACCCGGCGCTCTATGAAACGGCCCGTATGGCCGCCGCGCGTCCGCAGCGCGGCAGCCATCCGCCCGGCACGTTCTGGTACTACAACAATTGGGATTTCAACGTCTTGGGCACGATCTTTGAACGCGAGACCAAAACCAATCTGTATGCGGAATTTCAAGCCCGCATTGCCGACCCGATTGGGATGCAGGATTTCGACATCGACAAGTCCACCTATGTTACCGGGGCGGATTCCGTCTATCCGGCCTATCCGTTTCACCTCACGGCCCGCGATATGGCTCGGTTCGGTCTGCTGTTTCTGCGGCAGGGAGAATGGCAAGACCAGCGGATCGTACCAGCCGACTGGATCGCCGAATGCACGACGTCCTATTCCGATGCCGGAACGCGCGGCGGCTACGGATATATGTGGTGGATCGCCGTCGACGGAAAGCATCTGCCGGGCGTGAGAGTGCCCGACGGCTCCTACACGGCCCGAGGCAACGGTGGGCATATGATCCTGGTCGTGCCTGCGCTCGACCTGGTCGTCGTACATCGCGTGAACACCTATTCCCCCGGACGCAGCGTAAACAACTCCGAACTCGGCAAACTCGTGGGACTGATCCTGTCAGCCTGCGACAAATCGGCCCGACAATAACACCCACCAAGGAGACGCGCCATGCCTCACCATTCGCAATTACGTTGTGCAGTGTTACTCGTGCTGGGCGTCTTCACGACCGCGCTGGGCGCGCACGCAACCACGGCGGCCGCTCAGACGCCGCCCACCAAAGTCCACCGCTATGCCCGCTTTCAAATCGGCGACACCGTGGCCTATGGACTGGTCGAGAAGGATCAGGTCCGCCAGATCGAAGGAGACTTGTTCGGCCAGTGGAAGCCGGGCGAGAAAACCTATCCGCTGGCCTCCGTGAAGTTGCTGGTGCCGGTCGACCGCCCCTCGCAGGTCATCGCGCTGGCCGGCAGCTATAAAAGCCATCTCGGCGGCGCCGACCATGTGACCACGGTTGTCACCACCACCAAGGTGACCACCAACACCGCCAGCGGTGAAACCAACAGCACCAGCACCACCACCGCCGACACCGTCAAACCGGGCGAAGTGCCCGAAAAATTCCGCACGCCGCAAGTGTTCTTCAAAACGCCCTCCTGCCTGATCGCCGACGGCCAGAGCATCGTCCTGCCGGCCGGCAGCAAAGAGGTCCACTATGAAGCGGAGTTGGTGATCGTCATCGGCCGCAAGGCCGCCAACGTCTCGGAGCAGGAAGCGCCGGCACACATCCTGGGCATCACGTGCGGCAACGACGTCAGTGCCCGCGACTGGCAAAAGAACGACGTGCAATGGTGGCGCGCCAAGGGGAGCGACACGTTCGGCCCTGTCGGCCCGGTCATCGCCGCGGGCATCGACTACGACAACCTGCTGGTGCAACTGCGCCTCAACGGCAAGACGCTGCAAGAGGAAAACACCAACCAGTTGATCCACAACGTGCCCAAGCTGGTCAGCTACATCAGCCAGTACGTCACGCTGCACCCCGGCGACCTGATCTTCACCGGCACCTCGGGCAAGACCAGCGCCATCAAACCCGGCGACACCGTGGAGGTGGAGATCGAAGGCATCGGCACGCTGAGCAACCCCGTCGCGGCAGCGCCAGCGCACTAGAAGGGGGCGGCAACCTTGTACTGCACGACATTTTTCCCGGCAGCAACCCCGGTCGGAATCTCCACCATTCGGGAGCTTACACGTCCATCCACAATCACACGAAGTTCTCCCGACGTGCCCGGCGCCAGCTCGCAGGGATCTGCCAAAACGAACGTGCAACCGTTGGACTTGGCCAAACGATAGCTGCCGCCCCGCACGACGAGGAAACCCTCGACATCCGCGGAGTACCCATCCTCGTGATATCTACCCATGATCGATCCCCAGCTACGGCAGCGAGTGGACGACTATCTTAGCTTAGCCAGTAGTTTCTAGGACTTTCCGAACGTTGAAATGCCGGAAATCCAAGCGTTTTGTCATGTCGCGGGAATATTCGCATGTCTCGCGGTGTGCGGCGACATGCGAAAACGCTGTGAAGTCCGAGAAAGACGCAGATTCAAACATCAAAGTCCTAGAAACTACTGCTTAGCAGCCTGTTGAAGAATTCAACAGGCTGCTAAGACACGCCCCGCGTGTCCCCGCCGTTGACGCCTGCCCTTCCGGGCGGGAAAATCGACAGGTGGCCTTGGGGCAGTTGCGTCCTTGGCGGTCGCCTTGTCAACGAGCGTCGATGCGATGCTCGGATCGCTGGCCGCGGCCTGGCTGGCCGTCGATCGAGCGGAGTTTTTCGCGCCGCCGGCCGATGTGCCGCTGTCGGCGGTTTCGGCGCCGGGAACGTCATGATCGAACGCATTCACTACGAAACGCCCGACACGCGCGACCAAATCGTGGCCGCCTTCGGCGCGTTGCACACGCAGACCACCGCGTTGTGGCAGCAGTTCCACGAGCGCGAATTCTTCGAGACGCCAGGTGGCGGCGGCTGGTCGCCGGCGCAGAACGTCGAGCACTTGCTCAAAACCACGCCGCCGGTGACGCGGGCGCTGGCCATGCCGCGATTCGTATTGCGGCTGTTGTTCGGACGCGCGCGCATTCCGTCGCGCACGTTCGTGGAAGTGCGCGCCGCCTATCGCGACGTGCTGGCCGACGGCGCGCAAGCCGGTCCCTATAGTCCCGCGTGCCC
>JBGSYQ010000235.1:0-4453 GCA_041750795.1 Pirellulales bacterium | reverse complement strand
CGGCCGCCGCTGCCGCCGCGTCCGCCGGCGCATCCAGCCCGTCCAACACCTCAGCCGCCAGGTCGCTCAGGCGGGCCCCCTGCAGGTTGCACATCAGGGCGACGGCGTTTTTCGTCGCCGGCGAGAAAATCAAAAACGTGGAGACCTTCGGTTGGCCGCCAGAGTGAGAGATGCGCCGCCGGCCATCGACCTGTTCGACGAAGCAGCCCAAGCCCGACCTCGTCTCCTCGCCGCTGGCGGTCGGTTGCGGCGTCCACATGCGCTCGAGCGTCTCGGGCTTGACCAGCCGCCCGTTGCAAAGCGCGATGGCAAAGCGCGCCAAATCGCCGGGCGTGCCGCACCAGCCGCCGCCCGGCACCTTGTTGCTGACGTCCACCATCAGCGCGTTGAGCAGCACGGCCGCCGAGCCCGTTCCGTGCAGACGATAGCCGGCCGCGCGATGGGGGATGATCTGGTACGGGTTGTCCGGCCGCGTCGCGCTCATGCCGCACGGTTCGAGAATGTGCTTCTGCACATAGGCGACGTAGTCCTGTCCCGAGGCGCCTTCGATGGCCGTCCCCAGCAGGTTGTACCCGTACGTCGTATACGAATACTTTTCGCCGGGCTGGAACAACAGCGGATCGTCCTGAAAAATCGCCAGCGCGTCGCCCACCCGGTTATAGAACACGGCGCTGCGCACTTCGTCCCCCTTGTAGTGGCGAATGCCGCTCTGGTGCTTCAGCAGGTGCTCCGGCGTGATCGTGCCCTCCTTTTCCGGAAAGCCGGGCACGTATTTCTGAATCGGCGCAGCCAGGTCGAGCTTGCCCTGTTCGGCCAGTTGCATGGCGGCCGTGGCAGTGAGCATCTTGGAAATCGACGCCAGCCGATACATGCTCTGGGGCGTGGCGGCCACCTGGTTCTCGACGTCGGCCAGGCCATAGCCGCGCTCGTAGACCAGTTGGCCGTCGACCACGATCGCCGCCGAAAGCCCCGGCACGCGCCGCGCTTCCATCAACGCCTCGATCCTGGCATCCAACTGCGCGCGAGCCTCCGTCGACAGCTCCGCCGCAACTGCGACACCGGCCGAGAATACGATCGCCGCGCACGCCAGCAATAGCCGGCCCAACGCGATTCGTCGAGGCAAACAGCCCGCAGCAGGTGAAACGTGGACGTTGGTCATGACGTGATTTCCTCCGAACCTGAAACACGACTTGCGGGCTGCCTGGCAACGGCGCCGATTATAGTCCAATCGCTCCGCGCTTTGGGTTGACCGAAAAATAACTTCTCCGCAATTCCCCTCGCCCCTGGTGGGAGAGAGCAGGGTGAGGGGTTGGAAAATCAGGAAGTTGTTTTCGGTCGAACCTTATTGCCAGTCGGACGCCCTTTTCATACGTTGACCAACGGCGGCCGCCGCAACCGCAGTTACTTCGCTCGACCACCGTCCAATATTGACAGCCTGCGGGCAGAATTCCGCGCCAGGGAGGGTTTCCGCAGATGGCTCTACCCGGTCTGAACGGCCAATTCACCACCGTGCTGGCCGATCCGCCTTGGCGGTTCACCAACCGCACCGGCAAGATGGCGCCCGAGCACAAACGGCTGCGGCGCTATCGCACCATGAGCCGGGATGAAATCGGCGCGCTGCCCGTGACCGATCACCTGGCCGACGCGGCCCACTGCTACTTGTGGTGTCCCAACGCGCTGGTGGAAGACGGGTTGGCCGTCATGCGCGCCTGGGGCTTCCGCTATAAAACCAACCTCGTCTGGTACAAGGTGCGCAAAGACGGCGGGCCGGACGGGCGCGGCGTAGGCTTCTATTTTCGCAACGTCACGGAGCTGGTGCTGTTTGGCGTGCGCGGGCGAATGCGCACCTTGCAACCCGGCCGCACGCAAGTCAACCTGTTCAGCACGCGCAAGCAAGAGCACTCCACCAAGCCCGACGCGCTGTACGACCTGATCCGTGCGTGCAGCCCGGGACCCTACCTGGAGCTGTTCGCCAGGCGGCGCGTCAGCGGCTGGACCGGCTGGGGCGACGAAGTCGACAGCTACAGCAAGCGCCGGCCGCGCGTGCCGGCCACCAACGGCCACGCCTGGCCCGAGTGATTCCCCGTAGATGAATTCCCAAGAATTCAGCCCGCCACCCGTAGCTGGATTCGCAAGAATTCAGCCGCGCTTCATGCAGGTTCAGCGCCCCCGCGCACTCCCTACTTCGGCGCCAGGATAGCGACGATGCGCTTGCCCTGGTGCGAAGGGGGCGCCTCCACCTTGGCGACTTCTTCCAGGTCCTTGATGATCTGGTCGATCACCTTGCGCCCCTCTTCGAGATGTGCCAGCTCGCGTCCGCGAAAGATGACCGACACAATCACCTTGTCCTTGTGCGCCAGGAAGGTGCGTGCCTGATTCAGTTTGAAACCGATGTCGTGCTCGCCCGTCTTGGGGCGAACGCGGATTTCCTTGATCTTGCTCTGGTGCGTGTGTCCCTTGGCGTGCCGCTTCTTCTGCTGGTACTTGAACTTGCCGAAGTCCATGATGCGGCAGACGGGAGGTCGCTCGTTCGGCGCTACCTCAACCAGATCCAGATCGGCCTCGCGGGCACGAGCCAACGCGTCGTCGGTGCTCAAAATGCCCAGCAACTCCCCATCGGCCGATATGACTCGCACCGGGGAAATGCGAATCTGCTCGTTGATCCTCTGGTGTTTTTCGATACCAGTACCCTTTTGCAAAGAAACCATGATATGTAATGAGCCAGGGCGTTGCCCGCGGGCAACAGTGCCCGGAACGGGCGCTACCGCGGCGCGCGGTCCGAGTGGCTCGCGCGCGGCGATACGACACTCCCGCCGGGAAACAGCTACTCGAATATCGCCGATTGTAAGGCCGCGCGTCAACTCTGTTGTACCAAGTTTACGCCGCACGGCGGCAGTAGGGACCGTGTCGCCCATCGCTTCCACCGCCGGCCATGGCGATAACAGCCCGTTGAAAAATTCGACGGGCTGTGACATCGCATGGATGCGATGACAAAATAGCGACGTAAGTCGTTATTTTGCGAGCCGTGCGAAGCTTTGCTTTGCACTTGGCGAGGTTGAAAAATGCCACGACGGCATTTTTCAACAGGCTGATTGGCCTCCACCGCCGGCCTATACGATCGGCGCTATCCTGCCAACTGTGCCGGCCGGCGCTTCGCCGCACGCGACCGACAAGCTAAGTTTAGGCTGTAAAGCGTCGATCGCCGGCCTTTGTTTGCAAGGAATACACACCCATGCGACGTCCCTGCTGGTTTCCGCTGCTAGTTTGCGCCTGGTGGGCCGGCCTGGCCCTGGATTTGGCTGCGCTCGGCGTGGTTGCCACGGCCCGTGCCCAGCCGGCGAGCCCGCCGGCCGCGGCCGAGTTGGCGCCCCTTTCACTGGCCGACCTGGTGCTCGGCAAGCTGCAAATGGTCGACCTCACCTGGCCCATCAACAACCAAAGCGCCTTCTGGCCCGGCGACGACTATAAGCCGTTCGAGCTGCACACCATCGCCACGCTGGAAAAAGATGGCGTGCTGTCCAAGGCCTTCTCGATGCCCGAGCACCTGGGCACGCACCTCGACGCCCCCAACCATTTCGAGCCCGATCGACCCAGCGTCGACCAGATTCCGCCCGAGCAGTTAGTGGCGCCGGGCGTGAAGATCGACGTGGCCCCGGCCGTCGCCGTCGACCCCGACTACTTGATATCGCTCGAAGACCTGCGCCGGTTCGAGAAGATTCACGGGCGGATTCCCGACCGTGCGGCCGTGCTGGCCTATACCGGTTGGAGCCAGTACTGGAGCAATCTCACGCGCTACACCAATCAGGACGTGATGGGCCGGCTGCACTTTCCCGGCTTCTCGCCCGAGGCGGTCAAGTTCCTCATCGACCAGCGGCACGTCCGCGGCATCGGCATCGACACGCTGAGCGTCGACTACGGATTGTCGCGCGATTTTCCGGTGCATCACCTGCTGGGCAAGGCCGATCGCTGGGGACTGGAAAACCTGGCCCGCCTGAAGAACCTGCCGCCCACAGGGTTCTACGTGCTGGTCGCCCCCATCAAGATCGAAACCGGCAGCGGCGGCCCAGCCCGCGTCTTCGCCATCCTGCCCTCAGCACCTTAGCGCCGCGTCAAACCCAAATCCCGGCATGACACGGCACACGGCCGAACACGCAAGTGGCTCCCCCGGCAGCGACACCAGGTTCACGCGTTCGTTCGATGCGGCGCTTCAATCCAATGGCGTTCGCGTCCGCCGGCTGCAGCCTATGTCGCCCAACTTGAATGCCTTTGTGGAGCGGTGGATCCAAAGTTTGAAGCATGAAGCCCTCAATGCCTTTGTCGTGTTTGGCCTGGCACACTTCGACCACATTGTGCGCGAGTTCGTCGACTACTACAACCATGCTTCATACTGCCACACCTCGCTATGTGCTTGAAAAGCCGAGAGATTTTTGTCGTGCGTCTGGTTTCGCGGGGG
>JBGSYQ010000234.1:0-21267 GCA_041750795.1 Pirellulales bacterium | reverse complement strand
AACACGCCAACCTGACTCTGCTCAGCAAATCCCGACGGGGGCCGAAGAAGAAACGCCGAACCCCCAACTGCACCAACATCCGACACCTCTCCACCAAACGTGTCCTCGACAAGTACGGCTAATGCATGTTGAAAGGGGTGGATGGTCCTTGGCCTCACGTCGAGATGGGGAGCTCGGCTGCGCTGCAAATTGGCGACCCTTGTATCCTGGTCGGATATCCAAAGACGAAATCAGGCCTTGACCCGTGGACCTGCACAACCACAGTCGTTGAGCCCAGCCAGACCCTACCAAGGCGTGACGAGTGGTACTCCAGGTTTTGGACAAAAGGAAATCCAGCGTCCTTACAAGGTGCCTCGGGTGGCGGAGTCTTCGACGCCCAGGGAAATGTAGTGGCCGTCGTCCTCGGAGGAACCGGGGATGAGATGCAGCACTCCCGCGTCGAACTGTTTCGCAAAAACTGGAATACGCTGATTGCGAGCCAACGGGCCGAAACGATTGCCCCAAATGCGGCCGAAGAATTATCGGGTAGACTGAAAGAACTGACGGAAGAGCTTTCCGCTGAACGTCCAGATTGAGCCGACTGATCGGCACCGAATTGCGACGATCTAAGTGACGACCGGGCTTGGAAGGTGAACGACTCATTACGTGAGATGATGCCGGTGGCCGCTCCTGACCGCATTCGCCCGCTTCTATGCTGCGTGGGACCGACGCCTGGTGCGGTCGGGTGATGCGACGACTTATTTGCAACTGGCTAGCGACAGGCGATTTTCTGGTGCCCTGTCCGCCGTCTTGGATTGCCAGGACCGCACTCCGCAACTCGGAGCCACCAGCACGAACGTGCGTGGAGAGTGCTCTGAAATCTCTCCCGTTTGCGGAGCTTGCCTTGTCTTGAGCCTCGGTCGAGATTTGGGCGATTCCAAGAGTTGCCGAGTCCGCTGAGCGTCGCGTTCGGAGGCCTGCGATTTGCGCAGCCTCTCATTGAAGCCGAATGAGTCGGCATCGGATTGCACCGACGAGGATGGCCGAGCCGCGAGGAGCGAGAAAAAACCACGCGGCCGCAAACCCCAAACGCGTGGCGAGTTGTGCGCCGCTTCGCGCCGCGATGCGTCGAATTGCATCGCGCTGCACTCGCCAAAAAGAGAAGTACGCCCGGAGGGATTCGAACCCCCAACCCTCGGGTCCGAAGACCGATGCGCTATCCAATTGCGCCACGGGCGCAAGCCTTATGTGGCTTGTATTTGCGTCGATTTCTGCTTTAATCCCGAAGGTGGCATTTTCAGCCCAGTGGTGCCCAAAAGGTTTAAACCTACGGGGTTAAAGATGGGGTATTTTGAGTCGAGTAAGGCGAAGGGCATAAAGCTCTCCCTAAGCTGGGTCCAGGGTCGCTACTGGAAGAAGAAAGTAGCAGGCAAACAACATTACTTCAAGCATCCAAATACAGCGGCGGGCTACGAAGCCGCCCTGGCCGAATGGGCTAAATCGCAGGAAACGCCCGAACCAGACGATCCAGATCAAATGCGCCCATTCCTGAAAAAAGTCATTGAATGGTATGAACACCACGGCGACCCGGACAATAGGGCCAAGGCACTCAAGCAATTCTTAGATGCGAAGTATCGCCCTTCCCACGAGGGCTTCCGTCTCCCGCCCCAATTCTCGACATCGAGCTCGTCGGAGCTGGCATCGTTGCTGCTAGGCGAGTCATATGCAAAAGACGAACTGGGCAATCGTCGGCTGTGGCGAGAACGATTTGACCAGCCGACGAGAAAGAAGGGCGTGACCATACATGAGGGGATCAATCGCTTCCTCGCTGAGCAATTGCAGAAGGTCAAAGTTGGAAAGCGCAAGCCGTCAACCTATGGGGCTTGGGCTGATCGTCTTGGGCACGCTCAACTCCACGTCAGTGGGGTCGTCGAAGCCATCAACTCGGAAACGCTCTCGAACTACTACAAGTTCTTGACGCACAGCAGTCTGGGTGGACAACGCCAGAAGAACATCTTCAAAGCGTTCAAGAGCTTTGTCCGGTGGGCATGGCAAGAGGAGCTCCTAGATGAACTTCCCAGAAATATCAACAGGACGTTCGAGTTTTCAGAGGATACACGAGATCACGCTTCAATGCTATTCAGCTCACCTGAAGTCAAAGCGACGCTGAAGAAGCTGCCGGTTCGTGGGCGCGCTGCCGTGTTGCTCGGCTTGAATTGCGGCTTTACTGTCGGTGACATCGCTGATCTGAGAAAGGCGAATGTTGATTTGAACGGAGGGCGAATCGTTTACAAACGGATAAAGACTCGTGGTCGAAAACACACGCCGACAGTCAACTACAAAATCTGGCCTGAAACGATTGATGCTCTTAGAGAGGCTTGCAGCAGTGATCCAGAACTCTGGTTCCTAACGGAGGATGGGCTTCCTCTGAAGGAATCAAAGATTGTCGGCAACAAGGAGTCCAAATGGTCCGCACTGACACGCCAGTGGCAACGCTGGCAAGAATCTGGCGATGTACCGGATAAGCCTCAAAAGGGACTTAGGAAGACAAGCGCCACGCTGATCGAATCGAAATTTCCAGGTTGGGAAGAAACCTTTTTAGGACACGCTCCCACAACAGTTGCGGGACGGCATTATGTGGTGAAGGATGGGAAGCCCAGCCCTGAGTTTGATCTTGTATTGGATTGGCTGCGAGAGCAATTGCTTGTCAGCAATGCATCGCTAGTGCCTGCGGGCAGGAAGGAGCGGAGCCGAAGTGCTACACAGACCACGGCTAATTAGCTGCTCGACATCTACCGGCTTGACCACCACGTTAAGCCTTTTTCTTGGCGCCGCGTTTGGCCTTCGACTTCGCTGCCATCTTTGACTTCACGGCAGTTTTCTTTTTTGCAGGCTTCACCTTTGGCTTCTTTTTTGGTTGAGCAGGCTTCAACGCGACTGCCGATGCTGCTGATTTCTTAGGTGGCTTTTTGGCCGGACGCGAAGTATTGTTTCGGTCCCTGGCAGCCTTGATTACCTTCGCCCCGCGCAAGCCCGATGCACGAATGGACTGAATGGTTTTCTTGATCGGCTCATTGCCCTTCGCCGACGAGTTTCCGACAAGGGCTCCCGCGACTCCGCCCGCCGCGGCCCCTATGGGGCCGGCAACCATTCCGCCAATGATCGCGCCGGTGATGCCTCCCGCAGTCTGTTTGGACACGGAAGGTAGATTTTTGTTGCGTTCAGATTTCTTGGACATGATGAACTTCTCGGGGTCAGTAATTGAGGATATTCAGCCGCACTTTGCCGGGGGCGCTTTCATTGCACGCAGCTCAGGACTCAAGATACCGGCCATCAGAGTCGCGTTCGCACATTGCATGAGCTCTGATCGGCCAATACGGCGAATCTCGCCGGGCCGACTAATATGCCGGCTTTTTGATTCGGCCGTTCGCCACGCTTGTTGTGCCACCCATGATAGCGACTCTGCGAACGGCGTTTAACTACCCACGACCGTTCTAAACAGAGCTCCGACCCCCGCCGTGAGCGCCATTGCCAGTGCTCCGCAACGCCCGGCTTATGAAGAATCCCTGCGACAATGACGGGCCGTTCGGATATGGGCCGGGGGCCAGGCAGATCCACGCTCACCTGTTCGACGATGGCCCGGTCATTCGACCGCAAGGTATGTTAACCGCGACCTAAATGCATTTGGTCAAAACGTTTCCGGAACGAGAGGGGCGGCAGCCAGAGGGCATCAAGACTCCCGACCCCGCGAAGAGAGCGGATGAGCTTCGCGTGCGTATGAGAGGCTACGCGCCCCGTCCATCCGAGTCAATTGTTTAGAGGGGCACGCATCGCCCATTGCCGTGAAACGGACGACGCGCTCAGAACGGTGGAGATACCGCTGCCCCGGTTCCAAAAAGACAGGACACGCGCCGTGGTGAGCTTGGCAACCAGACGACGCGCGTCCGCTCGCTACTTGCAAGGGGCGACGCACCGGGCCGTTGCTACGGTGACCCGGTGCGCCGTAGGCTGCTGCTACTGCCGTCACCTTTTGGATGTCGTGATAGATGACTCGATTCGCCTATGTTTCTGGCATGGGCGGTCCTTTGCAGGTGGCATTCAAAAGCTGAAGCCCAGTAGAATGAGCTCCCTGTGCACGACGTCTCGAGATGTCGGCGCAAACCCTCGGGACAAACTTACTGCGGAGCGAAGGATGGAAGGGCGGAGGCGTTGTCGATTGGCTGCCATGACGCCACTGGTGTGGCTGACGGTTTGTCTGAACAGCCTCGGTGCGGAGCCGAGCCCGCCGGAGGGATTTCGCGCACTGTTTAATGGTCTCAATCTGACAGGATGGTACGGCCTCAATCCGCACACAGCGGTGCAACTGACGGGTAAGGAGAGAAAAGAAAACCTTGTCCAACAGCGGGCCGAATTCCCCGAGCATTGGCGAGTCGAAGCTGGGGAGCTCGTCAATGGCGGTCAGGGCCCTTACGCGACGACGGAGGAGGAGTTTGGTGATATCGAACTCCTCATCGAATACAAAACCGCTCCCCAGGCGGATAGTGGTATCTATCTCCGCGGTACTCCGCAGGTGCAAATCTGGGATTGGAACCAAAAGCTCGATCCGAAGCACCCACACCGCCGGCCCGATCTCGGATCCGGCGGACTCTTCAATAACACCCCGGCCAGCTCAGGACGTGACCCGCTCGTGCGCGCCGATCGCCCATTTGGGGAGTGGAACCAGTTTCGCATCCGGCAAATCGGCGACCGCACCTGGGTACGGCTCAACGAGAAGCTCGTCGTGGACGGGGCTGCGATGGAGAACTACTGGGACCGCAGCCAAGAACTGCCGCCGCGAGGCCCAATCATGCTCCAAACCCACGGTGGCGAGATTCGGTGGCGAAACATCTTCGTCCGCCAGATCGGCCAAGAGGAAGCGAAAGAGACCCTGAGCGCGGCGAATGCCGACACCAGGAGGACGCTCGCCGAGGCGCTCACCTTACACGCGTCCTTTGATCAGAGTTTCAGCGCGGATTTCGCGCGGGGCGACAAGACCTGCTATTTCGCCGAGGGTGGAAACCAGATTGCCGCCCAGCCGACGGAAAACGTCCGTTTGGACCAGGCAGCCGGTCGCTTCGGAGGTGCGCTCCATTTCACACGCAAGAGCAAAGAGTGGCCGTTGTTCAAGGACGGCGGCAATCTGGGTTACAACGACAAGGCCTGGAGCGCGAGCGTGTCCGTGTGGTTGCGCTTGACCCCGGATAAGGATCTGGAGCCTGGCTACTGCGATCCCGTGCAGATCATCGGCGACGACACCAAGAAGGGGTTCATCTTTCTAGAGTGGTCGAAGGACGATATGCCACGACACTTCCGCTACGCGGTTCGTCCGCTGTTTGCAATCTGGAATCCAGACAACCTGGCGTGGGACGCGATCCCTGCAAGCAAGCGACCGATGGTGCAGGTGGAGCGAGCCCCGTTCTCCCGCGAGCAGTGGACGCACGTGGTCTTTACACTCCAGAACGTCAACGACAAGAGTCAGCCGCAAGTGGCCCGCTTATATCTGAACGGCAAGCGACAAGGGACAATCGAGAATTGGGACATGGCCTTTGGCTGGGATCCTCAAAATGTACGGCTCGTACTCGGAGCGGCCTACGTCGGTTACCTGGACGACCTGGCCATCTTCGACCGTCCCCTCACGGACGGAGAGGTTGGGCTTATCTATAAATCCGACCAGGGGATCGCCAAGATCCGCTAACGGAGACCGCCGTGCCATACCCTAGGTCTATGGTGCAGCCGAGCGGCCCGCAATGCGGATTGCCTGACCTCGGTGTGTCGGGTCGACGTGGTAGGAATACATACAACGTCTGTTCAGGTTCGATCGCGAAGTATGCCCAGTTTTGACAAACCTTGGTGTTTTGATGACACTGGAACCGTCGGACGACCCACCGTCCCAGGCTTTCCCACCCCCTTTGTCGATGCCGAACGAGCACTCGTACATGCGCACTGTCTGGATTGCCTCCATCGTTGTCTTATCGACCGCATCGATGTCGATGGCTGCAGATGCTATTGAATTCAACCGCGATATCCGCCCGATCTTGTCCGAGAATTGTTACGCCTGTCACGGGCCGGATGCGGGTCAGCGACAGGCGGACTTGCGACTGGATGACCACGAAGCGGCGCTGGCGGAGCTCGCGTCGGGGGAACGTGCAATCGTTCCGAGTAACGTCGAGGCTAGCGAACTCGCGCGTCGCATTTCAACGACGGACGAAGCGGAACGGATGCCGCCCGCCGATTCCACCAAGAAGCTCACGGCGGAACAGATCGAGTTGCTGCGGCGATGGATCCACGAAGGAGCCCCGTGGCAGGGACATTGGGCGTTCCTGCCGGTGCGCCTGGCTAAGCCGGCCGACCAGTTCGAGGGCGCGCAACCCATCGATCAGTTCATCCGGGCAAAGCTGACGACGGCTGGCGTCGCGCCCGCCGCCCAAGCCGATCCGGTTACGCTAACGCGCCGGCTGGCCTTTGACTTGACCGGCTTGCCTCCCACGACCGAGCAAGTTTCGCGCATGGTGGAGACCCCGACCGAAGAGAATTATCGCCACCTCGTAGAAGAACTACTCAATTCTCCGCGCTATGGCGAGCGAATGGCCATGTGGTGGCTCGACCTGGTTCGGTACGCGGACAGCGTGGGATATCACGGTGACCAGGCCGTCAGCGTCTATCCGTTTCGCGAATACGTGGTACACGCCTTCAACGACAACAAACGCTTTGATGAATTCACGCGCGAGCAGCTTGCCGGCGATCTGCTGCCCGAGCCGACAAAAGAGGTCAGAATTGCCTCCGGCTACAATCGCCTGGGCATGATGAGCGCCGAAGGAGGCGTGCAGCCCAAAGAATACCTGTCTAAGTACATTGCGGAGCGTGTTCGCAACCTGAGTGGCGTGTGGCTCGGCGTGACCATCGGCTGCGCCGAGTGCCACGATCACAAATTCGATCCATTCGCTTCGCGCGACTTCTATCAGATGGAGGCCTTCTTTGCCGACATCGAGGAGCGGGGGCTCTATTCAGGCGCCAATGTGGATGGCAACTGGGGCCCGTCGATTCAGCTCCCATCCTCCGACCAAGAAGCCGAGCTGGCCCGGTTTGACAGCAACATTGCCGCGGTAAAGTCGAAGCTCGATACTTCCACACCCGAACTCGAAGCGGAGCAAGTTGCCTGGGAACGATCGGTCGCGCCACCCATCGAGTGGACGTACCTGCGGCCTGTCGAGGCCGTGTCCGCGGGCGGAGCTACGCTGACCGTACTAGACGACGCATCGGTCCTGGCGAGTGGCGTGCAACCGGAGACGGACACTTATACCCTCAAGTTCAACAGCATTCCGACCGGCGTCACCGGCTTTCGGATCGAAACTCTGCCGCACGATTCACTGCCAGGCAAGGGGGCCGGCCGCGCGGCGAACGGCAACTTCATGCTCACGGAGTTCGTCGTGCGCCACCGACTCGGTGAATCAGCGGAGGAGTTGCCCGTTGCGCTGCAGAACGCCAGCGAGAGTTTCGCGCAGCGGATCGAAGGCGGAAAAAACGACGGAGCACGTTTGACCGCGGCCGGTGCAATTGACGGGGATGAGTCCGATCTGTCGGGCTGGGCAACCGTGGAGGAGGTGGCGCTCGCCAACCATGCCGTGTTCGAAACGCGCGAGGATCTGCCTGGCTCCGGCGTGTCGCTGTCCGTGGTGCTCGTGCAGAATCGTGGACTGGGGGGACACACGCTGGGGCACTTTCGACTCTCAGTAACAAGCGCGACGCGGCCAATACGTGCCCTCGGTGCGGGCTTACCGCGCGTCGTACGCGACGTTCTAACCATTGCTCCTACCAATCGCAATGACACGCAGCGTGCTGAACTCGCTGGGTACTACCGATCCATCGCGCCGGCACTCGAGCCCGATCGCAAAGCATTGGCCGAGCTGGAAAAGGCTCGCGCCAAACTAGTCCAAAAGATACCGACGACGCTGGTAACGCATGCCGTCGAGCCCCGGCCAATACGCGTCCTGCCGCGCGGCAACTGGATGGACGAGTCCGGCGAATTGGTGCAGCCGGGAGTTCCAGAGTTTCTGCCGCCCGACCTGCCTGCCGACCGGCGTCTGACGCGGCTTGACCTGGCAAACTGGCTGGTCGCGCGCGAGAACCCTCTCACCGCACGCGTGTTCGTCAACCGACTGTGGAAACTGTTCTTCGGTGCGGGATTGTCGCGCAAGCTGGATGATCTGGGCGCACAGGGAGAATGGCCCACGCACCCCGAGCTTTTAGATTGGCTGGCCTTGCAGTTCATGGAGAGCGGCTGGGATGTGAAGCACGTTGTTCGCTCGATCGTGCTCAGCGAAACGTATCGCCAAAGCTCCAACCGTCCGGAATTGCGGGAACGCGATCCCTACAATCTGCTGTTTGCCAGGCAGTCGCGGTATCGGCTGGATGCCGAAACGGTCCGCGACAACGCGTTGTCCGTGAGCGGATTATTGGTCGAACGGATCGGCGGACCGAGCGCTAAACCCTATCAGCCCCCAGGGTACTGGGCCTATCTGAACTTCCCGGCTCGAGAGTGGGACAACAGCCAGGGTGCAGATTTGTATCGGCGCGGACTCTACACGCATTGGCAGCGACAGTATCTGCATCCTAGCATGCTGGCATTCGACGCACCGAGCCGCGAAGAGTGCACGGCCGACCGCTCTCGATCGAACACGCCGCTGCAGGCGCTGGTGCTGCTCAACGACACGACCTATGTCGAGGCGGCCCGCGCACTCGCGGAAATGATTCTTCGCGAAGGCGGCGCAACCACCGATACGCGTCTCCAGTTCGCGTTTCAGCGCGCGCTATCGAGGCCGATACGAGCCAATGAGGCCGCCGTGCTCGGCGAACTCGTGGGCAAGCACCGCGAGCAATTCTATCATGATCCCGACGCGGCGAAGAAGTTGCGCGCGGTCGGCGCTCGGCCCCAACCCGCCGATCTCGATCCAGCCGAGCTGGCCGCGTGGATGTCGGTTGCCCGTGCGATCTTGAATCTGCATGAACTGGTGATGAGGTATTGACGCGATGGCATCGGATTACGTTCGGACGTCACAGATGACGCGCCGCGCAATTCTGGGCCGTGCTGCTCGTGGCATTGGTGGGCTGGCGCTCGCGTCGCTACTGGGACGCGGCACCGGCGATCGTGCGCTGGCCGGCGAAGCAACGGCGGCCTCGAGCCACTGGTCGGGCGTCGTCCAGCCGCGACACTTCGCACCCCGAGCCAAACGCATCATCTGGCTCTATATGGCCGGCGGGATGTCGCATCTCGAAACGTTCGACAACAAGCCTAAGCTCGCCGAAATGAATGGCCAGCCGATGCCCGAGTCGATTACCGCCGGGCAACAAATCGCACAACTGCAAGGCGCCAAGCTGACCTGCTTTGCTCCACAGCATCCGTTCAAGAAGTTCGGCAACTCGGGACAGGAGATCAGCTCAATTTTCCCTCACATGGGCGAAAAGATCGCGGACCAGATGTGCATCATCCGCTCGATGCACACTGAGGCAATCAATCACGATCCCGCCCATACGTTTATGAATACCGGTTCGATGATCGCCGGTCGACCCGCTGCAGGTTCGTGGCTTAACTATGGCCTGGGGGCTGACACGGACGAACTGCCCGGCTTCGTCGTCATGGTCTCGACGGGAAAGTATGGTCAGAAGCAGCCGATTGCCGCGCGGCAATGGCACTCCGGCTTCTTGCCTAGCCGATTCCAGGGCGTTGAATTCCGTAGCACGGGCGACCCGGTGCTGTACGTAAGCAGTCCGGCCGGCGTCACGGCGGGGCAGCAGCGCGACGTCGTGGATGCTGTTGCGCGGCTCAATCGCCTCGAGCACGAGGCAGTGGACGACCCGGAAATTGCTACGCGGGTCAGCCAATACGAGATGGCTTTTCGCATGCAATCGAGCGTTCCAGAGTTGATGGACACCCGCAACGAGCCGCAGAGCATTCTCGATCTGTACGGTACGCAGGGAGGCGACGGAACGTTTGCCTCGAACTGTTTGTTGGCACGACGACTTGCGGAACGCGGCGTGCGATTCATTCAGCTCTATCACCGTGACTGGGACCATCACGGTGCCGTCAAAGAGCACTCGGCGGGAAGCGCAGCTGAGGTGGATCAGGCCACCGCCGCACTGGTGATGGACCTCAAGCAGCGCGGCCTGCTCGACGATACTTTGATCGTCTTTGGCAGCGAGTTCGGCCGCACGCCCATGGCTCAGGGCAATGGTCGCGACCATCACATCGCCGGCTTCACCATGTGGCTTGCCGGTGGCGGCATACGCGGCGGACAGGCCTACGGCGCAACCGATGATTTCGGCTACCGGGCTGTCGATCGGCCCGTGAGCGTCAACGATCTCCACGCCACGATTCTACACCTGATGGGCATCGACCATCAGAAACTGACCTTCAAGTTTCAGGGGCGGGATTTTCGGCTGACTGACGTCGCTGGGAACGTGCTTTCCGATGTACTAACTTAAGCATCGGTGCTAGGGTTGTTCGACTCCCGCAGCAGACCCGTGGCTCCGTTGGGTTGCGCGCTGCGAAAGGACGCGTCCCGACGGCGACAACCCAGATCCCACACTACGGCCACACCTGAAATAGCTTGCCCGCGTGGGCAACATCGACCTGGGGTACCAGACCGACACGCACCCGGCTGGCACACTGACACTCGAGGGCACCCGCTACAATGCACCCACCATGCAGTTGTGATTCTCGCGTACGAACGGCGACTGGATCTTCTCCCCCAAACGTGATTTTGACGAAGAGCGCGCTTACCCAAATTGGGAGCTCACCATGAGACGAAGGCAGTTTCTCATGGCGTCGCCCATTTTGCCTGTCGGCGCGGTTTTGGCGTCGCCAGCCATGTCCCAGTCTCCGCAAGTGGACGCGGCGCGCAAGACTGTCGTCGAACATGAACGGAACGTGCCGATCACCCACGAAGCGGATGTCATCGTGGTCGGCGGCACTCAGGGGGGCCTTGGCGGCTGTTTCGCAGCAATCGCGGCCGCACGAGCAGGCGCCAAGACCATCTTCGTGGAAGAGCACGGGCACATCGATCCACACGTGCCCATTGGCTTGGGGCCAGTCATTGGCGTTTCAGGCTGGAAGCCGACAATTCATGAGGGTCTGTTTCGCGATCTAGCAGTAGCCATCGTCAAGACGGGTCAGCATGCTCTGCAGCCCACGACGCTGGAGGAGCTGCTATCGCGCGGCGAGCTCATTATCCGTTACCACGAGGTCGTCACGACCGCGCTGTTGCAGATGATGCAAGATGCAGGCGTCCAGATGCACTTTCACACAAAGTTCGCCGATGCCGTTGTCGTAGACCGCGCGCTAAAGTCGATTATCGTGCAGAGTCCGCAAGGTCGACATGTACTGGCGGCGAGTGTCTTCATTGACAGCACAGGACTCGGCGAGATTGCGGCAGCAGCGGGTGCCCCGATGCTGCGCGAGGAATCGTACATGGGATTGCAAGCGTACCTGGCAGAAGTTGACGAACGGAGATTCAATGCCTGGTACCATGAAAACGATCAGCCGCTCGACGGAACCCATCGCGCGTGGTTGGAGTCCATTGTTGGTCCCTTTGCAGAGCTCAAGCATCCCTGGGATCAATGGTGGCCTGAGTACCTGGGCGACCGCTTTAAGCCGGCCTATGTTCGCCAAGCCATGGTGGCACACGCCAACGGCGATTTGGTCCTTTTGCATCGGCGAAACGAGACCGGCATCATGGCCATCCCCGAAGGCCTGAAATGCGACCAGGACATCGCCCGACCACGAACCTACATTACCGGGATTGATCCGCTGAAGGTCGACGATATTAGTTGGGCAGAGGTTAACAGCCGCCTGATGCTGGCACAGTTCCAGCGATTCTTGAAGCGTTATATACCAGGCTTTGAGCGCTGCGTGATCGAACGGATCGCCGACTCCATCGGTTTACGGAGTGGTCGCCATCTTGCTGTTCCGAACTGGCCGCAGTCCAAATTTAAAGGCGGCGTAAAAGCGCCCGACGCGATCTTCATTATGAAGAAGGGCAATGACGACCTTGTCGAGATTCCGTTTGCTGCCTTGCTGCCCGAGGGGGTGGAGGGGCTGCTCGTCGTGGGCAAATCTACGGCGGGCGGCCGCACCCTTGGCACCGCGCACGTCGTCCTGTTCCAGGGACAGGCGGCCGGCACAGCCGCGGCCATGGCTGCGCGGCAAGCAATTGCGCCGCGAAGCCTCGACATGAAGCAACTGCAGAAGGCACTCAAGGGCACCGGGCTGGAGTTGCCTTAGGACTCGGACGAGATGCAAGTGCGACTCTGCCGTCGCGGTGACGCGACGCCTTCCATCGATGTTGAACCGAAGGATCACTAGACATTGCGCAATCGTTGAATCTCTGAATAGAGATCCTGTAAGACAGGTGGTGCAAACTCCGACTCCAAACATGCTTGACCAAGACTGCGCCGAGCTTGTTGCAGCTTTGCTTCGGTTTGCTGGACCGTCAAGCTGGCCTTAGCCAGTCCGGATGTCGCCTCTAACACTTCAGACTGGCCAACGGCCGAATACCGCCTTCGTTCCCAAACTAACAGATCGCGCGTGGCGTCCTGTAGCTCAGTGGCGGACATTTTGACGGCAGCTTTTCGTTGGTCGAAGGAACTCGGCAAATTGATCTTGGCTGCCTTCTCCGTGACCTTGGCATCATCGCCCTACGAACTCCGGTCGCAATGGACTTGCCGGCAATCGAGCTCTCCAACGAAAAAACCCGAATTTCTATAGAGGTGCAGCTTTGGGGGCTCGCTCAGCGATCAGGTACATCGGCAATCGCAGTTTTATCCCCAGGGCAACGCCCGGGCCGCTTGTGTCAAATTGACTGCCTCCGCGGTGGCGCGAACTACGGAGCATCTGCCATGCCAATCGTGGCCTGAAGATTCGTAGCTTTCGCGACTTTGCGGCGGCTGAATCTTGACCAGCGGACCGCCAAATCGGAAAATCGACCGGTAAGTGAGTGTTAACTTATATCCTGATTGAAGGTCCCCGGCGACCTTACACGCAGTGCTCATGGGCCGCCAAATTGGTTTCGTTTCATCGAGCGGAGGGAGATTAGCCGGAGCTACCTGAAGAGGCAGAACTGTCTCAGCGACCAGAATCAACCACGGGAGGTTTAAGTGATGGCAAGCCAGGGATCGACACCCGCCGCAGTTAACGGCGCCACACAGGAAAAAGGTGTTGCTGGCCGCAGATCGTTCCTCGTTTCCTCCGCGGCCGGAGCAGGTGCGTTTGTAGCAGGAGTGGTCGCCAACGGAGAGGTGCATGGGGCGCTGGCCAAGATTCCTTCGATCGCGATCCCGAAAGAATTCTCCGACTCGATGAACCAGGCCCCCAAGCCGGGCACGTTCGACGGGCAAGGTATGACCGGCGCCGAGGTCTTTGCGCGCCTGTGTAAGGAAGAGGACCTCGCAGCGATGTTTTGTTGTCCAGGAAACTACACCGTCATCAACGCCATCGCGGCAGCCGGCATTCCCAGTTACGGGGGACGAACCGAGGGATCGATGTGCGCCGCCGCGGACGGCTTTTCGCGTGCTACCGGAGAGGTCACTGCCTGCTCCGGCACCGAAGGCCCCGGCTTTACGCACATGATCATGAATATCGCCGCGGCTGCTGCGGCGCGCACTCCGCTGTTGGTGCTGGCCAGCAACACGCAGATCGCGGCCGATGATCGCGAGGGATTCGTGCAGACCGTCTATCAGCAGCCGATCACAACGGGGATGAAGAAGTTCGGCAAGCGACTGATCGCGCCGGACCGTGTTTGGGAATACGGCTCGTATGCATTCCGCAATCTGAAGTCGGGTGTGCCCGGCCCCGTGCACCTCGATTTCCCCGGCGAAGTGGCGCGCGCACGGTTCACCGATTCGGCAAAACTAAAGGACTTCTACACGAAAGACAAATATCGCACCGAATCCCGTGCTTATCCCTGTGCAAAAGATATGCAAAAGGCGGTCGAACTTATCCACAAATCGGAGCGGCCGCTGCTTATTGCGGGCCAGGGAGTTTTCCAAGACAAGGCCTGGGACCCGCTGTTGGAAGCCGCCGAGAAAAACGAAGTGGCCGTGGTGACTTCAGGACCCGTCCGCGGCCATTTTCCGGACGAGCATCGGCTATCCGCCAGTCTTACACCCGACGCACTGTTGAGCGCGGACCTGGTGATTTTCGTCGGACAGTATTGCATGCCGACGCCGGGTGAATATCGCTTGAATCCGGACGTGAAGTCGATCCGGGTTCACCCGGTGCCCGAGGACATCGGACGGAATTGGCCCATCGATTTGGGCATCGTGAGCAGCGAGCGGCCATTCATGGAAGCCCTCGCCGAGGCGCTTCCGCGCCGCAAACGAGATGCCTGGGTCGACGAGCTGGCGGCTGCCCGGCAGAGTTATTTCAAGAAGATAAATGACGAGTACGAACGTGGACTCAAGCACAGCCGCTCGACCGATCATTTGCACCCGGCGGTGATCGGCAAGGAAGTCCACGACTTCCTCTACAAGGGTGATATTGATCCGAAGCAGACCGTGACCGGCTGGGGCGGCTGGACGATCGGCACCTACATTGGCCGTTGGCTGCGTGCGTACCGCCCCGCACAGGGCGTCACTTGCGGGTATCAATTTGGCGCCATTGGTCCAGATCTGGCCATGATGATCGGCGCCGGTGCGGCGGTCCAGCAGGGCGTCGGACCGCAATCAGCGTTTAAAGGGGCTCCGGTTCTTTGTGTAACCAGCGATGCAAGCACCGCGTATAGCCTATTTGAGCTAGAGACCGCACAAAAATACAAGATTCCAGTAGTTACCATCGTCTACAACAACAATTGTTGGGGCACCTGGCCGCAGGCTTCCTCTTCCGCTCGCTCGATGCACATGTACTATTTCCACGAAAATTTGCGCTACGACCAGATCGCCCAAGCGCTCGCCGGCCACGGGGAATATGTGAGTACTCCCGAGGAGTTCCGCGAGGCGCTAGCGCGGAGCTATCAATTGGCGGCGCGCGAGAAAGTGTCGTCGGTCATCAACTGCCAGGCTCTCAAGGAGTTCACGTCCGCAAGAGAGTACCCGCCGGGGCTCTACATCAATGCAGAACCCGGTTGCGGAGCGTTCGCACACTAGATCCAAGTGATGACGCCCCTAGTGTCGCTGCGCGGCCAAGCGGTGGTAGGCGACGAGCGGTCTTGCCCTATGCCATTAACTCAAGCTTCGCCTCGGTCTCCAAGAATCGACCGTATTCCGAGACCGCTCCCGGTCGGCGCCAAAAATCATGCCGTCGATGGGACGGTCGTGGCGTCCCGTCAAGTCATACGCATTCTCGGAACGACGCGCGACTGCCAATCGTGGGCGTCCTGCTGCGAGCGTCAGCAAATGAACGTATTTCGGCGCCACCTCAAATCTGCGTGCGGTTATTTACCTGGACCTGTAGAATTAGAGCCAGCTGAAATCCGCCCGCGATGGTGCCCCGAAAACTGAACCAAGGTTGACCAAGTACTCGCGACGTTCAGCGCGGGTGTGTAGAGCGATTCTTTCATTCGACCAGTCACTTACCGATTTATTTTAAAGGAAGCTCATCATGGCCATTGTTAAAGTCACCGAGATTACTGCCTCGTCCACCAAGAGCTTCGAGGATGCGATCAAGCAAGGAATCGCTCGGGCTGACAAGACGCTCGATAAGGTCAAGGGAGCATGGATTCAAGAGCAGACAGTCGTCGTCGATGGCGGCAAGATCTCCGAGTATCGCGTCAACATGAAGGTGTCGTTTGTACTGAAGACGTGACCGGCAGCTGGAGCAAATGAGCTGAGTAACGGGACTCATCGGCAAACTTGCGCGGAGCCGAGATGGCGATTTCCTGAGTTCAGACCGACCGAGTGCGGCACTTGGAAGGATCCCGCTCGAACTCCTCATATGCTTTCTGGGACGTCCCATAAATCGACCGTTTGTGGCACTAATCGACCGTTTGTGGCACTAGCGGCCCCCTTCGGTTCCATCGGGTGGAGCAGCGCGGCAATACGGGTGTGGGGTTGGTGAAACGCTTACGCACCTCCAGCTTGCGAAGGCGCATCTGGGTCGGGTTGTCGGCCAACAGTTTGGCGGTGTTGGCCCGGCCGCGCATGTCTTGCCGTTTGGCGGCGGACAGCGGAACCGCTTCAGTTGGGAATTGAATCAAGCGTCCACTGGGTAATTGCCCGGGCGTTGCGTACCGCACGCAGACCGAAGTGAGCATCACATGGACGTCTAAGTTCTAGGTGATGATCTCCATGATCGGCTCGGCGCCCTCGACGCCGACCAGCTTTTGGTCCAACCCGTTGTAGAAGTACGACAAGCGATTCGGATCGAGCCCGAGCTGCAGCAGGATGGTGGCATGAAGTTGCTTGACCTGGAGGCGGTTTTCGACGGCGGCGCTACCCAATTCGTCTGTCTTTCCGTAGCTGACGCCTCCCTTGATTCCACCGCCCGCCATCCACATGGTGAAACCGTAGGCATTGTGATCGCGGCCGGTTCCCTTTTCGTACTCGGCCGTGGGCTGGCGGCCGAACTCACCGCCCCACACGACGAGCGTCTCATCCAACATCCCCCGCTGCTTCAGATCCCTGAGCAAGCCGGCGATCGGCTTGTCGGTTTCGCCAGCGTGCAAATCATGATTGGCTTTCAGGTCGCCGTGCGCGTCCCAATTGGCGTCATTGTGGTTGCCGCCGGAATACAACTGCACGAAGCGCACGCCGCGCTCCACGAGACGCCGCGCCAGCAGACACTGGCGACCGAATACCTCGGTCTGTTTGTCGTCGAGGCCATAGAGTGCCAACGTCTGGGCGTCCTCCTGGCGCAGGTCGACGGCATCGGGCGCCGCGGCTTGCATCTTGTACGCGAGTTCATAGCTGGCGATGCGGGCCGACAGATTGGAATTGTCGGCTCGGGGCAACTGGTGCTCCTCGTTAAAACCACGAATCGTGTCGAGCATTTCGCGCTGCATTTCGCGGCTTACTCCCAGCGGAGAGTCCAGGTCCAGAATAGGCGCACCCTGTGACCGCATGACGGTGGCCTGGTACGTCGCCGGCATGTAGCCGCTGCTCCAGTTCTTGGCGCCACTAATCGGACCGCCGCGCGGATCGAGCATGACCACAAAGCCCGGCAGGTTTTCGTTCGGGGTTCCCAGCCCGTAATTGACCCACGATCCAAGGCACGGGCTGCCGCTGAGAATCTTGCCCGAGTTCATCATCAACATCGCCGAGCCGTGAATGGGCGAGTCGGCGGTCATCGAGTGTATGAACGCGATATCGTCCACACAGCTGGCCAGATGCGGAAACAGAGTCGAGACCCACTGGCCGCACTGCCCATGTTGGGCAAACTCCCAACGCGTCTCGACAATTCGCCCTTTACTTTTGTGCCCGCCGCGACCGAACGTCTTCACGTCGACCGTTTTGTCGTCCATGCCCTTCATGGCAGGTTTGTAGTCGAATGTATCGATGTGACTGGGGCCGCCATACATGTACAGAAAGATCACGCTCTTGGCCTTAGCCGGCAACTGCGGCGGACGGGCGGCCAGCGGATTGGTCCATGCGCTGACACCGTCGGCGGCAATCGACTGCCTGGCCAGAAATCCATCGTCGCCCAATAGCGCTGCCAGCGCGGTGCCCGTGAAACCGGCTCCCGCCTGCCAGAGAAATTCTCGCCGCGTACGTCCGCAGAAACTTCGCCCCCTGCGTTGGCTGCTCATCGTCACGCTCACTCGTTCAATCCAGGTACACGAATTCGTTCAGATTGTAGGCCGCCACGCAAAACTGCTTGAGGGCCAGTTCCGGCGACAGACCATGCTCTTGTTGCAGCGATGCAATCAGGTTCAATCCGCGGTCGATTTCGGCGCGCGCCGGCTCGCGCTGGAAAAGTCGCCGCAGAGCCAAAGTAACCTGTGCATCCTGATTGTCGCCGGCACTCCCGCGAAGATAATCGGCAAAGCGAGTTGCTTGCTCGTTTACAAACAGACTGTTGAGCATGCCCAGTGCCTGCGTCGGTTGCGTGGTGACGAATCGCGCCGGACAACTTGCATCACTATCCGGCCCGTCAAAGCTGGCAATCATCGGCACGGCGAGCGATCGCTTGGCATGAATGTAGATACTGCGTCGCGAGCTGTCGGCCGGCGACGATTTTCCCCAGCCGGACCCGGGCATGGATTGGCCAGCCAGCACTTCACTAGGAATCGTCACATACACGCTTGGGCCGAACATTGCCCCACGATTCAGGCTGTCGTTCACCGCCAAAATCGAATCGCGAATCTCCTCGGCTGAAAGTCGCCGCATATCGAACCGCCAGAGCAAGTCATTGAGTGGATCGATGACCAGCGCCTGCTCGTTCGCCCGCGACGACATCTGATAGGTGTTGGAGAGCATGATCAGCTTGTGCAACCGCTTCAGCCGCCAACCGCCAGCGACGAATTCCGAGGCCAGCCAATCCAGTAATTCAGGATGGGTCGGCCGAATCCCCTGGAAGCCGAAATCACTTGTCGAGCGCACGATCCCGCGACCAAAGTGATAGTGCCAGATGCGATTCACCATGACGCGCGCCGTCAGCGGGTTCTCTGGCTGGGCAATCCACATTGCCAAAGCGCGCCGGCGGCCGGTCGATTGCACGTCGTCGGCCGGCAGTGAGATCACCGGCTCGGATGGGGAGAGGACCAGCGGGAAACCCGGCTCGATCTGCGCAGCCGCCGCGTGCGCGTTGCCCCGCACCAAGACGTGGGTCGGCGGACACTCGCGGCCGTGTTCCTTGACGCACAGTGCCTTTTCGAGTCCGGCGGGGCGAACCTTCGCCAATTCGTCGCGGCTCGCCGTCAGTTCGGCATATCGCTCAAATTCTTCCGGCGAGAGCGCCTTGCCGACCTGCCGACGAGCGATCTCCACACGCATCGCCTCCGTCTTCCAGTCGTCCTTTTCGACTCCCACCAGCGCCGCAACAATCCGCTCGTTGAGCGCCTGCAGCGCCTCGCGAACTTGCTTCGTCTGCCGCTTGTGGGTGTCAATCTGCTCCTGGTTGCGGCGAGCCTCTTCCTCGCTGCCCAGTGTACATATCGAAGCGTCGTCGATGCTCTCCTGCGACCGCACGCCATAGCGGCGGACGTTGCGGAAGAACGCCAGCATGCGGTAGTAATCGGACTGCGGGAGCGGGTCGAGCTTGTGATCGTGACAACGTGCGCAGCCGATCGTCAGGCCGAGAAACACCTCACCCGTTGTCCGCACCAAATCGTCCAGATCCTCGAACAACTCCTGCTCAGGGTCAACCGGCTCATCCTGCCAAATGCCCAAACGGTAATAACCCGTGGCGACGATCGTATCGGGGGTCACGTTGTCCAGTTCGTCGCCTGCAAGTTGCTCGGTGACAAACTGGTCGTATGGTTTGTCATCGTTGAAGGATCGAATCACGTAGTCTCGATAGCGCCACGCGAACGGCTTTGCCCCGTCGCGCTCATAGCTGTTGGTTTCGGCGTAGCGCACCAGGTCGAGCCAATACCGGGCCCATCGTTCGCCGTAGTGTGGTGACTCGAGCAGGACGTCGATGACCCGCGCGAACGCGCCCGGCGAATTATCCGCCAGAAATGCCTCAACTTCCTCGGGCGAGGGCGGTAAACCGATAAGGTCGTAGTAAGCGCGCCGAATCAGCACGGTCTTTTCGGCCGGCAGCGCAGGTTCGAGTCCTGCTTGCTGGAGTCCGGCCAACACGAACGTATCGATTGGAGTCCGCACCCAGCTGTTGTCATGCACATCGGGCAGCGTTGGTACGGCGACCGGCTGAAACGACCAGAACGCTTTTGATGTTTCGTCCACTGTTGGCGGCCCGTGGTCGTCGGTTGGCTGCTCGGCGAGCGCGCGCTGAGCCCCCCAGGGTAGCCCCAGGTCGATCCATTTCGTCAGCACGGCAATCTGCTCCTCCGCCAGCTTGCCGCCTGGAGGCATTTCGATGCCGATGTAGTTCACCGCCTCCAGTAACAGACTTTCGCGAGGCGTTTCCAGCGACACCGCCGGCCCCAAGTCGCCGCCCCTTAGAATTCCCTCGCGACTCGTCAGGTATAAGCCGCCTTTGGCCTTGCCCATGCCGCCATGGCATTTCAAGCAGTGCGTCGCCAAGAGCGGTTTGACTTCGCTTTCGAAAAACGCCGCCGCCTGGACCGAAACTGCTGGCCCGGGCTCGGCGCTGCGGGCGGCAGCGAGCAGACTAAGGACAGTCGCAATGGCCAAGACTCGCGAGGCGCAACTAAACATGCAATCTCCAGTTCCTCGGGTTGGAGCGCTGACGCACCATAGCGGCCGCAGCGCAATACTTATATTGACCGCGCTTCGACTCGAACGCAAATCCCGGCTGGCCCAGCAGCAGGAAGGAGCACCGAGCCAAGGCCCGTCCCTTTTGCAGAACAGATGATTCACTAACAGTAGCCAGGCACCGATTTTCAGTCCGCGCATTATGCTCGCGTAACACGAATGCTCTGCCCCCGCATCGGGCGGCGATGTCGCAGTCGCGTTGTGGCCCGAAAACTGGCCGTTGGCACAGCCGGTTTTGCCGTCTCGACGGATTGGCCTGCCGGGTTCCGCCGCGCCATCCGTGGAGGTTGCTGGGCCGACTAATTCCTGCCCATCTAGGCTGTGCGCCGACTTTGGGCGAGACGCCGTGCTTGATCCTGGACACGCGCTACGAGAGAAGATCCACCGTGGCGGTGCGGTCGTCCCCTGCGCCGTTCTGGTGGCCATCGGATTGACGTCCGCGGGCGGGCGGTCCATTCTCGGCGTGAGCGTCTCGCTCTCAGAAGCGGAAATCCATTGGCGCGAGTTCGTCGCCTCGCTCCAAAAGCGCGGCCTCCACGGCGTGTTGTCATGTTACGGGCAAAAACGATTGGGTGCAGGGTGGATGACCAGCCGCCGTTCGCGTGAGTGGCGGTCGGTCCAATTGACCTGCCGGCAACCCATGGTGACACCAACCACGCGACGTGCCGCAGTTTGGGCGAAGGCGGATTGCACGATGCTGCAGCGCACGAGGGATCACAAGAAACCGGCGCCGCCTTGCTTCCAAAGACAGGAATGCAAAGCGTGCTCGATTCTTGATGCTTGGGCTGGCGACTATTCTGATTTAGAAGCGGCGCCGTCGTTGTCAGGCGTTTCGGAGGTCGCTTGCAAATCCTCATCGGCCGAGATCGAGCCGAACCAACCGATCATCATCTCTTCCCAGGTCTGGTCACCCCATGTGACCGT
>JBGSYQ010000233.1:0-3951 GCA_041750795.1 Pirellulales bacterium | reverse complement strand
CCCCCGCGAAACCAGACGCACGACAAAAATCTCTCGGCTTTTCAAGCACATAGCGAGGTGTGGCAGTATGAAGCATGGTTGTAGTAGTCGACGAACTCGCGCACAATGTGGTCGAAGTGTGCCAGGCCAAACACGACAAAGTGATTGAGTGCCTCATTCTTCAGACTTTGAATCCACCGCTCGATGCAGGCGTTCAGGTTGGGGGCCCGAGGGCCAACGGGCTTCGGTGCGATGCCGTGCTTCTGGAACACGCGGTCAAAGTCGGGCGTGTATTTTCCGTCTCGGTCTCGAATGATGGTTTCGCACTTCAAGTTGTGTCGCTCAGCATGCGCAAGGGACGCTTGGCCCTGGGAACAAAAAGGGGTCATTACGAGTACCCCCTTTTCGGCAACAGGGCGTCGTCCTACAGGCTCCAGCCCTTGAACAGTCGATCGCGGAATTGCCGCCATTCGAGGTGCCGGTCGTCCTGGCCGTCTTGCTCGGCGGAGAGCTCGGCCAGCCGGTCGTTCATGCGGCGGAGCTTGGCCGCCACGCCTTCGACGATGTTGTAGGCCAGCTTGTAAGCGGCCGGAACATTGTCGCGGATCAGATCGTCGTAATCGCTGCGGTCGATGCACAGTAACCGGATGGCCGTCTTGGCAACAACGTTCGCCGAGTGCGGCGCGGGGCTGAAGAACGACATTTCACCGAACAGTTGCAGCGGTCCGAGTTCGGCCAGCACCACGGGGCCGTCGTGCGTCGTATCGCGCACCACCTGGCATTGCCCTTCGAGCACGAACCACAAGAACTGGCTGGTCTTACCCTGCACGAGCACGCGCTCGCCCGGCTCGAACGTCTTCTCGCGGCCGATTTCCTGCAGTTGATGGCGCTCGCCGGCGTTGAGCCCACGTAAGGCGGGGACGCGCGCGAGCAGTTCGTCACTCTTAACCGGTTCCATCAGATAATGCCTCCCAGAATCGTGGCCCGGCCGACGCGGCCGATGCCCAGGATGTAGGCCGCGGTTCGCAAGCTGACTTTTCGTTCGGTGGCCAGGCTCCAGACGCGTTCGAAGCTGTCGGAGAGCACGCGGTCGAGCTCCTGCCGGACGCGGTTGAGCCCCCAGGAATAGTGCTGCCGGTTCTGGGCCCATTCGAAGTAACTGACCGTGACGCCGCCGGCATTGGCCAATATGTCGGGCAGCACGATCGTGCCGCGCGCGTCGAAGATCTGGTCGGCATCGGGCCAGACGGGTTGATTGGCCGCCTCGATGATCAGCGGCGCCTTGATGCGTTGCGCGTTGTCGGCGGTGATCACCCCGCCCAGCGCCGCGGGAATCAGCAAGTCGACGTCGAGTTCGAAGAGCTCGGCGTTGGACAGACGTTCCACGTCGCCGTAGCCTTCCAGCCGGCCGCCGTGTTCGCGTGCATACTGCAACAAACGCGGCACGTCGAGTCCATTCGGCTGATAGTATCCGCCGCTGACGTCGCTCACCGCCACCACCTTGAAGTCGCTTTCGGACAGAAATTTCGCCGCGTGCGAGCCCACGTTGCCAAAGCCCTGCAGCGCGACGCGCGTTTGCGCCGGCTTGCGCCCCAAGCGTCCCAGCATCTTGAATGCCAAAATACCCACGCCGCGCCCCGTGGCTTCCTCGCGGCCGGGGATGCCGTACAGCTCCACGGGCTTGCCGGTGACGCAGGCCGGATTGAACCCGTGGTACTTCTGATACTGGTTCATGATCCAGGCCATCACTTCCGAGTTGGTGCCCATGTCGGGCGCCGGAATGTCGATATCCGGACCGATCACGTCGTGGATGCCGTCGACGAACTTGCGCGTGATGCGTTCCAGTTCGCGCGCGTTGAGCTTGGCGGTATCGACGGCCACGCCCCCCTTGGCGCCGCCGAAGGGCACGTCCACCAGCGCCGTTTTCCAAGTCATCAGCGCCGCCAGCGAGCGCACTTCGCCCAAGTCGACTTCCGGGTGATAGCGCAGCCCGCCCTTCATCGGCCCGCGTGCGTCGTCGTGCTGCACGCGATAGCCGATCATGGTGGCGATCTCGCCGTTGTCGAGCTCGACGGCGATTTGCACCGACACCTCGCGCTTGGCCGTCAGCAGCAACTGCCGGATATTCTGGCTGAGATCCATCAAGTCGGCGGCCCGGTCGAAGTACAGACGCGTGGCGTCGATTGCTCGCATGGAGGATCACATCCTGGGGTGTGCTCTGAGAAATCGCGCCTGCCTGGCCGCCCACCGGCATGCCGGCATCCGGCAACGTCGGGCGCGCCGCGTTTGCGGCGCCTTGAGTTGCCGGCGATCGTGTGCCCGGGCCGGCGGCGAGCGGTCCCACGAAAGGTCCACGAACCGCTCGCAGCGTCTACTCGAAATCATAGGCCGCATTCGGCCAACGCTCAAGGCGAACGCCAGCGTGCGCCGCGGTTACTTGACCGCGTGCCAGCAATCCACGCCGATGCCAGCAGCGGAGAATTCCACGCGCACCGCCCCGCGCGTCGACGTCGACAGCACTTCTCCGCCGCGCGACGTGTAGGCGGTGGCCACCGTCGGCAGCACTTCGCCCCGGCCGCTGCTGACAACGGTCCACTCTGGCGTGCTCCAAGCGACAAAGCCTGGCGGATCGCTGGACGCGCTGCCGTGGTGCGGCGCCAGCAGCACGTCGCAATCGAGCGGCACTTCCGCGACGACGTCCTCCAGGCCGGGCGATTCCAAGTCGCCCGTCAACAAAAACCGGCGCCCGGCGTACTCGACGTTCAGTACGATGCTGTTGGCGTTGTCGCTCCCCAGCACTCCGCGCCGCGGCGGGTGCAAGACTTCGATCAGCACGTCGTCGGCGGCGTCCAGGCGATCGCCGCTCCAGACTTCCGCCAGCGGGACACCCGAGCGATCGATCGCGCTGCGCAGCGCAGCGAGCGCCGCGGAGCGCTGTTCGAACATGACGGGCGACACGTATATCGCGCCCACCGAGAACTGATCGAGCAGCGCCGGCACTGCGTTATAATGGTCGGCGTCGGCGTGCGAGATCACGATCGCGTCGAGATGCGTGATACCGCGCGACCACAAGTAACCGGCCACGGCGCGCGAGGCGCCCGTCGGCGCGCCCAAGCGTCCGGCGTCGTACAACATCGTCCGTCCGCCTGGCAACTCCAGAACCACCGCCGATCCGTGGCCGACCGATAGAAACGTACAAGTCAGTCGATCGCGATCGCGCGGCGTCAACAGCGGCGCCAGCAGTCCCACGGCGATCCATCCCGACAGCAGGCCGACACACCAGCGGCGCGGCGGCGCAAAGCGTGGCACGAGCGCCCACGCCAGCAGCGTTCCGTAGAACACCGCCAGCCACCCATCGCTCGGGCCGGCGACCCAGAAGTGATTGCCCGGCGTTTGGCGTGCCAGATCCACGCACGTTTGCATGAACGCCAGGTTCGCGTCGCACATCCGACCCAACAGGGCGGCCAACGGTGGAAACAACCAGCCGACGGCAAAGATGCCGAATCCGCTGGCCATCGCCAGCATCACCGGCACGCTCAAAATCGGACCCAGCACGATGGCCACCGGAGACACCAGGTGAAACCGCCCCATGACCAGCGGGCAGATCACGAACCAGATCACCACGCCGGCCAACACCAGACGCCTGGCGTTGCCGGCGCCGCGCCGCGCCAATCGTACCGGCCAGGGTCGCGTGCGCGCGATCAATCGCTCCAGCGGGTCGGGTTGTCGCCGCGCCTGCGATTGTTCGGACAACCAGGCCAGCGCCATGACGCACAAGAACGAGAGCTGCGTGCCCGACTGAAACAACTCCTCGGGATTGATTGCCAGCACGATCAATCCCGCCGCGGCGATGGAGTTGTAAGCCAACGCGCGGCGTCCCAGCGTCACCGCCGCGCACGCCACCAGCACCATCACGGTGGCGCGCACCACCGAGGGCTGCGCGTCGGCCGTCGCGGCATAGAGGACGCAGAC
>JBGSYQ010000232.1:0-10500 GCA_041750795.1 Pirellulales bacterium | reverse complement strand
TCTTGAGAAGATTGACGACGAGCGCGACCACGGCGGCGCCGGCCGCCAGCAGGCCACTGGCCAGTGCCGCCGGCACGTTGCCCGAGACTGCCAGCAGCAAAGCCATCAGCAGTCCCAACGCCATCAACACCCACAAGAACTGGGCGATCGGAGTGCTGGGCGTATCGGCCACCTCGACGGTCGCCGTCGACTCCCCGTCCACATCATCCGGCACTTGCAGCACCTTGACGACGATGGCCGTGACGTTGTCGGGACCGCCGCGCAGATTTGCCATATCCACCAACGCACGCACGGCCTCGGCCGGCGACAGCGTGGACAGGATGGCGCCCAACTCTTCGTCTTTGACCTGGCCGCTCAATCCGTCGCTGCACATCAGGAACACGTCGCCCGGGGCCAGCGCATGGGGCCCCTCCAGATCGATCTGCACGTCGGCGCGGGGTCCCAGCGAGCGCGTGATGATGTTCTTGGGAATGAAGCTGGCGACTTCGCCGCGTGGCATTTGCCCGGCGGCCGTCATTTCCCAGACCAGGCTGTGATCGAACGTGAGTTGCTCGATCTTGCCGCCGCGCAGGCGATAAACGCGGCTATCGCCCACGTGTGCCACGATGGCGGTACGTGGCAACAGCACCAGCACACTGCAGGTAGTGCCCATACCTTGAAACTCGGCATGCGCCTGTCCGCGCTCGTGGATCGTGGCGTTGGCCGCGGCGATGGCCGACTTGAGCGCATCGGCCGGCGGCCGATCGAGCTGTTTGCGATACGTGTGCGGGACGCTTTCGCAGGCCATCTGGCTGGCCAATTCGCCGGCAGCGTGCGCGCCCATGCCGTCGGCCACCATGAACAAATGGCCGCGCCTTCGCCAGTCGGCATCGTCGCCTGCCAGCGCCACGGCAAGCGAATCTTGATTGTTGGCCCGTCGCAGTCCAACGTCGGTGAGCGCCGCATGTTCGACCGCGGTATGCCCATCGCCAAGTGATTTGGCCATTTCGGTCACTTTGCGTTGACGGGATGTGGGACCAGGGATTCAGCCAACCTGCCGGACGGAAAGCATAACCGGCCCGCCCGAATCGCGTTACGGCGCGGTACACCGACCAGGCCACGCCGCGGCCTGCGGCGCGCTGCTAGCACCGATCCACAATTTCAATTCGTCCGCCCAAACAACCCATTGTAACCCACCCCGCAACAAGCGAATAGAGCCCCGTGCCGTGCAGGCGTCGCAGGCGTGCCAAGAGGGAGCCGCGACTGCGCGGCATGCCGTCAATGCTGGCCCCCAGCGACCGCTACAGGCTGCCAGGCAAATCCGCCTAGCAGCCCTCGGGCTCGGCTCCTATACTCCTCCCCGAGGTCCGTTCGGGCCCGTAATCCACAGCGACTCTCGCGCTTGTCATCGGCGACACCAACTCGTTTACGCGATGCCCAATCGTATCCCGGTACTCTGCCGTCGAGGCACGTTGCGCCGCCCGAGCATGCTCTGCGTGCTGCTGGTCGTGCTGGCCTGCGCCAGCGGCTGCGTGCAACGGCGGTTGACGATTCGCAGCAACCCGCCCGGCGCGTTGGTCTACGTCGACGACTACCAGATCGGCACCACGCCGGTCTCCACCGACTTCGTGTACTATGGCAATCGCAAGGTCCGGCTGGTGAAGAGCGGCTATGAGACGTTGACGGTCATTCAGCCGATCCCGGCGCCGTGGTACCAGTATCCGGTGATCGACTTTGTCTCGGAAAACCTGGTACCGCGGGAGATCCGCGACGAGCGGGTGGTCGAGTATCAATTGCAGCCGCAAATGATCGTGCCCAGCCAGCAACTGTTGGACCGCGCCGAAAACCTGCGCCACGGGGCCGGCATTCCACAAGCGCCGTTGTCACCGCCTCCGACTTCGACTCCCTTCGGAGCGCCCGCCGCAACTTCGCCGTTCGCGCCCCAAGCGCGCCCCGGACTGCCGGCTTCGCCGCCGCCGGTCACGCGCCCGGGCAGTCCGTTTCAGCAGTAGCGCGGTGCCCAGAGCGATCCACGCCTCGCCGGCGTTTTACTTCGTGCCCGGGCTTTGCTTGATGGCGCCGCGAACTCCCAGCAGTTCGGGATGGCGCGCGATCTTGTCGGCGAACACGCGCGCGTCGGCGACCACCGGCCGCAGGTCGCACGTGAGCTGCGCGATGTTCTGCGCGGCCTTGTTCAGGTTCTGATACAGGTCGGGGTCGCGCATGATGCGTCCCAGCGAACCTTCGCCGCTGTTGAGCTTCTTGCCGAAGTCGGACAACTCGGCGATCAGCTCGTCCAGCCGCAACATTGTGCGGTCGACGCCGTCGATGATATCGGCGCCGCGCTCGCCCAGCGGGGCGGTGAAGCCTTCCAGGTTACGCAGGTTGCGATCGACGCTCTCGACCGTTGTCCGCACGGTGTTCATCGCTCCGCGAGTGTCGGAGAGCAACTGCGGCAACTCCTCGACCGAGCGGCGCAGATTCTCGCGCACCTCGGGCTTGCCGATCACGTCGTCGATGTTGTCCAGCGCCTGCTGAAAGCTGGCCAGCGTAGATTCTGTCTTGGTGATAATGCTGCTCAGACTTTCCTCGTTGCCGTCGAGCAGCCGGTTGATGGAAGCGGCGACCTTGCCCACCTCGTTGCCGGCGTTCGACAGCGTGTCGATGGCGCCGGCTAGGTTGCCCTCGAGATTGGTAATCACCTCGACGGGGCTGGGGGCAACGATGCCGGTGATATAGTCGCCCGGCTGGATCACGTCGTTGGGGATTGCCGGCGGCGCTGGTTGCCCAGCGGCGTCTTGCTGGTTGGCCCCCTGGCCCGCGTCGCCGGTACGTTGTTCCAAAGGCGGATCGTTCGGCTGGCCTTGGTTGCGCTCGTGGGGCGGCGACAGCAGCGCCGGCGGCCGCGAGCGCTTGACGAACTGGATCACCACGTCGCCGCCCAACAGCGACCCGCTGACCTGCGGCACCTCGCTGCGATAGAGGACCACGCCTTCGTTGATTTCGGCCGTCACGTTGACGCCGCCTTCTTGTGCAAAGTCGACCTTGGTTACTCGGCCGATCAGAATGCCGCTTTTTCGCACCGGCGTGCCTTCGGTCACACCGGGGGCCTCGTTGAAATGGATGATGATCGTGTACTTGGGGCGCACGAGCGACCCGGTGTCACTGAACAGCATTACGAGAATCCCGGCCAGCAGCATGGTGGAGATCACCATGACTCCGACTCGAAATTTCACCACGCGTTCGTCCATGGCCGGTAATTGCCTGCTTCGCTGGTTGCTTGCAAATGCGCTGCTGGCGCCTGTCTCAGTCGCCTTGAGACGCGCCAACGTCCGCCATTTTCCTCATTTCCATCAGCCGTTCGCCCGCCTCGCCGTTGACGAACTGCGTGACGCGCGGGTCGCTCGCTTTGTCGAGTTGCTCGGGCGACCCGTCGAAAACGATTTGCGGCTCGTCGGCCGTCAGCCGGCTGAGCGGATACAGCATGATCACGCGGTCCGCCACCTTGCGCGCCGTGCGCATGTCGTGCGTAACCACCACGCTGGTGACCGGGTGCTGCTCGCGCGTCCGCAGCATCAATTCGTTGATCACGTCGCTCATGATCGGATCGAGGCCCGTCGTCGGTTCGTCGTAGAGCATGAGCTCCGGATTGAGCGCCAGCGCCCGGGCCAGTCCCACGCGCTTTCGCATGCCGCCGGATAGCTCGGCCGGTTTCTTCGAGACGACACTCTCGGGCAAGCCCACTTCGGCCAGCCGCGAAACGATGACTTCCTGAATCTCGTGCTCGCTCGTGTTCGTATGCTCGCGCAAAGGAAAGCTGACGTTCTGGCCGATGGTCATGCTGTCAAACAACGCCGCGCCCTGAAACACGAAGCCGAACCGCATCCGCTCGCGCGTCAACTCCTGGTCGGTCAGCCGCGCCAAGTCCTTGCCGTCGAAGTGCATCGTGCCGTGCGTGGGACGTACCAGGCCGATGATCGTCTTGAGCAACACCGTCTTGCCGCACCCGCTTTCGCCGATGATCGCCAACGTCTGGCCCCGCGGAATCGTCAAATCGATGCCGCGCAGCACCGCGTGCCGGTCGAATACGACGTCCACGTCGCGCAGCTCGACCAACGGGCCGGCGCCCATCGCCGTCGACGCACCGTGTTCCTTCATCGCAACCATAAAAACGGGGGCAGCACAGTTTCTTTGCTACAACAGCCGAGTACCCTCGGGCCAGATCATCATGTACACGTTGTCCAGGGCAATGCCCAGGAAAAAGTCGAGGATCAGGATCATTACGAATGAAATCACGAACGCGCTGGTCGCGGCGCGGCCCACGCCTTCGGCGCCGGCGTCGCAGTGGAACCCGCGATAACAACTGACCAGGGCTATCGCCGCTCCAAAAAACAAGCTTTTGAACACGCCCGACATCAAGTCAAAGGTGCTGATGAAATCGCGCGAGTTCTGCCAGTAGTGATTCGAGTCGATCCCCAGCCCGTATATGCAATACACGGCGCCGCCGACCACGCCCATGAAGTCGGCCATGATCGTGAGCATGGGAATCAGCACTAGGCAGGCCAGAAACCGCGGCACGACCAGATAATGAATCGGATTGGCGCCCATGCTGGACAGCGCGTCAATCTGCTCGGTAACGCGCATCGTGCCCAGCTCGGCCGCCATGGCGCTGCCCACGCGCCCGGCCAGCATCGTGGCGGCCAACACCGGCCCCAGTTCGCGCACCAGCGACATGTTGATCACCGCGCCCAGCCGAGTTTCCAGGTGCATTTGGCGAAACTGCGAATGGCTTTGCACGGCCAACACCATGCCGATAAACATGCCCGTCAGCGCCACCACCGGCAGGCTCAGCACGCCAATTTGATAAAAGTTCGGCAACAACGTCTCGCGGCGCGGCAACCGCGTGAAGATCCACGACAGCGTGCGCGCGAAGAACAGCGTGACGTCGCCCAGCACGACGACCCAATCGAGAATGACGCCGCCCAGATCGGAAATGCCGTCGACGACGGTATCTACGAACCGGCCGCGCAATCGTGTGGCGTGATTCGGCTGCGGTGTCATGCGATTACCCAGGTCACTCGATCGACCATGCCCGCGCCGGGGCGCAATATCCCCGCGCTATCTGTTGATTCTTCGTCGCAACGAACTTGCGGCTTGAGAAAAGCTTGCCGGTTGTGCCGGCGTTGTGGATTTGGCGAAGCTGCGAAAGGGCGCGCGACCCTATGGCCGATTGCTAGCGACGCAGGCGTTCGCCATCCTGCAGCGCACAATGCCAACCGCCGCCCGATGGTCTGCCCTTCGGACGGCGGTTGTTCATGGATTGGCTTTGTCCCGCTGGACGGGCGGCTAGACGCTGCCCTCTTCCGGAGCACTGGCGGCTGTGCCGGCGCCGACGGCGGCTTCCTCCGGTTCGCCGACGACCCCCGTAAATACCAACTGCTTCTTGCCGCCGATCTCCTTCACGTCAACCATGATCGTGTCCTTGCCTTGGAACTCTCCCTTGAGCAGTTCCTCGGACAGCGGATCTTCGACGTAATTCTCGATCGAGCGCCGCAATGGCCGGGCGCCGAAGTCGGTGTTTGATCCCTTGCGGATCAACAGCTTCTTGGCCTCGTCGGTCAGTTGCAGCTTCAAGCCGCGCTCCGACAGTCGCTCGCGCACCTTGCCCAGCTCGAGATCCACGACTTCTTTCAGATCCTCGATCGTCAAATGCCGGAAGACGATCACGTCGTCGACACGGTTGAGGAACTCGGGCCGGAAAACTTTCTCGATGCGTTCGCCTACGCGTGCCTTCATGTTCTCGTAAGAGGCGTCGTCGTCCGGCTTCTGGAAGCCAAAGGCCGACTCGTTCTTGATCGCCTCGGCGCCGGCGTTGGTCGTCATGATCAGGATCGTGTTGCGGAAGTCGACGTTGCGGCCGAAGCTATCGGTCAAACGTCCCTCTTCCATCACCTGCAAGAGCATGTTGAACACGTCGGGATGCGCCTTCTCGATCTCGTCGAGCAGCACCACGGCATAGGGTCGGCGGCGAATCTTCTCGGTCAACTGGCCGCCTTCCTCGAAGCCCACGTAGCCCGGTGGAGCGCCGATCAAACGGCTGACGTTGTGCTTCTCCATGTATTCGCTCATGTCGATCTGGATCAACGCGTCGTCGTCGCCGAACATGAACTGCGCCAGTGCCTTGGCCAGCAAGGTTTTGCCCACGCCGGTCGGTCCGGCAAAGATGAAGCAGCCGGTGGGCCGCTTGGGATCCTTCAATCCGCTGCGGCTGCGGCGCACGGCCTTGGAAATCGACTTGATCGCTTCGTGCTGGCTGATCACGCGGCGGTGCAACTCGTCCTCCATCTGCATCAGCCGCATGCTGTCTTCGGTCGTCATCCGCGTCAGCGGAATGCCGGTCATCTTGGACACCACTTCGGCGATCACTTCCTCATCCACCACGCCGTCGGTCTCGCGCGATTTCTCGCGCCAGTCGCGGGTGATGTTTTGCTTTTTCTTCTTCAGCTTATCGGCCTGATCGCGCAGCGAGGCGGCCCGCTCGAAATCCTGGTTGGCCACCGCCTCTTCCTTGTCCTTGTTCAGCGTTTCGACCTCGGTGTCGATCTCCTTCAAGTCGGGCGGACGCGTCATGGCCTTCAGTCGCACGCGGGCGCCGGCTTCGTCGATCACGTCGATCGCCTTGTCCGGCAGGCAGCGGCCGGTGATATAGCGGCTGGAAAACTCGACCGCCGCGGCCAGCGCGTCGTCGGTGATCTGCACGCGGTGATGCTGCTCGTATCGATCGCGCAGCCCTTTAAGGATCTCCACCGTCTCCGACTTGGTCGAAGGCTCGACCATCACTACCTGGAAGCGGCGATCCAGCGCGCTATCCTTCTCGATGTATTTGCGGTACTCGTCGAGCGTGGTGGCGCCGATGCACTGGATTTCGCCGCGCGCCAGCGCCGGCTTGAGCACGTTCGAGGCGTCGATGGCGCCCTCGGCTCCGCCGGCACCCACCAGCGTGTGCAATTCGTCGATGAACAGAATCGTGTTCTTGGCGCGCCGCACTTCGTTCATCACCGCCTTGATGCGCTCTTCGAACTGGCCGCGATACTTGGTGCCGGCCACCATCATCGCCAGGTCCAGTACGACGATGCGGCGATCGGTCAGCAACTCGGGAACGTTGCCTTCGATGACGCGCTGAGCAAAGCCTTCGACGATGGCCGTCTTGCCGACGCCCGCCTCGCCCAGCAGCACCGGGTTGTTCTTCGTGCGGCGGCTGAGGATCTGGATGGCGCGTTCGATTTCCTTCTCGCGGCCGATCACGGGGTCGAGCTTGCCCTGACGAGCCAGCTCCGTAAGATCGCGGCCGAAGCTGTCCAAGGCGGGCGTCTTCGACCTGCCGGCCTTGGGAGACTCTCCGCTCGACGCGCCGCTGCGCTCGCCGGCGGCGCGCTCGCCCGATTCGCCCCCTTCGATGCCGTGGCCCAACAGGTTGAGCACTTCCTCGCGCACTTCCTCCAGCTTCAGGCCCAGGTTCATCAGCACCTGCGCGGCTACGCCCTCTTGCTCGCGCAACAGGCCCAGCAGAATGTGCTCGGTGCCGACGTAGTTGTGGTTCAGATTTCTGGCCTCTTCCATCGAGTACTCGATGACCTTCTTGGCACGGGGCGTTTGCGGCAGCTTGCCCATCGTGACCATGTCGGGACCGCTCTGCACGAGCTTTTCGACTTCCAGCCGAATCTTGCGCAGGTCGACGTCGAGGTTCTTCAATACGTTGGCCGCGACCCCGCTCCCCTCCTTGATCAAGCCCAGCAGCACGTGCTCCGTGCCGATGTACTCGTGATTGAAGCGCTGGGCCTCTTGATTGGCCAGTTGCATGACCTTGCGGGCACGGTCGGTAAATCGCTCGTACATGGTGCTCTCCGTGGATGCGCGGCGAATGTCCACCCGGCAAGGCTCGTAAGGCCGATCGGACAAAGGAAACCGCGATTGTTAGTACGCTGGGGTGTCGCTAGTTGTTTGTTGTCTGTATGGGCAAGGTCAGTTCGGTTCGTACATCTCGGTTCGTACATCGCTCCGTTGGTCGCCGGCGGCGTGTCAGGCTGCCTGCCGCGTCACCGACGACTCGGCCAATGCGTCGACGGAAATCGGTTCCGCGCCGTCCGAGTCGGCAAAACTCTCGGCAATCCGCTGTCTCTCATCGGCAATCTCTCGCGACCACCGGGCCGCGTCCCGCAAGCCTTCCAATCGGTCGAGCTGATCGAGCGCCTCGTCACGCCGCCGCGTGCGACGCAACAACGTGGCCAGCAGCAGCCGGCCTTCTACGTCGCGCGGCGAACTTCGCAGCAAACGACCCAAAATGGCCTCCGCCTCGAACCAACTCCCCTGTAAATACTCGTTCAATGCCTCGCGGTACAACCGCTCGGCGGAGGTGGTCGTGGGCGCTGTGCGGCGAAAGCCGGCGGATAGAATGGCCGAAACGCCCCAAACCGTGCCCGCCGCCATCCAACCCAGCCGCAGATCGCGCGGACTGAGCAGCTCTACCCACACATAGCTGGCAACGAGCAACAGATCGAACAGAACTGCAAATCCCGCCGCCAGGGCCAATCCCCACCACAAACCTGACAGCCACAGTTGCGGCAGCCCAGGCCAAAGGTACACCAAGCGGGGCATCCTGCGCATCGAAAGTCGGCTCCTTGCCTTGGCGGACATGCCCGCGAGTGACGTCTGCGGACCAATTCGCCACGGAATTCTAACTCCTAAAACGCGTTGGAGCAAGGCAACTGAATATGCCGCATGGAGTTAGGTCCAACATCGACACCTGTAGTGCTGTCACTGGCGGCCCAACATGCCAGTCAATCCTGCCGATCGGCCCGAACTTGCCTGCCGTGGCGGCTGGTGCGGCCGTGCCGACTGGTCCATGCTCGGGCTGTAACGTACGCCCGCTGGAAGCTCTAATCCCGGGTCGACACTCCGCCGGCCTGTTAGAATCCTTCCATGGATTCGGAACTTACCCCCGGCGCCATGCGAGCGCTGCTGGCCGCCACTACCTGGACTCGTACCGACGTCGACGCGCCTGGCAAACTCGGCGTCCCGGAAGTCGTGCTGGGGCTGTTGGCCGAGCCAGAGTGCCGAGCGGCGCTGCTGTTGGCCGCCGCCGGCGTCGACCTGAAGGCTGCCCAGGAACAATTCCCCGACCTGGTCGCCGGCGCGCCGGCCGATCTCGAACGCCTCAACCAGGCAACGACCGAATGGATGGAATGCCTGATCGCCGGGCAGGAGCGATTGATTGATTATCCGCGCCCCCTGACGCTTGCCACCGAACACCTGCTGCTGTGCGTCATGTCGGCCGACAACGAGGTCTCGCGGTGGCTCGGCGAGCGCGGCCTGGTGCTCGACGCGCTGGAGGCGGAGGTCCATCGCCTGAACGGCCATCAGCCGGGACCACTGCCGATCGACGCGGACGAACCTTGGGAGCCGTCGCAGTCGGCTGACGACTCCTTCACCGAACCGGCTGAAATGCCGGCGCACGAGCGACTCGCGGCGCTGCGCGTCATCGACGCGGCCGCGAACCGGGCCGACGAGGGACTGCGCGTCGTTGAAGACTATTTGCGATTTGTCCTCGACGATCGCCATCTGACGACCGAGTGCAAGTCAATTCGCCACGAACTGGCCGAGGCACTGGCCGGCGTTTCAACCGCCGAGCGTCACGCGGCACGCGATACGCGCGGCGACGTCGGCACGGACTTCAGCCTGCCAAGCGAGCGCACGCGGACCAATACCGCGGCCGTGGCCCAAGCGAGCCTGAAGCGCACGCAACAAGCTTTGCGCAGCCTGGAAGAGTTTTGCAAAGCAGTTGCACCGGGCGCGGCCGCTCGCCTGGAGCAGTTGCGATATCGCAGCTACACGCTCGAGCGCGCGTTGGGCATGACGGCCGGTGCGTTGACGCGGCTGGCCGATGCGCGGCTGTACGTGATCATCGACGCCGGCCCGTCGGTCGATGCGTTTTGCAGGCTGGTCGAGTCGCTCGTGGGCGCCGAAGTCGACGTGATCCAGTTGCGCGAAAAACGTTTACCCGACCGCGTGTTGCTGGAGCGAGCGCGTTTGCTGGCCGATTTGACGCGCGACAGCGGCACGTTGTTCGTTATGAACGATCGGCCCGATCTGGCGGTGTTGTCCGGTGCCGATGGCGTTCACGTAGGTCAAGACGAACTTACGGCGAAGGACGCGCGGCGAATTCTCGGTCCGAGTGGGCTGGTGGGCATCTCGACGCATTCGCTGGAACAGGCACGCGCTGCTGTGTTCGACGGCGCGAATTACATCGGCGTGGGCCCGACGTTTCCTTCCGGCACCAAGCACTTCGCCAACCTTCCCGGCACCGATCTGTTGCGCGCGGTGGCGGCCGAGATTCGCCTGCCCGCGTTTGCCATCGGGGGCGTCACGCTGGAGAACGTCGGCCAGGTGCTGGCCACGGGCATTACCCGCGTCGCTGTCTCAGGCGCGATCGTCGGAGCGGTCGACCCGGCGGCCGCGGCCAGC
>JBGSYQ010000231.1:0-18039 GCA_041750795.1 Pirellulales bacterium | reverse complement strand
GGGCCATCCGGTGCGCGTGCCGGTGGAACCCACGCTGGCCGACGGCCTGGCCGTGGCGAAGGTGGGCGAGTTGGCGTTTTCGATCGCGGCGCCGCGCGTCGAGCGCGTCGTCACCGTCGACGAGGAGGCCATTGCGTTGGCCATGCTGCGGCTGGTCGAGTTGGAGAAAAGCGTGGTCGAAGGCGCCGGCGCCACGACGCTGGCCGCCTGCATGACCGGCAAGCTGCCCGAGATCGCCGGTTTGCGCACCGTGCTGGTGCTGTCCGGCGGAAATGTCGATCCGTCGGTGCTCGGCCGCGTGATCGACAAGGGGCGCGTCGCCGATGGTCGTCTGTGCCGCTTCACGGCCATTGTGAGCGACCGGCCCGGCGGGCTGGCGCGCTTGACCAAGGTGATCGCCGATGCCGGCGCCAGCATCCAGGACATCTTGCACGATCGCGCCTTCGCCGGTCCCGACGTCGGGCTGGCCCACGTGTTGTGTACCGTCGAAACCGAAGACCGCCAGCACATGCAGCGCGTGTTCGAGAGCCTGGCCGCGGCCGGCATTCGCGTGCTGCCCGCACAGCCCAACCCCCTGGGCGCCACCCCATGACCGCCGCTCCGCCCGAGAATGCCAACGTGCTTGCGCAAACGGCCGAGCACGTGCGCGCGCTGCTGGGCGACGACGCCTCGGGGCACGACTGGTGGCACATCGACCGCGTGCGGCAACTGGCCCTGCACATCGGCCGGACCGAGCGGGCCGATCTGTACGTCATCGAGCTGGCCGCCTTGTTGCACGACATTGCCGATTGGAAGTTTCACGGTGGCGACGTCAGCATCGGTCCGCGCCGCGCCAGCCAATGGCTCGAAAGCCTGGGTGTCGAGCGGCCGACCATCGATCACGTGGCCGAGATCATTGCCCACGTTTCGTACAAGGGCGCCGGCGTCGCCACGCCGACACGTACGCTGGAGGGCGCCGTCGTGCAGGACGCCGACCGGCTGGATGCCTTGGGCGCGATTGGCATCGCGCGCACCTTCGCCTACGGCGGGCATGCCGGCCAGCCGCTGCACGATCCCGATCGCGCGCCGGTCGAGCACGCCACGTTCGACGATTACAAAAGCGCGCAAGGCACGACGATCAATCACTTTTCCGAAAAGCTGCTGCTGCTCAAAGACCGCATGCAAACGCCCACCGGCCGGCAACTGGCCGCCGAGCGTCATGCGTTCATGCAGCAGTTTCTCGAGCGTTTTCACCTGGAATGGCGAGCCGAGGCCTGACGACCGCACGATGAGCGATTTTCAAGCGATTATTTTCGACTGCGACGGCACGCTGGCCGACACGATGCCCAGCCACTACGAAGCCTGGATGGCGATCCTTGCGCGCTACGAGTTGGCCATGAGCGAGGATCGCTTCTACGCGCTGGGCGGCTGGCCCACGCGCAAAGTGGCCGAGTTGCTGGCACGCGAAGCGGCACGCGAAATCGACGTCGTGCTGCTCTCCGAGGAGAAGGAATCGCTGTTCGAGCAGTACTTGCACCTGGTGCGGCCGATTCCGCCGGTGTTCGAGGTGGTGCAGGCCCTCCGCGGCAAGCTGCCGATTGCCGTGGCCACCGGCGCCGTGCGTTCGATCTGCGAGCGTATCTTGCGACAGATCGAGTTGCACGACGCGTTCGATGCGATCGTCAGCGCCGACGACGTCGAGCATCACAAGCCGGCGCCCGATATCTTCCTGGAAGCGGCCCGCCGACTGGGCGTGGCGCCCGAGCACTGTTGCGTTTATGAGGACACCGACCCGGGCATCGAAGCGGCGCGCCGCGCCGGCATGCAACCGGTCGACGTCCGCGCGTTTTACACTCCGCGGCGGGTGACCTGACATGGCTCGACGCACGATACGACGATTACGGAGATTCTGCTGATGATCGACTTTGGCGCGAAGTTGGGCGAGGGACTCGCCTATCACGACTTCCTGCAAAAGCACGGCACCGACGAGCATCGCCGCCGCTGGCAGGACATGTACGACCGCGTGCAGCTTAGCGCAGCGCAGCGCGCCCTGCTCGCGTCGTTCCAGCGCGAGATGAAGGTTCTTTGCCTGGCCGGCGCGTGGTGCGGCGATTGCGTCAACCAGTGCCCCATCTTCGAGCACTTCGGCCAGGCCAATCCGCGCATCGCCGTGCGCTACTTCGATCGCGACACGCACGCCGACCTGGCGGCCGAGTTGAAAGTGTGCGGTGGAGCGCGCGTGCCGGTGATCGTCATCACCAGCGAAGACGACGCGGAGGTCACGCGCTTCGGCGACCGCACGCTGGCGCGCTATCGCAAGCTGGCCGCCGACCAGCTCGGCCCCTCGTGCCCCACCGGCCTGGTCCCGCCCGACCCGGAACTGCTCAACACGGTCATTCAAGAATGGCTGGATATCTTTGAGCGAGCGCAGCTTATCTTGAGAACCAGCTCCCGCCTTCGCGAAAAGCACGGCGATTAGAAAAAGGTTCCAGGAACCTTTTTAGGACTCAGGGCGTCCACGTCAATGCTTGTCGTCATCGAAAAGGTTCCTGACACCTTTTTCGCACTTCCGGCAATGGGTAGTCGATGATCGGCAGATCGAGATGCGATACTTCGCGCAGCCGCCGATAGCCGCGCGTGACCAGCGATTCTTGCTCGTGCACGTAGTCGGCGTCGAGTTGCCGCTTGTCGAACTCCCCCTCGACCGCGATCGGCTCGAAGTCCCCATCGACGATGAATTGCGCCAGCACGGGGTTGCAGCGGATGTGGCGCTCGCGCGAGGTGTGCAGCGTTTCGGGATCGACCCGCCCGATGACGAACTGCAAGTACAGATCGCTGTCGGTGATCGCCTCCACGTCGCGACCGCAGACCGCACAGAGATAACCTTCCTCGCATTTGGCCATGGGATAGGCTGTAGGCTGTAGGCCGTAGAAAGTAGGAACGTTGCTGCCTACGGCCTTTGGTCCGCCATTTAGAGTCCCAGTACGTCGTTCATCGTATACAACGCCGCGGGCTTGCCGGCCAGAAACTTGGCGGCCGCAAGCGCTCCGTGGGCATAGCAATCGCGATTGCTGGCGCGGACGGTGATTTCCAGCGTCTCGCCCAGCAGGCCGAAGATGATCGTGTGTTCGCCCGGATTGTCGCCGGTGCGCACGGCGTGATAGCCGATTTCCTCGTGCGGGCGGAGCCCAGGCCGACCCGAACGGCCGTGCCGAGCGTCTTGATGGCCCATCACTCGGGCAATGATCTCGCCAAACTTAAGCGCTGTGCCGCTGGGCGCGTCTTCCTTGAAGCGATGGTGACGCTCGATAATCTCCACGTCGGCGCCGGTCGGATGATCGGCCAAGACCCGTCCCGCCACCTCTGACAGCTTCATGGCCAGGTTCACGGCCAGGCTCATGCTCGGCGCCCACAAGATCGGAATCGTCGTCGTGGCCGCGCGAATCGACTCCTGCAGGTCTTGCGGCAGTCCGGTGGTGGCGATCACCAGCGGGACTTTCTTTTCCAGGCACGCGGCCAATACGGCGCTGGTGGCCACCGGCACCGAGAAGTCCACCGCCACGTCGAGCGGTACGTTCCAGCCGCTCGACAGCTCGACGCCGATCGGGCCAACTCCGGCAATCACGCCCGCATCGCCGCCCAGCATGGCATGCTGGGCGTGCTCCAGCGCCGCCACCACGCTGAGATCGCTGTCGGCGCTAGCCAGCGCCACCAGGCGTTGTCCCATGCGTCCTGCCGCGCCGTTGATGCCGATGCGAATGGCCATGGCCTGTTGACGACTCGGTGGGTCGCGCTCCGTTCAGCTATACAAGCGGATGGCTTTGACGATTTCGTTCAATTCGTTGGGCACCGCCACCGCGCGATTGGCAAACGCGGCACGCCGCACGCCGCGGCTCCCCAACACTTTGTTGAATTGTTCCTGGTCGGTGGTGTGATAGGCCACGGTGGCCGTGGGGTCCTTGAGCTGGTGGCCGGTCAGGATGCAGACCACGCGCTCGTCGCGTGCGATGATGCCTTGCTTCACCAGCAGCTTGGCGCCGGCCACGCTGGCGGCACTGGCCGGCTCGCAGCCCAGGCCGCCGGCGCCCACCTGCGCCTTGGCGTCCAGGATGTCCTGGTCGCTCACCTCGCGCACCACGCCGTCCATCGCGTCCAGTGCCCGCAGGCATTTTTCCAGGTTCACGGGCCGATTGATCTCGATCGCGCTGGCGATGGTCGATGCACGCCGATCGTCCGAGTCCATCTCGGCAAAAAACTGTTCGATGATGGACTGATCGGGCCGCCCGTCGTTCCAGCGCAGGCCGCGGTTTTCGAACAGTTCGTAGAGCGTGTTTGCCCCGCTGGCGTTGATCACCGCCAGCCGCGGTATGCGGTCGATCAGGCCGATCTCCTTCAATTCGGCAAACGCTTTGCCGAAGGCGCTCGAATTGCCCAGGTTGCCGCCGGGCACCACGATCCAATCGGGCACTTGCCAGCGCAAGCTTTCGAGTACTCGCAGCATGATCGTTTTTTGGCCTTCGAGACGAAACGGGTTGACGCTGTTGACCAGGTAAATGCCTTCCTGCTGCGCCACTTCCTTGACGCGCGCCATGGCGTCGTCGAAGTCGCCGGCAATCTGCATCGTCAGCGCGCCAAAGTCGAGCGCCTGCGAAAGCTTGCCATAGGAGATCTTGCCCGAGCCAATGAAGATCACGGCCTTCATCAGCCTGGTCACCGAGCAGTACAGGGCCAGCGAGGCGCTGGTGTTGCCGGTCGAGGCGCAGGCGGCGCGCTTGGCGCCGATCGCGTGCGCATGGGTGAAGGCGGCCGTCATGCCGTTGTCTTTGAAGCTTCCCGAGGGGTTCATGCCCTCGTACTGCAAGTGCAGTCGTCCGTCGCCGACGCCGACATACTTGGCCACGCCGCTGGAGGCCTGCAGCAGAGTTTGTCCCTCGCCGATGGTGACCACCTGCTTGCGCGGCGCAAAGGGCAACAGCTCGTAAAATCGCCAGACGCCGCTGAAGTCGAGCGGATCGTAGCGGCGCGACCACTTGCGCTCAAAATACTCGAACGAATCGGGCGGCTGCAAGCGGTTCCAATCGTACACCACGTCCAACAGGCTGCCACAGGCCTCGCACGCCACGCGCACCTCGTCCACTCCATAGGTTTTGCCGCAGGAGGGCGCGATGCAGCGCTGAAAGGCGACGTCGGTCTGCGTGGCGATGCTAATGGCTGGAAGCTCCCAACGGCGGCGGCCCGGGGCGTGTTTTCCGCCGAGAGCCCATGATAGCGATCCACATCGTAGTCTATGACGCCATGGCCGACAGTGTCTACCTCCGCCCGCGGCGTGGGAATTCGCCATGACAGCTAGGCACGGCCCCCGACTCAATCCGGGGTGCGCGCGGTTTGACAGCCCCGTGGGCCGATTGGTAAACTAAGGAGTCTGTCAACTCCCAAATGGGGCTCAACTGGTGATCCTGGTCGCGGAGATCGGAGTATGAAGAAGGCCGAGATGAAGGCGTACAAGGAGCAACTCCTGGCGTTGCGGGCGCGGCTACGTGGCGATGTGAACGCCATGGCGAATGCCGCCTTGAGGAAGACTCGCAGTGAAGCGAACGGCGACCTCTCGAGCATGCCGATCCACATGGCGGATATCGGCAGCGACAACTACGAACAGGAATTCACGCTCAGCCTGATGCAGAGCGACGAATCGGCGTTGGAATCGATCGAACTGGCCATCGAAAAGATCGAAGACGGCGTGTATGGCACCTGCGAGGAGTGCAGCGGCCCGATTTCCAAGACGCGGCTCACCGCACTGCCGCACACGCCGTTGTGCATCAAGTGCGCCCAAAAGCTCGAACGTAGTTAATCGTGCTGCCATGCAGGCAGTTTCCGCCCGGCGCTACCTGTTGTTCTGCGGAATCGTCCTGACGGGTTGCGCCGTGGACCTGCTGACCAAGTATCTGGCGTTTGACCGCTTGGGCATGCCCGGCGGCCCCAGCTATTGGCTGGTCGACGAAGTCTTCGGCTTTACGACCAGCCTCAACGAAGGTGCGCTGTTCGGCATCGGCCAGGGACAGGGCGTGTTCTTTAGCGCGCTGTCCGTGATCGCCGCGCTGGGCATTCTCTATTGGCTGTTCGTGGCCAAGGCAGCGCACGACCGCTTGCTCACCGTGGCTCTGGCCTGCGTGATGGCCGGCATCTTCGGCAATCTTTACGATCGGCTCGGGCTGCCCGGCCTGACCTGGGGACCGGGTTTTGGGCGCGCCCCGGATGAGCGTGTCTATGCGGTCCGCGACTGGCTGCACTTCAAAATCGAGCCGGTCATCGACTGGCCGATCTTCAACATCGCCGACAGCCTGTTGGTGTGCGGCGCCGCGTTGATGATATTTCATGCGATGCGCGGCGAAAAAACCGCCACCGTACCGTCCGCGCCGCGGCCGGCGCGAAGCGACAATTAGCAATCGCTTCGTACACACCCATCGTATTTTGCGCGATTCCGCAAAACGGGTGTCGATGCCCGCATTTGCTTTGACACAGTAGCACAGCATTGCTAATTTCTTCGCAGGCAAAATGCTGGTTTTGGCGTAGCACGAGGTGCGGGAGTATCCGTGACCGCCTGGCAGCGTTCGATGGCTCGCGTCGTACGGTATCAGTACGAAATCGTCACTCCCGAGCCATCAAAAAAATGGAACTTTCTTCCCCGAACTGCGGTACTGCTCTTATAGCGCGCTGGGGCCGTGAAGAGAATCGGCCAGCGGCCGAGCGAATCGGACCGGGTGGACGGGCTAAGTGGACGGGTCGAGCGGACGTTTGGGCGCTGCAAACGAACCAGGGGGCAATCCGAAATGAAGCTGTCTCGCACCGTGGCTTACGCCGTGCAAGCAACCTTGCAATTGGCGCAGTCGGAGTCCGATGCCCCGGTGCCCTGTAGCCAGTTGGCTGCCACGGGCCATATGCCCGAACGCTTCTTGCTGCAAATCCTGCGGCATCTGGTCAATCACGGCATCCTTCAATCCACGCGCGGCGTCGACGGCGGCTACTCGCTCAACCGTAAGCCCGAGAAGATCTCCCTGTTGGAGATTATCGAAGCGATCGACGGGCCGCTGGTCTCCGCCATGCCTGTCATGGAAAACAGCAAGCCCTCGATGGTCGACGGCCGCCTGCGCAGCGTGCTGGACGACGTGACGGCCAATTGCCGCCGCCAGTTGGACGCGGTGAAGCTGTCTCACCTGTTGGGCAAGGTTCCGCTGGCCGAATCCACCTGACGCTAGGGCGCCTGTCTCAACAGCGGCACAGGGCCGCGTGCCTGGGGCCGCGTGCCTGGGGCCGCGTTCCCCTTGGCAGCGCCGGCCGCTCGCGTTACGCTGCCCTGCATGTCCAATCCACTCGACGACCGACTGCACTGGGCTCGCACCATCGCACGCGAAGCCGGGCAATCCACGCTGCGGTACTTTCAAACCGACGATCTGGCCGTCGAATCCAAGCACGATTTCTCGCCGGTGACCGTGGCCGATCGCCAGGCGGAGCAATTGCTCCGCCAGCGCATTGCCGAGCGCTTTGCCGACGATGCCATCCTGGGCGAGGAGTTCGGCGAGCAGGCCGGCGGCAGCGGCTATCGCTGGATTCTCGATCCGATCGACGGCACGCGCTCGTTCATCCGCGGCGTGCCGCTGTATGGCACGATGGTGGCCGTCGAACATGAGGGCCAGGCCGTCATCGGCGTCGTCTATCTGCCGGGCCTCGACGAGATGGCTTCCGCCGCTACCGGCCAGGGCACGTGGCACCAGCGCGGCAGCGCCGAACCTCGCCGCGCTCGCGTCTCGTCGCAACGACCGCTGTCCGCCGGATTGTTAACTTCCAGTGACACCCGCTTTCCCACTGCGGCCCGGAAACGCGCCTATGCCGAACTGCAACAAGCGTGCGGCACCAGTCGCACCTGGGGTGACTGCTATGGTTACATCCTGGTAGCCACCGGCCGGGCCGAGGTGATGGTCGATCCCGTCATGCACGTCTGGGACACGGCCGCCGTGGCGCCCATTGTCGTCGAAGCCGGCGGCACCTTCACCGATTGGCAAGGCACGCCCACGATTCATGCCGGAGAAGCCATCGCCACCAACGGCCACGTGCTCGAAGAAGTGCTTGCTATCACCCGCAGCACTTGAAGCTGGACCTCACACCTCACGCCAGCAATTCCGCCGCTAATTCCTCGTCTTCCTTCCTCCCGCCTCCGGCCTCCCGCCTGCCGCCTCTGCTTTCCCGCCGGTTGCCAGTGCCTTGGCAACCACTTCGTCGAGCTGCTTCAGCCCTTGGTCGCGGTCGACGTCGTAGTGCCCCACGTGATAGTGGACGATCTTTCCCTCGGGCCCTATGACGACGAACAGCGGCAGTCGCGCCCCCACCAGCCGCGGATCGCCGAACTGTTTCAGCAGGCCGCCCGAGTCCAGCAGGATCGGATAGCTCAGGTTCATGAACGCTTTGAGCTTGCGCACGCTCCGCTGGCTGGCGCCGCGCGTGGCCTGGTCGGCCAGGCGCCCGTCGACCGCCACGCCATAGAGTTGCAGCCCGTCGGGTTTGCGGCGGTGATAGAGAAAATCGAGATAGCCCACTTGTCCGTAAGGTTCCTGCAGGGGTTCGTCGCGATAGTCCCAGAAGTGCAGCACGGTGACTTTACCAGCCAGGTCAGATTGCGAGAGCGCATCGCCTGCCAGTCCCTGAATCGCAAACTCCGCGACCTGTTGGCCTTCGAACCTGGCTGCCAGTTGGGCTACTGCGTCGTGCCGGCCCGCTTGCAGCTTCAGATCCCGATTGGCCTCGGCCACGAGCCCTTCCAACGGCGTGGCCACAGCCAATTGGGCCAGCGCCGGCAATTCGCCGGCCAGGATCTCCAACGGTTCGCCGGCAAGTTCGATCTCCTCGCTCCGCTCGGGCAAGTTCAACTTGCGCTTGAGCGTAGTCAGCGCGTCGGCCGCCGCGACCAAGGCCGCCAGCGTCGGCCCGTCCAGTTGCTCGCTGCCGACCAGTTCGAGTTGCAGTTGATACTCCTCGCCGCGGCCGAGGATGACCTTTTCGGTGAATCGCGGCACCAGCGGTCCGGCCCGATCGACGAGCATCGTCCGTTTCGGCCCGAACGGATCGCGCACGCTGACTTGCCAGACGGGCCTGCCCGCGAATTCGCGCGCCTCGTCAACGTGGAATTCGAGTCTCTCCACGCTCAATTCTGCGCCTGCCGCCAATGGTTGCTCGGCTTGAAAGAACGGCAGCGGCACGTTCACCACGCTGCGTCCTTCGCCCCGATCGTAGAGCACTGCCGGACCGTCCGCTGCCGCTTGCCAACGGGCGTCTACCGGCAGCCGTCCAAACCGCGCCGGCCAGGGAAAGGCGCCTCGCCCGCGCTCGTCGATCAACCACAGCATATCGGTCTGCATGTCGTTTCTGGCCAGGATCCAGAATGTCAGATCGAACGACTTGCCGCTGGCGTCGCCTTCCGCGGCCACCGGCGCAATGCTGCCGCGAAACGTCAACTGGGTGCCCACTTCCAACGGCGCGTCGGCCGCCACGACCAAGGGCGCAATCGCCGCGGAGAGAATCCATTGCCACATGAGAGATTTCCGTCAAACCGGAAGGGCAGGAGAAGCGACACCATCGCGGCCAATGCCGCCCGCTTTTCGCACAGGAGGCATTGTAGTCGAAGGTGCCGGAAAAGACGAATTGGCCGGCAGCAGCAGGGGAGTGAAGGAGCCTACCAAAAACTTGAAAGGCGGTTCCTCCTTGTTACTTGCAAGAGATTGTTTCCGACCGCGGACGAACCTGCGATCCAAAGCGGTCCAGTCCGTTGCATGTGCAAGATCCAGCGGCACGTAGCGCCGCAAGAAAAAGAGCCCGCATCTGTCGGGCGACTTGCCGATCGTCGGCTGGTTCAGCTTGTCCGATCCGCCGGCGATTCCCGCTTGCGTGGCGACCTAAACTCGGTATACTGAGCGTTTTGCAAATTTTGGACCGGGGCCGCGGCGAGGCGATTCTTATGGGCAAGCAATGTGAAGTTTGTGGCAAAGCCCCCGTCATGGGCAACCGCGTGACGACCCGTGGTAAGGCCAAGTACCTGGGCGGCGTGGGCACCAAGGTGACCGGAATTTCCCGCCGCCAGTTCAAGCCCAATTTGCAACGAGTCCACGTGACCACTTCCGGCGGCGTCAACAAAACGATGCGCGTTTGCACGCAGTGCATCCGCTCGGGCGCCATCGTCAAGCGCGTGCGCAATGCTCCGTTCAAGCTGCCCACCGGCGCGGCCAAGGCGGCCGGCTAATAGCCCGCCGGCGCTGCGTGCCATGCAGTCGCGCCATCCGCGCATCACCTTTCCCGGGGGCACCGCCGCAGATGAGCCTCACTCGCCAAGAGGTCGAAAAGGTCTCGCTGCTGGCGCGCTTGCGCCTCACGCCGGCCGAACTCGACCTGATGACCGAGCAGATGGGCCAGATCGTGGCCTACGTCGAGTCGCTGGCCGAGCTCAACACCGACGACGTCGAGCCGATGGCCCACGCCCGCGACGTTTCGAACGTGTTTGCAGACGATGAGCTGCGCCCGAGCCTGCCCCGCGACGCCGCGCTGGCCAACGCCCCCCATCACGATCGCGAGTTCTATCTGGTGCCCGCCGTGCTGGGCGAATGACCATGTCGCTTGTGCGCCAAACCGCCACCGAACTCCTGGCCCTGCTCACCACGGGCAAGGTCACCTCGACCGAGTTGACCCAGGCCTTTCTCAACCAGATCGACGCGCACGAAGGACAAGTCAACGCCTTCCTCCGCGTCGATGCCCAGGGGGCGCTGGCGCACGCGGCCGATATCGACGGGCGCCGCCGAGCGGGCCAAACGCTCGGTCGCCTGGCCGGCCTGCCCGTGGCCATCAAGGACCTGCTGTGCACTGCCGGCGAAACCACCACCTGTGCTTCGCGGATGCTCGAGCACTTCAAGCCGCCGTACGACGCCACGGTGATCGCGCGGCTGAAGGCCGCCGACGCGGTGCTGATCGGCAAGACCAACATGGACGAGTTTGCCATGGGCGGCTCGACTGAGAATTCCGCCTTCAAAACAACGGCCAACCCCTGGGACTTGTCGCGCATTCCCGGCGGTTCCAGCGGCGGCGCCGCGGCCTGCGTGGCCGCCGGCATGGCGCCCTTGTCGGTCGGCAGCGACACCGGCGGATCGATTCGCCAGCCGGCCGGGTTGTGCGGCGTCACCGGACTGAAGCCCACGTATGGCCGCGTCAGCCGCTATGGCCTGGTGGCGTTTGCCAGCAGCCTCGACCAAATCGGGCCGCTGGCGCGCACGGCCGAGGACGCGGCGCTCTTGTTGGAAGTGTTGGCCGGCCACGATCCGCTCGACTCCACCAGCGTCGACTTGCCGGCTTCGCATTACACCGAAACGGTCCGCCTGCCACTTAAGGATCTGAAGATCGGGCTGGTGCGCGAGCACTTTGGCGAGGGCCTGGACGCGGAGGTCGAAACGGCCGTTCGCGAGGCCGTAAAGGTTTACGAATCGCTGGGGGCCAAGGTCGTCGACGTTTCACTGCCGCACGGCAAGTACGGCGTGGCCACGTATTACATCATCGCGCCGAGCGAGGCTTCGAGCAATCTGGCCCGCTACGACGGCGTGCACTACGGCCATCGCACCGACGAAAGGCAACTGGTGACGGCGCTCGATGCGGAGCGCGACGCGCTGGTCAAGGCTGGCAAGCACGCCGAAGCCGACGCGCTGGACAATCCGCTCGTGCGGCTGTATCGTACCAGCCGCGCGGAAGGCTTCGGCCCCGAAGTGAAGCGGCGCATCATGCTGGGCACGTACGCGCTGAGCGCCGGCTATTATGACGCCTATTACCTCAAAGCGCTCAAGGTGCGGCGGCTCATTCGCCAGGACTACGACCGGGCGTTCGAGCAGGTCGACGTCATTGCCGGACCGGTCACCACCACCACGGCCTTCAAGCTGGGCGACAAGGTGGACGACCCGCTGGCCATGTACCTGGTCGATCTGTATACCGTCAGCGCCAACCTGGCGGGCATCGGCGGATTGGCCATGCCCTGTGGCTTTGGCAGCGACGGCTTGCCGATCGGCCTGCAACTGCAAGCGCCGCCGTTCGAAGAAGAGCGGCTGTTGCGCGCTGCCCACATGTTCCAGCATGCCACCGACTGGCACCAACGCTACGCCCCGCTCGTCCCCTGACTCGTGCTATTGGATCCGTTCCGCCCCGGCTCCGCCGGGAGATACCTTGACGAACCGCAAACCGTGACCGCCCCTTACACCATCGTCATCGGCCTGGAAGTTCACGTGCAGTTGCAAACGCGCACGAAGCTCTTCTGCCGTTGCAGCACGAAATTCGGCGCGCCGCCCAACACGCAGACGTGCCCCGTGTGCATCGGCATGCCCGGCACGTTGCCGGTGATGAATCGGCACGCGTTCGAGCTGGCGCTGGAAACGGCCATCGCGCTGGATTGCCAGATTGCCGAATTCACCAAGTGGGATCGCAAGCAGTACTACTACCCCGATCTTCCCAAGGGCTATCAGATCAGCCAGTACGATCTGCCCTTCAGCCACGACGGCCATTTGCAGATCAGCGATCCAAAGGACCGCTTCGAAACCAAGAAGATCGGCATCATTCGCGCGCACCTGGAAGAGGACGCCGGCAAGAGCATGCACGACGAAGTGGCGGGCCAGGCCGACAGCAAGATCGACTTGAATCGCACCGGCACGCCGCTGTTGGAAATCGTCAGCCAGCCCGACATGCGCTCGCCGCTGGAGGCCAAGGCCTACCTCACCGAGCTCAAGCTGCTGCTCACCTACCTGGGCGTCTCCGATTGCAACATGCAGGAGGGCAGCCTGCGCGTCGACGCCAACATCAACCTGCACATCGACACGCCCGAGGGAAAAATCGCCACGCCGATCGTCGAAGTCAAGAACATGAACAGCTTTCGCGCGGTCGAACGCGCCATGGAATACGAGGCCGAGCGCCACTACCAGGTGTGGCTGGAGACCAGGCAGCGGCTGGGCGACGTGCCCAAGCAAACGCGCGGCTGGGACGACGCGGCCGAGGTGACCCGCGGCCAGCGCCACAAGGAAGAGTCGAGCGATTATCGCTACTTTCCCGATCCGGACCTCGTGCCGGTGCGCGTCACGCGCGAGCAGATCGACGCCATCCGCGCGAACATGGCCGAATCGCCGGCCGAGCTGCGCAATCGCCTGGAATCCACCTTCGGCATCAAGCCTTACGACAGCGACGTGATTGTGAGCGCCGGCCGGGCGCTGGTCGACTATTACGTCGAGCTGGCCGAGATTACCGGCGACGGCAAGCTGGCCAGCAACTGGGTGCAGCAGGACGTGATGCGCACGCTCAACGAGCAGAAGATCGACGTCGACCAATTCGCGCTGCGACCCAAAATGCTGCACGAGTTGCTAGCAGCGATTCAGCAAGGCCAGCTCGACACCAGCCGCGCTCGCGAAGTCTTCATCGAGATGGTCGCATCCGGCCGCTCGGCCGCCGACGTGATGAAGGCCCAAGGCATCGAGAAGGTCGACGAGAGCGAACTGATTGCCCTGTGCGAAGAGCTGATCGCCGCCAACCCCAAGATCGTTGACGACATCAAATCCGGCAAGCAGCAAGCCGCCGGCAACCTGATCGGCCAGGCCAAGAAAAAGAACCCCAATGTCCACCCCGGCCGCTTTCGCGAGCTGGTGTTGGAATTGGTGGCGCGGATGTAGGCTGTAGGCGGTAGTCTGTAGGCCGTAGGGAAGGAGCGTGTCGGTCCCACGATTGGCAAGCACGGATTGCCTGGTTTGATACAATGCGCGCAGGAGGTTACGACGCGATTGCTAACCAGGAGGTGCTCTCATGGCGGCTGTTGAAAACCAGGTGGCCCAGGTGGTGGACGTGGTCGCGGACGGACTTCCGACGGACACGGCCTTGCTGGTGAAGGCCAAGTGCCTGCGAGTCATGCGTCTGTCGGTTCCGGCGCAAAAGCTGCTCGACACGCACAAGGCGCCCGGCGAAATCACCTTGTACTGCCTTACCGGCCGCGTCACGCTGTTCGTCGAGGGCGTGCCGCACGAGTTGTCGGCCGGACAATTGGCGCACTTGCCCGCCGCCATGCCGCACGCGGTGCGCGGCGAGGAAGATGCCGTGCTGCTGCTGACCATCGTTGTGTCGGGCAATGGGGCATCGCCCAAAACCGACATGGTTCAGGAAGCCTCGGAAGAGTCATTCCCAGCCAGCGATCCGCCGGCTCGCACGCCGATCACGGGATCGTAGCGCGAGTCAGAAGGGGCCCGCACCGAGCCCGAGCCGTGCGGCGGGTCATTGACGCGGTGCGCGCTCTGACGGACCATGGGCGCATCTTCGTCATTCGCCAGGCGCCGCCCATGTCAGGCATCATCACGCTCACCACCGACTTCGGCGCGTCGAGTCCGTATGTGGCGGCCATGAAGGGCGTCATCCTTTCGATCCATCCCGCGGCCACGATCGTCGACGTCACGCACGCGATCGGCGCGCAAGACGTTCGCGCCGGCGCCTTGGTGCTGGAGGAAGCAACGCGCTGGTTCCCGGCGGAGACGATCCACGTGGCGGTGGTCGATCCGGGCGTGGGCACCGCGCGCCGGATTATCTATGCCCGCATCGGCTTGCAGCAATACATTGCGCCCGACAACGGATTGCTAAGCCGTTTGGCGCTGACGACTCCTCCCTCTACAATCATCTCCGTGAGTGAGCCGGCCTGGTGGTTGTCGCCGGTCTCGCGGACGTTCCATGGGCGGGACATCATGGCCCCGGTAGCGGCACGGCTGAGCCTGGGGCTCGAACCGGCGCGACTGGGACCCGCCCAACACGAGCTGATCCAGCTCCCTTGGACGGAGGCGCGCGTGAGCGATTCGAAAATCGAAGGGGCCGTAGAGTCGATCGACTCGTTCGGCAATCTGATCACGGATATCTCGGCCGACGTGCTGGCGAAGGTGCCCCGCGACGAGACGACCGCGATTTATTGCGACGAGCACGAAACGCGCGGCATTTTCGCTACCTATGCCGACCAGCCGCCCATGACCTTCGTGGCCGTGCTCGGCTCCAGCGGCAAGTTGGAGCTGGCCATCGTCGGCGAAAGCGCCGCCGACATGCTGGGCATTGCCGTCGGCACGCCGGTCACCATCCAGTGGTAGCCCCATGACTGCATCTTCCGCGACTGGGCCCGCCGGCGAGCCCACGCGCGACCAATTGGAGCGCTGGGACCGCGAAATCGTCTGGCACGCTTTCACGCAGATGAGCGAGTACGAGCCGTTCATCATCCAGCGCGCCAGTGGCTGCACGCTGGTCGATCTCGACGGCCGCGAGTACCTGGACGGCGTCAGCAGCCTGTGGTGCAACATTCACGGCCACCGGCACCCCAAGCTCGACGCCGCCATTCGCCGGCAACTCGATGAGGTGGCGCACGTTACGCTATTGGGCTCGTCGCATCTCACGACCATCAAGCTTGCCAAACGGCTGGTCGACATTGCGCCGGCCGGTCTTGGGCACGTGTTCTTTTCCGACAGCGGCGCCACGGCCGTCGAAGTGGCGCTGAAGATGGCGCTGCAATACTGGCGGCAGCGCGCCGACCCGCGGCCCGGCAAGACCACCTACCTGGCGCTGGGCGACGCCTATCACGGCGACACGCTGGGCAGCGTCAGCGTCGGCGGGGTGGAGCGTTTTCACGCCATGTTCGAGCCACTGTTGTTCGACGTGCTGCGTACGCCCGCACCCGATATGTTTCGCCTGCCGCCGGGCGTGACGCGCGAGGGAGCGCTGGAACATTACTTGCGCGCCGCCGAGCAGATCCTGGCCAATCAGCACGACCGCATCGCCGCGGTCGTGATCGAGCCGCTGGTGCAAGCCGCCGCCGGCATGATCATGCACCCGAGCGGTTACCTGCAAGGGCTGGCCGAGTTGGCGCGGCGCTACGACGTGCTGTTGATCGCCGACGAGGTGGCGGTCGCGTTCGGGCGAACCGGCAAGATGTTCGCGTGCGAGCACGAGCACGTTTCGCCCGACTTGCTGTGCGTGGCCAAGGGGCTCTCGGGCGGATACCTGCCCGTGGCCGCCACGTTGGCCAGCGACGAGATCTGGCGGGCGTTTCTGGCGCCCTACGTCGAGTCGAAGGCGTTCTTCCACGGCCACACGTACGGCGGCAATGCACTGGGCGCGGCGGTGGCGCTGGCCACGCTCGACGTGTTCGACGAGGAGCAGACGCTGGCGCAACTGCCGCCGAAGATCGAGCGATTGTCGCAGCACCTGGCCCGAATTGCCGGTCATCCACACGTGGGCGACGTGCGCCAGTGCGGCATGATTGGCGCGGTCGAACTGGTGCGCGATCGCTCGACCAACGAGCCGTTTCCCTGGGCCGAGAAGCGCGGCATCCGCGCCTGCGAAGCGGCCCGAGCGCACGGCGTGTGGCTGCGTCCGCTAGGCAACGTGCTGGTAGTGCTGCCGCCGCTGATCGTCACGCTTGCAGAACTGGACCACATCGCGGCCGCCCTGGAAGCCGGCATTGTCGCGGCGACGGAAGGCTGAGGCGGTCGCGGGCGGTAGTCTATCGCCAGGCCACTACTGCGCCGAAGACTTGCTACCGCTGGGCGAGGCGCCGATCGGCAGGCCGTGGGGCAGGGGGCGGCCGGCCACGGCGTAGCCTTGCTCGTAGAGCAACTTCTTCAAACGCCGAAACTCGTCGAAGCTGTCCGGATACGTCCAGATCGTGATCGTATACCGGTCGGGCGACAGCATGGACAGCTTGTCCAGAAACTTCGAGCCGGGTGTCAACGACTGCTGGAGCGTCTCGCCGAGTTGCTTCGATACGGGCAACAGCTCGACGTGCGCCACTTGCAGGTAGCTGCCCTGCGGCGAGTCGAAGCGGTCGATGGCAAACCGCAACCGAAAGCCGCCGATCGGCCCGATCGTGTCGACCAGGTCCGACGAGGCGCTCATCCGCGTCATGTATTCGCGCGCCGTCACCCGCAACCGATCGATCAGCGCGTCGAACGGCACGTACACCAGCCGGCCGCCCAGCAGTTGAAAGTGCGCCTCTTGCCCGTTGACCGTCTTGCCGATCGGCGTCGGATAGCTCTCGACCGTGATCGTTTGGGCTTCTTCGGTCGATGCGACGCTCTCGCGTTCGTCCTTCAATTTTTTCAGCTCCTCGTTCGCCAGCGCCACCTCGCGCTCCAAGTCGTATTGCGCGCGGTCGGCTTCGTCGAGCGACGCGCGGCGCGTCGACAGATCGTGCTCCACCGCCGCCAGCATCGTCTGCACCTGGTCGCGCTCGAAGGTGCGCGCACGCAACTCGGCGCTGACGACTTGCATCTGGTTGGCAATCGCGTGGACTTCGTCCTCGATGTGAGCCGCTTCGGCCTCGGCCGCCTTCAGTTCCGTCATGTCCGGCGGCGCGACGGGCGGCAACACCGTGTTGCGGGCCTGGTCGCCCACCACCATCACCAGGATGATCAGGATGCCCACGAAGTTCGTGATGACGTCCAGGAACGAATCGGTTCCGACCGAGCTATCGTCGTTGTCCATGGCCATGGTGGTCGTATCCCGTTAGCGTCGTGTTGTTATTGGCGCGTGACTGGGGCGGCGGACGGCGCAACGGCGCTTGTGGCCTGCCGGTTGCGTTGGCGCACGTCCAGTCCGCTGTCGGCCAACAGCGCTTGAATCTCGGCAAAGCGGTCGTCGCCTCCGGGCGCGACGTCCAAGACCAGCGTCGGCTTCCAAAAGAGGCCACGACCGGCGATGCCCCATCGGCGCGTGTGCTTCCAGACGTTAATCACGAATTCGTCGATCGAGTCCTCCGCCAGGCCGTCGAGCGGTGTGACCATTGCCTGTTGCGTGCGGTCTTCCGGCACGATGACCAGCCGGTCTGCATAGCACCGCACGAGCACCGGCCGCGTGACGGGCGACAAGTTGGACTCGGCATCCTGAAGTCCCCAATCGCGACCGCGGCGGCGCGCCAGACTTTCGGCCTTGCGGCTTGCCTTCGAGCTCGCGTGCGGCGTGCTTGCGTGCGGTTGCGAGGCTGTGGCC
>JBGSYQ010000230.1:0-8150 GCA_041750795.1 Pirellulales bacterium | reverse complement strand
GCTCGACCCGGTCGTCGCCCAGCGGCTCGGAAAGGGCGAAGACCTCGTGGCGCTCGAGAAAATGCGTGTCGGTGTGGCCGGCCAGAAAGTCGGGGTGATCGAGAATGCGCACCAACAGCTCGCGATTGGTGCGCAACCCATGAATTTGCGTGCGCGCCAGCGCGCGGCTCAAGCGGCGGGCGGCTTCGGCGCGCGTGGGCGCGTGTGCGATCACCTTGGCCAGCAGCGGATCGTAGTAAGGTGATACTTCGGCCGTTTCGCCGAGTGCCGATTCGACGCGAATACCGGCATCGTGCGGAAATCGAAAACGGTGAAGTATACCGGCCGAGGGAAGATAACCTTGCTGTGGATCTTCGGCGTAAAGCCGGGCCTCGATGGCATGGCCGGCGAGCTTCGCATCGTGCATCTCGCGGGGCAGCGGCTCGCCGGCCGCCACCAGGATCTGCAGCCGCACCAGGTCGAGGCCGGTGACGCATTCGGTCACGGGATGCTCGACCTGCAAGCGCGTGTTGACTTCGAGGAAGTAAAACTTTCCACCTGGCGTGAGCAGGAACTCGACCGTGCCGGCGTTGACGTAGCCGATCTGCCCGGCGGCGCGCACCGCGGCGTCGGCCATCGCGTGGCGCAAACCGTCGTCGAGCGCGACCGAGGGGGACTCTTCGATGATCTTCTGGTGGCGGCGCTGGATGGAGCACTCTCGCTCGAACAAGTGGACCACGTTGCCGTGCGTGTCGCCGAAGACTTGAATCTCGACGTGGCGACCCGATTCGATGTAAGGCTCAATGTACAGTGTGCCGTCGCCGAACGCGGATTGCGCCTCGCGGCGCGCCGTTTCCAGTAGCGCGGCGAATTCGTCTGGCGTGCGCACGATGCGCATGCCGCGACCGCCGCCGCCGGCCGAGGCCTTGATCACCAGCGGCCAGTTGAGCGCTTGGGCCTGTTTGAGCACGGCATCGGCCGATTGCCCGCCGACTTCCAGCGTGGGCAGCAGCGGCACGTCGGCCGATTGCAGGCGGCGCTTGGCTTCAATCTTCGAGCCCATGGCCGCGATCACGTCGGGCGGCGGGCCGATGAAGATGACGCCCGCATCGACGCAGGCCTGAGCAAAAGCGGCATTTTCGGAGAGGAAGCCATAGCCCGGATGAACGGCATCCGAGGCTGTTTTCCGCAGCGCGTCGACGATGGCGTCGATGCGTAGATACGACTCCGCCGGTTGCAATCCGCCCAGCGGCACGACTTCGTCGGCTTCGCGCACGAACAAAGCATCCCGGTCGGCATTCGAACAGACCGCCACGCTGGCAATACCCATGGCGCGGCAAGTGCGCAGGATCCGCCGAGCGATCTCGCCGCGGTTGGCAATCAGGGCTTTTTTGATGGGACGTGTGGGCATGGATGAAAGCGATCGCGGTCTAGGATGAAGAGGCCGGTTGTGAGACCGACACAGGCGTAGCGAGTGAACTTTGTTTAAGGCTAACGGCGCCAACCAGCGCGACGGATAACGCCGTGCTCACGCCAACGACCACCATGACGTATAGCAGATCGGCAAGTGAAAACTGATATTGGTCCTTGACACCATTTCCGACAGACGCACTGTTCATCCACTTTCGCATGACTGGCGACAAAAGCAGCAACACCCAGGCCAGTGGTACGACAATCGTCACCACAGGCCGTAGCGGAGCGTACGCCAGATAGGGATTGTCCTTGATGGCAACGAACGTCTCCGTGGACATTGCCAAGTGGCGGCCCAAATCCATAACACCGAATAGCACTCCCAAGCCAATCAACATCACGACGGCATACAGCAATTTGCGCTGAGGTGTCGAGATCGCGGCAAATACAAAGAAAAAAGTAAACATGTAGATCATGCCGAGTCCGCCCAAGTACGGCGAAATCGACCGGTAAAGCTGTGGCGCGAAACGTACAAATACACTGAAGTTGGCTAGCGTCATGACCACTGCGAACACCGAATAGGACTGGAGAATGACGGGAATCCGGCGGAACCGCGCGCTGAACGCACCGATCGTGTCGCGACTAATCGGCGCTGATCGACGCGGCTCGGGGATTGCCTTTGGCTCTGTCATGGCTCCCATCACATCCGAAACACCCCAAAAGTCTCCGCCCCCTTCACTTCCGCCGACAACGCCGCGGAAATGGCCATGCCCAACACCGTGCGCGTGTCGCGGGGGTCGATGATGCCGTCGTCGTACACTTGGCCGCTGGTAAAGGTGGCCAGCGATTCTTTTTCGATCTGCTCTTCGACGGCCTGGCGGAGCATGGCGTCTTGCTTCTCGTCGAACGGCTTGTCGGCGGCGGCCGCGGCGGCGCGGCGGACGATCGACAACACGCCCGCCAGTTGCGCCGGCCCCATCACGGCCGTCTTGCTGTTGGGCCAGAGAAACACGAACCGCGGCTCATAGGCATAGCCGCACATGCCGTAGTTGCCGGCGCCGTACGAGCCGCCGATCTGCAGGCTGATGTGCGGCACGGTGCTGTTGGAGACCGCGTTGATCATCATCGCCCCGTGCTTGATGATGCCGGCCTGCTCGTATTCTTTGCCGACCATGTAGCCCGTGACGTTGTGGATGAACACCAGCGGCACGCCGTTCTTATTGGCCAGTTGGATGAACTGCGAGGCCTTTTGGGCCTCGGCCGAGAAGAGCACGCCCTGCTGGTTGGCCAGAATGCCGATCTGGTGGCCGTGGAGCGAGGCCCAGCCGGTGAGCAGGTTTGCGCCGTAGGCCGGCTTGAACTCGTGAAACTGCGAGCCGTCGACCACGCGTGCGATGATCTCGCGCATGTCGACGGGCATTTTCAAGTCGGCCGGGGCCAGGCCGAGCAGGTCTTCGGCGTCGTAGAGCGGCTCGTCGAAATCGTCGGCTGGAGGCGGGCCGAGCTTCTTCCAGTTGAGATTGGCGACGATCTCACGGCCGATGCGAATCGCGTCCAGCTCGTCGGTGGCCAGGTAGTCGGACAGGCCGGAGACTCGGGAGTGCATTTCGGCGCCGCCCAGTTCCTCGTCGGTCGACTCCTCGCCGGTGGCCATCTTCACCAGCGGCGGCCCGCCCAGGAACACCTTGGCTCGGTCTTTGACGAACACCGAGTAGTCGCACATGGCGGGCGTGTATGCGCCGCCGGCGGTCGAGTTGCCAAACACCAGCGAGATGGTGGGAATGCCCAGCTTCGATAGCTGCGTCAGGTTGCGAAACGAGGCCCCTCCGGGCAGAAAAATCTCCGACTGCCGCGGCAGGTCGGCGCCGCCGCTTTCGGTGAGCATGATGTGCGGCAGCCGGTTCTGGCGGCAAATTTCGAAGCCGCGCATGGACTTCTTGAGCGTAAACGGATTGACGGCGCCGCCGCGGATCGTAGGATCGTTGCCGCTGATGTAGCACTCCACGCCCGAGACCACGCCGATGCCGCAGACCACCGCCGCGCCCACTTCGTAATCGGTGCCGGCCGCGGCAAACGGCGAAAGCTCCAGAAACGGCGAATCTTGATCCACGAGCAACTCGATTCGCTCGCGCACCAGCAGCTTGCCCCGCTGATGATGCCGGTTGACGGACTTTTCGCCCCCGCCCGCTCGGGCTTGCGCCAACAGCGCATCGAGCGCCGCCAGTTGCCCGAGCAACGCCTCGCGATTGGCGCGAAACGGGTCGCTGGTTCGATCGAGCCGTGAGGTAATCGTTTGACGCCGCACCGCTAGAGTTCCTGGTTCGCTCGGGCAAGGGCACGTGCCGGTGAAGCGATGGATTCTAGCGGAGGGAAAGGCGAATAGCCAATCTATTGGAACACCGAGAAGTGACAGCGATGCGGCCGGACTCCTTGCAACGGGCCAACGGCCCGAGCCATACCAGCCGCGGGCAACTCCCACGGTCCATGCGGTCGATTCAAGTCTCGCAAGCCCCAAGGGGACGATCCATCGTCTCGCGGTAGCTGCTTCGATAGCTCGGTCAAGCGGATTGCGACGCAATCGCGGGACCGCGAGAGTGGCGGCGCTGGTATCTCTTTTCACCGCGTGTCGCGTGCCTTACGATTCGGCGGTGGCCAACAGTGCATGAACCTATGACCGGGAGCGAACATCGTGAGCAACTTCGAAATGATCGACGTCGCGGTCGACCCGCGCGGGGTGGCACGGCTGACGTTGAATCGGCCGGACGCGAAGAACGCGATGTCGCAGGGACTGATGCGGGAGCTGAGCACTGCGGCCAAGGAGTTGGCGGCCGACTCGGCAGTGCGGGCAATCGTGCTCACCGGGGCGGGCGACATCTTCAGTGCCGGCGGCGATCTGAAGGGCATGCACCAGCAGGCCGCCAATACGCGTGCCGGGCGGATGAGCGACGCCACCGAATTTGCCCAGATCCTGGGCGAGTTGGACCGGTTGCCCAAACCGCTCATCGGGCGGATCAATGGCTCGGCCTTTGGCGGCGGGCTGGGGCTGATTTCGATCTGCGACTTGGCGATCGGCCTGGCCGGCGCGACCTTTCGATTGACCGAAGTGACGCTGGGGCTGATCCCGGCGACGATTTCGCCCTTTGTCGTGGCCAAGATCGGCGTGCCCAACGCCCGGCGCGTGATGCTCAATGCCTATAAGATGGACGGCCACGCGGCGGCGCGGCTGGGCCTGCTGGACGAGGTGGTGACGAGTGTCGAAGCGTTGGATCAGGCCGTCCAACGCGAAGTGGCGGGCGTGCTGGCCTGCGCACCCGGCGCGGTGGCCAACTGCAAGGAGCTGATTCGCTATGTCAGCACGCACGACGGCCAGGACACCTTGGACTACACGGCCACTGCTCTAGCGGATGCCTGGGAAAGCGTCGAGTTGCGCGAAGGCATCGACGCCTTCATGCAGAAGCGCAAACCGAACTGGCAGGCGTGAAGGCCGTTCGACCCCGGCCTTGTCGGCGGCCGTCGACCGAACGGTCGAGTCATTCCGCGTGCTTCGATTCGAGGTGAAATCGAACTCGCCGCACCGGCTATTTGCCGGTCCACGTGGCTTCGAGCGCAGGGGAGTACTGGCTGCGGATGCCGTTGTCGGTCAGGATCTCGTCGGTGGCGTCGAACATTTCCTGGCGGCGAAATACGAACCGCGCGGCATCGTTCTCGGCAAACGTGAATTCGAGAAACTCGTCCTGGCTGTCGCGCAGCAGCCGTACCAGGTGGTCCAGGTTCTCGATCGGCACGTCGTTGAGCCGCGCGAGGACTCGAGGACCAAGAAGGGTGTAACCCTTGGCTATCGGGTGCGAAAATAGCTGGGCGGGAACCACGACCAGCCGTTCGCCGTCAAAACAAGACGAGTCGTTGCCTCGCGTGATCAGGGGACTGCGGATTCTTGCAAGGTACTCCGACCATCTCGGGTGGCGGGCCAGTGCCGTCACCAGTTCGTAGCTAACGGTCGAGAAGGTCAGTGGGCCAAGGATGAAGTACTCGGGATAGGCACCTTTCAAATGCGGAGCCACTCGCTCCCGCTCGGCGACCGTGGGAACGTCGATTTGTGTCGACGCTCCGTCGCGAAACACGGTGAGCGGCACCCGGCCGTCCGCGGCGAGCTTCGGCACGTAGTAGGTGAAGAAAACGCGCAAATCGTCGTCACAACGCACCTGGCCGCTGCGGTCGATCGCGTGCGGACCGATTTGAGTGACGACGTCCAATGCTCGCAGCGGGTAGGACGAGTCGCGGCTGGTTACGTGGGTCAACAAACAGCCGCCAACGTCCCTGGGTAGCTTCAGCCTCGCGCGGATTGCGTCGTTGTCGGTCGTTTGAAACTCGTTCAAGAGCTGCGGCTTGCCGTCGTAGGTTCCATCGGCGACGTCCTCCAGAAACGCAGAGACTTCTTCGGCGGCAATCAAATAGCCGATGTTGTCGGCCTTTTCGAGCCCACGAAATGCCACGCCCACGACCTTGCCACTGGAGAGCGCCGGCCCGCCGCTGTTGCCGGGGTTGATCGCGGCGTCGATTTGAATTTGCAATCCGGCGCCACCGAAGAAGTAATACGTGTACTCGATGCGCGAAGTGATTCCTTCCGTAACCGACATTTCGCTGCCGCCGATCGGATAGCCATACACGTTCACCGCGGACTTGGTGCGCGGCGCGGCGTCATCCAGCGGCAAGGGGGCCGCTCGTCGAAGAACCCCTCCTCCTCGACGGTCAAGATCGCCAGGTCCATCGCGGCCGACGAAGCCAATACCCTGGCGGCAATGCGCTCGGCGGATTGATGCGGCTGTATGTAAATCTGGCTGGCGTAGGCAATCACATGGTGATTGGTCAGGATGCGACTTCCGTCGATCACAAAACCCGTGCCGCCGGTTTCTCTCGCGTTGAGCCTGGTCCAGGGTTGATAGAGATCGGGCAGGCGCTGGGTGGAGATAATCTTGACGATCGATCGCCGCACGCCGTCTTCTTGAGCCTACGCACAGGCCAGCGCCAATGTCAGACAAACGATCCCCAACGCCGCACGCGTTAACGTCGCGACCATAGGTCTAGCTCCCTGATACAACGAAAACCCACTGTACGACGAAAACCCTGTGATGACGCACGCGCATCTCGTCTAGCAGCCTGTTGGCTTCAGCAACAGTCGCGCTAGTGCGCCACCGCGCCGCAGCCGGGTTCGGGATTGAGGGAAACGCCGGGCGGGTAGTCGCGGGCGGAGGTGAACTCCTTCAGCGCCTGGCAATTGATGAGCGTCGACACGCGGTCCTTGTCGGCCGCCTGGTAGCTGCGTTTGAGTGCCTCTTGCAGCTCTTCGGGAGTGCGAACGTATTCGCCGCGAGCACCGACGCCTTCGGCCATTTTGTCGTAGCGCAGGTTCTGCTGGAAAATGTACATGTGCATCGAACGGGCCGACGAGACGGCGCTGGGCCACATGCCCCAGGAGTCATTGTTGTAGACCACCGCGATGACCGGAATCTGGTACTTGGCCGCCGTTTCCAAGTCGAACAAACTGTAGGCGATGCCCGCGTCGCTGGTGACGCACAAAGTGGGAGCGCCTTTGTAGGCGGCCTGCGGACCGACGCCCTTCTGCACGGCGGCGCTGGCGCCGATCATCATGGCCAGGTCGGGGCCGATGGCGCCGAATTGATAGGCGCAGACGATTTCTTGCGCGGGGCGATAGGCGCGCAGCCAGCGGCCGATGTAGGTACCGATGGTCCAGCCGCCCCAACCGGTGACCGTTTGCTTCGGGTCGAGATCGCCCTTGTAGAGAAAGTCGTGTACCTCCTTGCCGATGACGGCCGGGTGCAGGTGCTCGGTCTTGCGGCTGTACTTCAAGCCCTGCTCGTACTGGTCGTGAATGAACTTGTCGTACTTGTCGCGCGCGGCCGACAGCTCGCTGACCCAGGCGTCACGCTTGCGGTTGGGCAGCGCGTCGGCCAGGGCCTCGAGGAAGGTGCGCTCGCCGCTGACGACGCCCAGCTCCAGCGGCCAGTTGCGGCCCAGGTCTTCCGGCACGGGATGAACTCGGATCGCCTTGACGTCGGGATTGAAGCGGAACTCGCCCGGACTGGGCATGCAGTATTGTCCGACGAAGACCACCAGGTCGGCGCTCATCAGCGCATCGGGCGCCACGTTGACACTCAGTCGATGATCGTCGGGAAAGTGTCCGCGGATGGGCCCGGAGGTGACAACGGCCAGGTCGTTCTTCTCGGCGGCTTTGAGCAGTGCGTCCCAGCCCTTGTTTTGAAACACGCCCTGACCGGCAACGACCAACGGTCGTTCGGCCCGGTTGATCAGCTCGACGGCCTTCTTGACGTCGGCCGGGTCGGGGTGCATGTGCGACTCGGAGCGGTACTTGTCCTTGGTGTAATAGTCCTTGAGCTTGGTGGGATCGGTGAAGCGGGCGCGGGCCACTTCGCCGGGAAAGTCCAGGTGCACCGGGCCGGGCACGCCCGACTTGAGATTGCGGAAGGCATAGCCGCCGTACTCCCACACGCGATCCGGCGCGATCAGGCGCTTGCCATACTTCTTCATGCCGGTGGTGATTGGCTGTTGATAGCCGGTTTGGATGAAAGCTTCGCGATCGTCGCCGGCGATTTGCATGTTGCTGGCCAGCACCAGCAGTGGCGTGCGCGCGGCGGCCGCGGCGGCGATGTTCATGATCATGTGCGTCAGGCCGGGGCCCTCGGTGCCCGAGCAGGCCGTAACCTCGCCGGTGGCGCGCGAGA
>JBGSYQ010000229.1:0-6930 GCA_041750795.1 Pirellulales bacterium | reverse complement strand
CACGCCGTGGATACGCGTCCGCGCGGCGGGACGCCGTCGGCCTCGACTGCGTTCGACGCGCCGTCGAGCGCGTCGATGGTGTTCTGCCATGCCGGAGCGGCCGGCACCGGCATGGCATCAAACGCATGGATCACGTTGGTCACCAGGTCGGCCGATTCGGGTGCATCGTTCGCGTTCATGTTCGTTCCTCCTCCGGTTCGGGCACCGGACCATAAGTCGGACCAAGTGTCGCGCGGAGTCCCACGGCCGCTCGATGGACCAGCACGCGGACATGGCCGCGCTCGATTCCCATTTGCTCCGCGATCGCCTCGGCGCTCATTTGTTCGAGGTGTCTGAGCCAAAAAGCTTCGGCCTGCTGCTCGGGAAGGTTTGCCAGTGCGCGGCGGACTTGTTCGCGCAATTCGTCTGCCTCGACGCGCGCGTCGGGCGAAGTTGTCGCGGTGCGCTCGGGCAATCGGTCTTGCGCACTGTGTTGCGTTTCTTCGCCTCGATAGCGCTGCCTCAGCCGGTCGATTGCGCGCCGCGTCGCGATCCGCACGAGCAAAGTTCGCCAATGCTGCACGCGGCCGCTGGTTGCCAATTGCTGTGCCGCCAGGAACGTTTCCTGGTAGCAGTCGAGCGCATCATCGCGATCGTTCAATAGCCGATAGACCGTCCGCCAGACGGCGTCGGAGTGGGCTGCCACAATCTCGTTGAGATCGCTCATCGGCCAAGGGCAAGGGCTGCGAAGATGTCTCGCGTTTCACGCATCTATAGTCGCTGGCCGTTGGCCTCCGTTACAAGCCGCCGCACAGAATGGCGAGATTGGCCGGACTATCGGCTCATGGCTTGCGAAAATTGGCCGTATAGCGCCACCAGTTACCCGCGTAATTCTCCGGCTCGAAGCCGGCGTCGCGCGCCATTGCCTCGACTTTGGCGTGCGACTGGTAGTGCGGATCGCCCTTGATTTCGGTGATCGACAATCGCCCGCCGGGGCGAAGGGCGTCGTAGCAGTTTTTCAGTGCCGCGGCGCGGTCGGGGATTTCGCCCAACACGGTACACAGGAAGACCAGGTCGGCGCACTGGCGCGGCAGCACCGCTTGGGTCGCGTCGGCGTGGATCAGTTCGACGTTGCCCGGGTCGTCGTGTGCCAATTTGCGGCGCAGCTTGTCGAGCATGCCTTGCTGCAACTCGACGCCGATCGCTTTTCCACCGGGCAGCACGCGGCGCGCGGCCGGCAAAAGCAGCCGTCCCGGGCCCGGCCCGATCTCGACCACGGTCATGCCGGGCGCCAGCTTCATGCGCTCGAGCGTGATCTCGGTTCCGGCAACGGCGTCGACCAATCGTCCCTCGACCGCCCAGGAGAGGATGGTCGGGCAAGGCAGCGACCAGCGGCGACTGGCATAGCGCCAAGCCAAATTCAGCCCGACGAGTGCCGCCACAAGAATGCCAATCGTCCACAGCACGTATTGCATGGCGTCCGATTCCCCGTAACACCGGATCGACACTTGCCGTCAGTTTGCCGGTTGGGCCTGCGCCATTGGCTTACGGCTTGAGCACGATCTTGCCGGCCAGCGTGCCGGCCTTATTGATCGTGTTGTCTTCTTGCAGGCGATGGGCTGCGGCGGCCTCCGACAGGGGCAAGATGCGATCGATATTGGCTTGCAGCTTGCCTTCCACCAGCCAGCGGTTGATGTCGTCGGCCGCGGCGCGCTGCTGGTTGGCGGTGGCATTGAACATGGCGAAGCCGAACAGCGAACAGCCTTTGACGTAAAACGGCCCCACGGGAAACGGCGGCCGCGCGTCGCGCCCCGCCATCAGCACCATCCGCCCTCGCGCCGCCAGCAAGGCGACCGTGCGATCGAAATCGGGTTCACGGAGCGTTTCCCACCAGACATTGACGCCGTCGGGCGCGAACTGCTTGATGCGGGCGTCGACGTCCTCGGTCTTGTAGTTGATGGCCAGGTCGGCGCCCAGCTCGCGGCAGCGCTTGGTTTTCTCGGGACTGCCCGCGGTGGTGATCACGCGCGCGCCAATGGCCTTGGCGATTTGCACCACGGCCGAGCCGACGCCGCCAGTGCCGCCGTTGACAAAGACGATTTCTCCGGGTTTGACGCGCGCGTCGCGCACCAGTCCCAGATGCGCCGTGATGCCCACCAGCGACAGCGCGACCACGGCCTCGCTGGTGATGCCTTGCGGCGTGGGATACAGCCATTGCTCGTCAACGGCCGCATACTCGGCCAGCGTGCCTTGGCGCCCCGCGAGTCCCTGGTTCGAGCCCCACACGCGGTCGCCCGGTTTGTAGTGCGACGCCGATGGGCCGACGGCCTCGACCACGCCCGCCAGATCGCATCCCAGGATGTAGGGAAACGTCAACTTCGCGGCCACCATGCCGCTGCGGATGTACGTGTCGATCGGGTTGATATCCGCCGCGTCGATCTTGACCAGCACTTGGGCGCCAGTCGGAGACGGCTTGGGAAGCTCGCCGTAAGTGATCCGTTCCGGCGGGCCGGTCTGTTCGATGTAGGCCGCTTTCATCGGGGAGCAACTCGATTGGGCAATGAGTGAGCGAGTGTGCAGTGCCAGCGCACGCATGGCGGCGCATCGGCCGCACATGTTAGCGTTTTTGCCACTTGCCGGAAAGCAGCACGATCACCATGGCCGCCAGTCCAATGCCGCCCAAACCCAGCGCGATGCGCATGCCCCACAGCAACATCGTGCGTCGCTCGGCTTGCTCGCGCTCGAAGAGCGTTGGCGCCGGCACGTCGACAACCAGTCCTCGTTGCAAGTCGTCGTAGACGGCGACGACCAGGCCGATGGGCGAGTTCTCGTCGAGCTCGATGGTCGGCGGCGGTTCGCGACCGGGCGGCAAGCGCCAGGAAAAATACCCTCCCACGGCGAAGGCCACGAGCGATGCCACGGCCAGTGCAAACACCACCCGTTGGCGGTCGCCCCAAACGCGCCGCGCCGGCGTCGTTCCGGCGGCCGATTCGAGCTCACGCAGGCCGCGCAAGGTGGGCACTTCCAACTCGGCTCCGCAGGCGCATCGCACCATCTGTCCAGCATGGCGGACGGAAACCGGCACCTTCTGGCCGCACGAGCAGGGCAATAGATAGTCGGCCATGAATCGGATCTAAGGGGTCAGTCGCCGGTTGATTTTTGCGCAAGGGACGCGGGGGCCCCGCCGGGCCAAGCTAGCACGGATCGGTCGCGCCGTGGTGCTCATTCCGGCACGCCGGAGCCGCGATTGGCCCACCAAGGCAGCGTGATGCCGCCGTCGATCGTCAACCAACTGCCCGTAATATAGTCGCTGGCCGGATCGCAGAGAAACACGACTCCGCGACCGATCTCCTGGGGCGTGCCCAATCGTTGCCAGGGGAGCTTCTGGCCCGACTTTCGAATTGTCTCGTCACTGGCGAATTTTCGCTCGCCGGGCGTGTCGATCAAGCCGGGAGTCACGATGTTCACGCGAACTCTGTGTTCGGCCAGCTCGATGGCCGCGGTGCGTGCCATCTGGTCGATGGCCGCCTTGGCCATGTTGTAGGGCATCGACCGCGGCACGGCCGTGTAGGCGTGGGGCGAGCTGACCACCACGATCGAGCCGACGCCCTGGTGGCCGGCTTCGCGCTGGGCAAGCATCTGCCGCGCGGCGGCACGCACGAGGTAAAACGCGCCCCACATCGTCACGTCGATGGTGCGGCGGAAGCGGTCCATGTCGGCCAGCCAAAATAGCTCGCGGTCGCTGTAGGCGGCATTGCTGACGGCAATGTCCAAGCGGCCAAAGGCTTGCACGGTCCGGGCCACCAATTGCTCGACGGTGTCCTGGTCGGCAACGTCACCTGCCAGCAGGATGGCACGGCCCCCGGCCTGCTCGATCCGCTCTGCGGCGGCGGTGGCTTCGCCGGGACTTTCGCGATAGTTAAAGGCAACGCTGGCACCGGCTTCGGCCAAGGCGACAGCGGTCGCCAGCCCGATGCCCTGGCTGGCCCCGCTGACCAGCGCCGATTGACCGTCGAGTGGTGCTGTGGACATGGCGGTTGGTCGGCTCTGGTGCTGCGGTCCTATCGTGGGCGTCGCCGTATGCTATCGACCCCGCGATGGGCGGACAAGCCACCTGGCGCGGAGCGGAATTCTCCCTCGGACGGGTATCTGGTGCCTGGACTGCGACGATCGCGTAGCTAGAATTGAGCGATTTTGGGTGCCTCGTCGCTGGCGGCGCGCCAATGTTTGATTGGGAAGAATGAGGCGACTGGATAATTTAGTATTCAGTTTCGCCCAAAAGGAATTTCTTTCCAAATGATTGTCGCGGACTCCCACCCTACGAACGGGTGATAGAATTTGTTGGATTTCGTCGGGCGATTGAGTGATAATAGGCCGGGACTTATTGCCGCTTGCGAGATCGACGTCCGCGCCCAACGCGCCGCGCGGGAAGCCCAGTGTGCGCTGGTCTGACCGCTTACGTTTTCCAATCGATGGGGAGCCCACTCGACGAAGACGCTTGCGCGAATCATGTCTTTGATCGTAATCCACCGACGGCATCGAACGGCTCCCTCACGAAACCAACATCGAACTCTCACGCTCGCCCTCCCATTGATACACACGCAGGAGTGTAGACTTGTACGACGCATTGCTTGACGACCTGGAAGACGATTCGACGCCGAATCAAGAAGAAGTAAACGACCTGGCGGCCAAGCCGGCCGGCGATCTCGATCTGGACGATGATCTGGACGACGTCGATCTGGTGGCGGATTCGGACCTGGATCTGGATCCCAAAGCCGAAGAGTTGCTGGCCGTCGTGGACGAAGAGGGCGAATCGTGGTCTGACGATCCGGTGCGGATGTACCTGACGCAGATGGGCGAGATCCCGCTTTTGACGCGGCAGCAGGAAATCGCGCTGGCCAAGAAGATCGAAGTCACGCGGACGCAATTCCGCCACCGGCTGCTGGAGTGCGACTACGTCATTCAGATGGCGGTCAAAGTGCTCAAGCGCGTACACGCCGGCGAGTTGCCCTTCGACCGCACCGTGCAGGTGTCGGTGACCGATCGGCTGGAGAAGGAACAGATCCTGGGGCGATTTCCGCACAACTTGCGGACGATCGAGATCCTGCTGCAGCAGAATCGCGACGACTATCGGACGGCCACCAGCAAGAAGCAGAAAATGGCGCGCCGCCGCGAGGCCTGGCAACGGTTGGGCCGCCGCCGCCGCCGCGCCGTCAAGCTGGTGGAAGAGCTCGGTCTGCGCACGCAGCGCATCGAGCCGATGATCCGCACGCTGGAAGACTTCAGCCGCCGCGTGGACATGCTCAAGGCGGAGATCGACGCCCACAAAAAGGCCCGCGGTCCGCTGGCCGAACGCAAGCAGAAGATCATGGAATTCCGCAATATTCTGCGGGCCACGCAAGAAACTCCCGCCAGCCTGCGCAATCGGATCAAGAAGTTGCGGGTGGTTTATTCCCAGTATCAATCCGCCAAGCGCGGGCTGAGCGAAGGCAACCTGCGGCTGGTGGTGTCGATCGCCAAGAAGTATCGCAATCGCGGGTTGAGCTTTCTGGATTTGATCCAGGAGGGCAACGCGGGGTTGATGCGCGCGGTCGACAAGTTCGAGTATCGCCGCGGCTTCAAGTTCTGCACCTACGCCACCTGGTGGATTCGCCAGGCGATCACTCGCGCGGTGGCCGATCAGAGCCGCACGATTCGCATCCCGGTCCACATGGTGGAAACGATGTCGCGGGTGCGCAACGTTTCGCGCCAGTTGCTGCAAGAGCTGGGGCGCGAGCCGACGATCGAAGAAACGGCCAAGCGTGCCGGCACCGCCGTGGACGAAGCGCGCCGCGTGCTGGCCATGAGCCGCTATCCGATCAGCCTCGATCGGCCGGTCGGCAACAGCGAGGACAGCCACTTCGGCGACCTGCTGCCCGACTCGGGCGCGGAGAACCCGGCCATCGGCGCCGCTCAGGAAATGCTCCGCGGCCGCATCGCCAAGGTGCTCAAGACGCTCAGCTATCGCGAGCGCGAGATCATCAAGCTGCGTTACGGCCTGGGCGACGGCTACAGCTACACGCTGGAAGAAGTGGGCCACATTTTCAAAGTGACCCGCGAGCGCATCCGCCAGATCGAAGCCAAGGCCGTCCGCAAGCTGCAGCAACCCAGCCGCAGCCAGGAGCTGTCGGGGTTTTTGGATTAGTTCCGCGCGGCAAACCCATCGCCAACCCCTCACACCAAGCCGGACGATTTCGTCCGGCTTTTTTTGTAGGGCGCCCCGGCGGCGTCCGCTCTCGCGGCAGGCGCGCCCATCGGCACCGTTAAATATTTAACGAATCTGGATTGACGGCGGTGACGGTCTGTAGTATCGTTACGTTAATTCATTAACGATTCTTCCAGGAGAACTGCCATGGCGCGTCCCGCATCGGAGATGCTCACGCGGCGAGAGAGCCAGATCATGGAGGTGCTGTGGTCGCTGGGGCCGGCAACCGCCGAGGCGGTGCGCGAGAAGCTGGCCGACGATCCCCACGACTCCACGGTACGTACCATGCTGCGCGTATTGTGCAACAAGGGTTACGCGCGCGTGCGGGGGCGCCAGCCGGCGATCTACGAAGCGGCCATCGCCCAGGCTAAGGTGCAAGGCAAGGCAACCAGGAACCTGCTGCAGCGATTCTTTGGCGGTTCGGTCGAAGCGCTCGTGATGCGTCTGGTCGAGGACGAACACTTAACTCCTGAGCAGTTGGAACAGTTGCGCAAACAACTCTTGAAGCGAAATCGCCGAGGAGGCAAACGATGAACGTCGCCACGCTGGTCTGGCTCGTGATTCAGGGTACGGTCGTATTGATCGCGGCGCTGGCGCTTGATCGCTGGCTGTCGCGCCGCAGCGTCGTCGCGGCTGCGGCGCTTTGGAACGCCGCGCTGCTCGCGCTGGCCGTGTTGCCGCTCGGCATGCTGTTGGCGCCTCGCTTG
>JBGSYQ010000228.1:0-1942 GCA_041750795.1 Pirellulales bacterium | reverse complement strand
GCCAGCCGCGCGACGTCGACAGCCGCCCGCTACGGCCGAAGGCGCTGCGCAGCTTGCGAATCGACGTCAGCCGTTGACTGTCGCCGGCGCGAGGACTCTCCGCCACGACGTATCCCCCTGCATCGATTTCGAAACGAGATTCGAGCGCACGCAGCGCTCAATATATCACAGCTACGCCGTCTGCGCCGGCAAGCTCCGCACGCCGATCGCCAGCATCACCAGCGCCCAGCCGTAAAAAATCATGTCGATGCCGATGAACAGTCCGATGACCCACAAGCCGCTCTCCGGCCACTGCCGCCAGATCAGCACGCCCAGCACCAGCGTGATGACGCCGTTAAGCAGCAGCCACACCCAATGTTGAAAGTTGCTGGACACCGCCACCACGATCCGCATGATGCCCATAAACATCAGCGCCAACGCCAACATCAGTGTCAGCGTCACCGCCGCTTGCAACGGCTCGCTGATGAACAGAAAACCAACGACCAGGTACAACACGCCCGTCAGCGCGTCGAGAAAGAAACCGCTCCAAGCGCGGCGAACGAACCCGTGTACCAATTCCAAAGCGCCGCCGATGAGCAGCAACCACCCGAACAGCAACACCGACGCCACAGTAGTGAACACCGCCGCGCCCAGCGCGATCATGCCCAGCACGATCAGCGCGATGCCCAACGCCAGCGCCAAAAACCAATTGCGCCGCAACCCGTCAATTCCGACCATTGCATAGCCAGTGGCCATGGCTCGTACCTCCGCTGAGTGAACGTGATCGTAAAAGCGTTAACCGACACGCAGAGCGAATTCTCCGCTGAAAAAACGCTGCGAGGACGCTCGGGCCCGTCACGGTCTGGATGCAACGACCCAGCAGACAGGGATGCACGATTCGTCGGTGGAGAGTGCCGCCGGAAACCGGGACCGATCCTCTCAATATATATACATTGCCGTTGTCGACGACAGCGCCCGGGGGGCAACTCCCGGCAAGCCCGCATTGCCCGCACAATCGCGCCGACTCAACGGTCGGCCGGCTGGGTCATGATCGTGGCGTCCCACACGCCGGCATCGTCGCCGCGGCTCTGGCCCGACAACCCCAACGCAGTCAAGGCAACCGCGCCCCACACGCTCGCTCGCGCTAAACCAACCATGCCTATCTCCTTCATTCAAACTGCGCAGGGAAACACGCGCAGGGCAAATACGGAAACACGTTGCCGGCTCTGTCGAGCGGTTGCCCTTAGGCACGACTCAAGAATAACTTCGCTGCTTGTTCGTGTGCCACTGGTGGCGCACGCCACCAGTGCAATTCAGCAACGGGCCTTGCGGGCAACGCGCTCCCGACGACACTGGTGGCTGCCGCCACCAGTGGCACCTGTGAGCGTTTACGGAAGCAATTTTTGAGTCATTCCTTATTCGGCCGCCGCGGGCATCTCTTCGCCCATCGGCTGCCCCGGCTGCAGACGCTCGTCGTCGGACAAGACATACGCCAGCATCGCTGCCAGCATCAACCCGACCACCAGCCACGCCCGCCAGTCCTTGTGCAACCCTGGGGGCTTGCGGTGCTGATGATGGTCGTGCCCGTGATGATCGTGCCCGTGATGATCGTGGTTGTGTTCGTGGCTCATGGGAATCCGTTGGATCGTCAGGAGGATTGGCGAAACATCGCCGCGTGCTTCGGTTTCGTAGTGCGCCCCCGAGCACACTGTCGCCCAGTGTACACGGTCGCCAATCTCAGGCACAGCTTGCCGCCCGCGGCCGGCAAGCTTACGATCGAGTCGGCTGCCGGGCCCCTGGCAAGCACGCGGCGGGCGAGCAGGGCGAGGCCCGTGTTTGGCGACACTCGTCGAGGAACGTCCATGTCACAACCCACGAACCAGGCGGAAGCCACCGGCGCCACGGTCGACGCGGTGATCGTCGGCGCGGGATTGGCGGGACTCACCGCCGCGCGCGAGCTGGT
>JBGSYQ010000227.1:0-20297 GCA_041750795.1 Pirellulales bacterium | reverse complement strand
GTCGTCCAATCGCATCAGTCCCATGCTGCGCGCCGTCTGGCGATCGACCGGAATGCCCGCGATCGTGGCCTCGGCGTTGGTATCCAGGTGCGTGCGCATCATCTCGCGATAGTCCATGCGATAAAGCTGATCGCCGGAGAGGATGACGATCTCTGAGGCGGGGTCTTCCTGCACGTAGCGGATCTGCTGGCGGACGGCGTCGGCGGTGCCCTGGTACCAGTCGGAGGTGTCGAGCGTTTGCTGGGCCGCCAGGATCTCGACGAAGCCGGCGGAGAACTGGTCGAAGGCGTAGGCGCGGCGGATGTGCCGGTGCAGGCTGACGGAGTTGAACTGCGTGAGCACGTACATGCGGTGCAAATCGCTATTGATGCAGTTCGACAGCGGAATGTCGATCAGCCGATACTTGCCTCCCAGCGGCACGGCCGGCTTCGAGCGATACTTCGTCAAGGGATAGAGCCGCGTGCCGCGGCCGCCGCCGAGCACCAGGGTGAGGACTTTTTTCATTGAGAATACCAGGACGTGAAGGGTGGTGGTTCCGCCAGTTTTGCCACAATGGGCATGGTCACTTCGTCACGAAGTTGACCATGCGGCCTTTGACGACGACCACTTTGACGATCGTCTCGCCGGCCAGCAGCTCTGCAATGCGCGGTTCGGCGCGGGCCGCCTGTTCGATCGCCTCGCTTGTGGCGTCCAGCGGCACCACGATCCGCCCGCGCAGTTTGCCCTTGATTTGCACGGGGATTTCGACCGCGTCCTCGCGCACGGCTGCCGGATCGAACTTGGGCCACGGTTCGTAGGCCAGCGACTTCTCGTGCCCCAGCATCTGCCACAGCTCTTCGGCGACGTGCGGCGCCAACGGCGAGAGTAGCAATACCAGCGACTCGACGGCCGATTTGGGGCGCACGTCGCACTTGAGAAAAAAATTCGTGAACTCCATCATCTTCGAGATGGCGGTGTTGAACGCCATGCGATCCAGATCGCCGGTGACGCCCTGGATGGTCTTGTGCAGCACGCGGTTCTGCTCGTCGGTTGGCGGAACGTCCTTGACCGCCGGATTGAGCTCGGGCTGTTCGCTGCGCTCCTGTGTGATCATGCGCCACACGCGATCCAGAAAACCGCGCACGCCGTTGACGCCTTCCATGCTCCATGGCTTGGTGGCCTCGAGCGGCCCCATGAACATCTCGTACAGTCGCAGCGCGTCGGCCCCGTATTCGCGCACCACGGCGTCGGGGTTCACCACGTTGCCGCGGCTTTTCGACATCTTGTAGGCACGGCTTTCGAGCCGTACCTCGGGCTGCGCAGCCAGCACGAAGCTTTCACCCTGCTTCTGTGCTTGCGCCGGATTGACGCGCACGGACTGCAACGCTTCGCGGGTCGACTTGTGTACGGCCTGGCCGTCCTCGTCGGCGGTCACCTGCGACGAGCCGATCCACTGGCCGTCGGCTTTCTGGTAGCCGGTCAGCTCCATTTCGCCGAGGATCATGCCCTGGTTCACCAACTTTTGAAACGGCTCGGCCGTGCTGACATGGCCGCGATCGAACAGCACCTTGTGCCAGAAGCGTGCGTACAACAAATGCAGCACGGCATGCTCGGCGCCGCCGATATAGATGTCGACCGGCATCCAGGCCTTTTCCACGGCCGGGTCGACCAGCACCTGGTCGTTCTTGGGATCGAGGAAGCGGAGATAGTACCAGCACGAGCCGGCCCATTGGGGCATGGTGTTGGTTTCGCGCTTGTAGCGTTTGCCGTCGATGACGGGATAGAGCCAATCGGCCGGCGCACGTTCCAGCGGCGGATCGGGGCTGCCGTGCGAGTCGAACACAGCCAGCTCCGGCAGGTTGACCGGCAGTTGGCTGGCTGCGATGGTGCGCGTCAGCCCGGTGGGCTTGCCGTCGGCGTCCAGCTCGTGCAGGATCGGAAACGGCTCGCCCCAGAAGTGCTGACGACTGAACAGCCAGTCGCGCAGCTTGTAATTGACGGCCTGGCGGCCCGCGCCGCGCGACGTGAGTTCGGCCGCGATCTTGCGTTTGAACTCGGCGGTGGACAGCCCGTCGTACTCGCCCGAGTTGATGGCCGTGCCTTCGCCGGTGAATACGGCGCTGCCGGCGAGCACGGCCTCGCGATCGACCGCTGGATCGTCGCCCGGGTCGACCACCGGCTTGATCTCCAGGCCGAATTGCTGGGCAAACTCGAAGTCGCGCGTGTCGTGCGCCGGCACGGCCATGATGGCGCCGGTGCCGTAGCTGGCCAACACGTAGTCGGCAATCCAGATGGGCACCGGCCGCGAGTTGACCGGGTTGGCGGCGTACGAGCCGGTGAATACGCCGGTCTTTTCCTTGGCCAGGTCGGTGCGGTCCAGGTCACTCTTGCGGGCGGCTTGCTCGACGTAGGCTTTCACGGCCGCGGCATGCGCCGGCTGCGTGAGCCGTTCGACAAACGGGTGTTCCGGCGCCAGCACCATGTAGGTGGCGCCGAACAGCGTGTCGGGCCGCGTGGTGTAAATGCGAATGACGTCGTCGCCCGCGTGGCGCGGAAAGCCGGAGACGGGCCGCACGTTGCGCCAGGCTTTGAATTCGGCGCCCGAGGGTTTGCCGGTGCCGGCCGCGGCCGGCGAGCCGATGTAGAAGTCGACTTCGGCGCCGGTCGAGCGGCCGATCCAGTTGCGTTGCAGCGCCTTGATGCTCTCGGACCAGTCGACCGAGTCGAGATCGTTCTCGAGCCGGTCGGCATAGGCGGTGATGCGCAGCATCCACTGCCGCAGCGGCAGGCGCACGACCGGATGGCCGCCGCGCTCGCTGACGCCGCCGATCACTTCCTCATTGGCCAGCACGGTGCCCAGCGCCGGGCACCAGTTGACCGGCGCTTCGGACTGATATGCCAGGCGGAACTCGTCTTGATAGCGGCGCACGGCATCGTCGCCGGCGGTGGCCACTTCGGGCGGAATGGGCAGCTCGGCAATGGGGCGGCCGCGCTTCTGATCGGGGTCGAACCAGGTGTCGAACAGTTGCAGAAAGATCCACTGAGTCCAGCGAAAGTAGTCGGGATCGGTGGTGGCCACTTCGCGATCCCAGTCGTAGCTGAAGCCCAGCATCTGGAGTTGGCGGCGAAAGGTGGCGACGTTCTTCTCGGTGGTGACGCGGGGCGGCGTGCCGGTTTTCTTGGCGTGTTGCTCGGCCGGCAGTCCGAAGGCGTCCCAGCCCATGGGATGCATCACGCTGCGACCGCGCATCCGCTGCATGCGGCAGATGATGTCGGTGGCGGTGTAGCCCTCGGGATGGCCGACGTGCAGCCCGTCGCCGCTGGGATAGGGGAACATGTCCAGCACGTAGAGCTTTTCATGCACCGGCATCCGCGGCGCGGCGAACGTGCGGTGTTCGGCCCAATAAGCTTGCCACTTGGGTTCGATGACAGCAGGGTTATAGCGAGGCATCTTGGTGCGAGCGAGTGGAGCGCAGCGGGCCAACTGGTTCGCGGCGCGAGAGCGGCAGGCGTCGCGACGACCCGAAACGAGCGATTCTAGCGGGAAATGAGCCGAGCGGCAAACGCGAGGTGATGGAGGCGTTTCCTTCGGTAGTTGAATTCGCAAGAATTCAGCCTGTCGAGCGCAACACCTTTCAATACAGGCAACCCATGAAACCGGACTTCCTCACGTTTTGCGAAAGCCTTTGGGCGGATTGGCTTGGCGGACGGCTCGAGACGTCCGCATTCATCAGAGATCGCTTCGATGTCAATGCGGCACCCGAGCCCTATCTGAGCTTTAACGCTGGAAAGCGGCCGCTGATAGCGTTGTTAACGAACCCTGGCAACACGATGGCACATCAAAAGCGCTTTGCCGTTCGGCGCGGCAACGGGCCGCTTTCGACATCGATGCGCTACGCCGATGCTGCCGTTTCGCTTGGGAGGTTTTATCAAGCCGAACTGAAACGTGCGGCGCGCGAACGTATTGATGCGCTAGTGCACCTGTCGCAGCTTGCCGGCTTTGATGGTGTGTTGTGCGTCGAGAGCTGCCCGTTTCACAGCAAAAGCCTTCCAGGAAAAAAGTTGCTGTTGCAAGCATATCGTGATGACCCATTTCTGGCCGAATACTCTCGCCTGTTGCGAGCGCTCCTCAAGGATCGACCGGTGGTCATCGTCTCGGCGACGTCCACACGCCAGACGCAGTCTGCACGAACGAAATTGTCGCAGTGGCTGACGTGGCAAGCCGATCTTGCAGGCCTACGAATCGATCGAGCGGAATTCGTATCGCTCATCATAAAGGGCAGAAAGACGACGTGCGCCGCGTTTGTTGACAAAGCTCAAGGCGGCACGAAATCGTTGGTATTGATGATGGGAGGGAATCGCTTGCCAGGGGAGCAGGGGCGGTGCAAGTTGGCCCAGGCGCTGAGCGCGCAGTCCAACGCGAGCGCCAAATAGGTTGCTGCCACCTTTATTGCTCCCGCCCCCCCTCACTCCACCCCTTCATCCCACGGGCTCTTCGGTCCTTCCGGCTCGGCGTGCTCGGCGGCGAGGGCGGCTTCTTCTTGCTGGACGCGCTGGGGCGGGGCGATGCGCACCTGGCGAAGCTCCTCGAGCAGCGCAGGCAGATTCAGCAGCCACACGACGATCGCCACGCCCGCAAGCGCCAGCACCAGCGCCGGCATGTCCAGCGGCGGCTTGTGGAAGCAAATCTCCCCCAGCGTCCACACGGCGTTGGGCGCTTGCAGCATCGTCCAGCCAGCGTTGCGGATGGCGGGCGACATCATTTGAATCACCCACGGCGTCAAGCTGCCGAACATCATCAAGATAATGTTGATCACCACCGGCAGCGCCAGCTTCACCTCCACGTATTTGCGCAGCCAGCGGATGATGAGGGCGCCGGTGCCGAGATAAATCGCCAGATAGGCAATTGCTACGGCAGCCGGACCAAGGATCCGGCTGGGCGTCAGCCAGGTTTGCATCGGACCAAAGGCCACGTTCGGTCCGAGGCCCGCTCCGGCGCTGGCGCTGACGGTGTTGCGCAACTGGGCGCCGATCCAGCGATAGGGCAAGAAGGCCAGCAGCGTCACGGCCAGCATGTTCGACAGCGCGAACATATAGCCAGTGCCCGGGCCGGGTGTGAACCAGGTGGCGAACATCCGACCGAGGGCCGACTGCGGCAGATCGCGCTTGACGCGCGGCGACAGCGGGCCCGCCTCGCCGGTCAGGAACATGCCGCAGGCGTACCAGAACACGGCGCTGAAATAGATCATGCCCAACAGCACCTCGGGCTCTCCGGAAATAATCACCGCGAACGCCATCCAGCCGACGAAGGTAAGTTGCGCCGCGACCAGCGCCCAGCGCAGCGCCGTCGAGCGATTCTCGCTGACGGTCAGCAACTGGCTGCGCGCCGCCAGGAACACGATGGCGAAGTAATTGACGAACAGCGACGCGACGACCCATTGAATGATCCAGAATTCGGACGTGATGACCGCCAGCCCGCCAAAGTACACAAGCTGGTAGATCATCAAGTTCTCGAAGAACAACGCGATAAACAACCCGATGGCCAGCACCACCGAAACGCCGATGTGCCGCTGCCGCAAAGGGGCGATGGCGCCCAGCAGCAGGCCGGTGGCCGACAGCGCCAGCGACAGCAGGCAGGTATACGTCACGATGAGCACGATCGTGAAGATATCGAGCCCGCGCAGCAGATAAGTAAACGCCAGGCAGGGAAAGATGGCCGACAGATAGACCATCATCTGCAGCAGGATGGCGCACATTTTTCCGCTGAGGATCTGGCGCGCCCCCAGCGCGGTGATCGAAAGCAGCTCGTAGGTGCGATCCTGACGCTCCGACGACAATGAGTGAAAGGCCGAGTAGGGCGCCACCACCAACAGCGGGAACGACAGGATGAGGTGATACACGAACAGCATCCGCGGCCCTTCGGCGGCGTAATAGACCGACGGCCCGATGCTGGCCAGCCCCACGATCGACCACAACCAGCCGGCGGCCAGCATCAGCATGAAGGTGATGACGAACTGCCGGCTGCGCAAGGCCTGGCGCGCTTCTTTCACCAGGATGGGGTTCAAGCGGTCGCTGGCCTTTACCAGCCAGGCCTCAAAGCGATCCCAATTCGTGGCGGCGGGCAGTGCTACTACCTCGGCCAGCAGATCGGCGTCTTGCGGCGGATCGATCGTGGTCATTGCACCAATCCCTCGGTCACTTGCATGAACACGTCTTCCAGGCTCTTGGCGCGGCTGCCGAAGGCGGCCACGCGGACGCCGGCGGCCACGAAGTCGCGCAGCAGATCGGCTTCGCTTTCCAAGGTGCCGTCGTGCAGAAAGTCGGCCGTTTCGCCCACGATGTGCAACTCGTGAATGTCGTCGCGATCGGCCAGCAGGGCGCGCACCGGCTCGGCGCCCCCCAGCACGCGCAGGTGTACGGCGCGCCGCGCCTGACGGGCGCGGTGAATCTCTTCGACCGTGCCGGTGGCCAGCAACTGCCCTTGCTCGATGATGGCCACGGTGTCGCACATTTCGGCCAGTTCGGTGAGGATGTGCGAGCTGACCAGAATCGCCTTGCCGTCGGCCGCCAACTGGCCGATCATCTCGCGCAACTGAATGCGAGCACGAGGATCGAGGCCCGCGGCCGGCTCGTCGAGGATCATCACCGGCGGATCGTGAATCATGGCGCGGCCCAGGCACAAACGTTGCTTCATGCCCTTGGAAAGCCCGTCGATCGGCTTTTCGATCAGTCCGTCGAGCCTGGTGAAGCTCATCACGTGCCGCAGGGCGCGCTGCCGCTCGGGGCCCATCAACCCGTACGCGCGGGCAAAGAAATCGAGATACTCGCCGACGACGATGTTCGGCTGCGTGTCGAAATAGTCGGGCATGAAGCCCAAGCGGCGGCGGACACGATCGGCATCTTGCACGACGGAGAAGCCATCGACGAAGGCGTCGCCGTGCGTGGGCATGTCGAGCGTGGCCAGGATGCGCATGCTGGTGGTCTTGCCGGCGCCGTTGGGACCGATGTAGCCGAACACCTGGCCGCGCCCCACCGTGAAGTTCACGTCGTAGACGGCCTTGGTGCGCCCAAAATAGCGGTGCAAGTGCGCCAGCTCGATCAACGGGCCGTCGGCGACGGTGGCAATCGCGGCGGGAGTGTGCAAAATCATGTCGGTCACCACGTTCCGCGTATCACGTGCAGGCTCTGTCGCTCGACAAGACCGGTCATGCCCACTTCGACGTCGGGCGGCCGCTCGACAATGGCAACGTACGTCCGCTTGTCGGGGAGGTGAGCGCCGATCTCTTGAAATGCCAGCGCCAACTCGCCGTCCAACAGGCCGCTGCCGTTGAGGGCGTACGCATTGCCGATCCGCCTGCTCCGCGCCGATCCGAAAATGAGCCGCGCGGCGGGAGTGACCGCCGCGGCGGGCGATGAGTTCTGGCTGGTATTGCGGCTGTTGAGCATCTTGACCACGGCGTCTTCGGCCGTGTCGTCGTCGAGTAACTCGAGCGTGGCGCGGGCGTCGGCGCCGACGTCGCGGCCGAAGTACAAGTCGCCCGCGGCGCTACGCAGCAGGACGAAATCGATCTTGGCTCCCAGGCGGTTCTCGACGGTGCAGCTTGTGGGCTCGGCGACCTCCGAGATGCGCAGCTCGCGCTGGCTGGCGTGAGGCCAAACGGTCTGGTACTGGGTGGGCGTGCGCGAGGGCACCCAGCCGCGCACCAGGTGCTGCTCGGGCGTCCAGGTCAGCGCGCGGACCGCGTGGACGGAGCTCTGGTAATTTGCGTCGCGAAAGATCGGATACATTGCCGTGCGGTCTGAAAATCGCAAACCGTCGGACGGCGCCATGCCGGTATAGTAGCTCAGCGTCGCCATGGTCACGGCCTCGTCACGCCGCTGGTCGAGCAGCGTGAAGCTGCGCGCTCGCAAGTAGGCGTCGAAGCCGTCGGCGATGACGGCGTACGCCACCAGCGACAGCGAGACGACGATGGCGGCCGCCGGCACCGTGAACAGCAGCAAGTGCAGTCGTCCCTTGCGGCGCAGCAGCCAATAGTTGACTGGCCCGATGCCGATGACGAACAGCGTGATCAACACGCGATAGGCCTTCACGGGCGGCAGGCCGACGTCGGCGATGATGAAATCGTCGAACCCCGCGTTGCCGTTGTCCATGGACAAACCGTGGCGAAACTCCCAGTTCCAGCGGTTGGGCCCGATGGTGTTGAACAGCCAGCGCCATTTGGCGGTGTCGCCGGGAAAGGGGTTGGCGTCCTGCAGGGCGACCACCATTCCCAGGCCGGTTTCTCGCCACGCGAACGACGCATCGGGAACTTTCCGATTGCGCCGCCTGCCCGTGGCCGCCGAGTCGATGGCATCATCGGGCACTTCGGTGACAACGATGGCTCCGCCCGGTTGTTGCAGCGGGCCGGTATACATCGCGGGATCGGGCAGCAGCCAGCCGCGCTGAGGCTTGGTGGCGTCGTCGGCGTCGACCGCCAATTGCAGCCGCTCCTCCACGGCCGCCAGACCTTCCCACTGCTTTCCGATTTCATAGACGCAGAGGTTGCCGCCAGCGCGGGCCCATTCGGCCAGTGCCGTCACGACCTTGGGCCGCGAGTTGGCCAGGGCTTCCAAGTCCGATCGCGCCAGGAAGATAACGTCAAGCCCGCTGTAGTTGATCCAATCTTCGAACAAATCGGCCGGCGGCAGCGCAGCGAACGACGTGACCTGCGCCGGGCCGATGGCGGGCGCCTTGCCGGGCGCGGCTGCGGGCGTTTGCGAGAAGGCGAACGTCGCGCTGGCGTTGGTGAGAAAATCGAACTGGCTGACGTCGAGTTGCCCCGCGGTGACAAACAGCGTGGCGGGTGCGTTGTTCCCTCCGGAAAACCGTGTTTTGAAGGGGCGTGCGCCGAACGACAGCTCCTTCAAATAGCGGCCGTTCTCGTAGACGTCGAGCGACAACGACACGTTGTTCGAAGAGCGCGGAAAAGAAATCACCTTGGTCGCCGTCGTCGCGCCGGCGGGCAAGTCGATCTCGCCGGTCACCACGATCGGGCGGCGTTCGCCGAAATTGCGATTGCTGATCTCCACCGCGACGCGGCGGTGGGCGGTCGCCGGCGCGCTGCTTGTCACCGTGACTCGAATCGGTAGATAGCCGTACCCGTCAGGCCAGGTGCAATCGAACGTCAGGAACAGGCCCGCGGTCGCCTTGACGCCGGTCAAGGGGAGCTGGACGTTGAAGCCTTCGTCAGCACCAGCCCGGTTGAGACAGCCGAACAGGAACGCGGCCGCCAGCAGAGTCCGGCATGTGCCGCTAGCGCGTGTGGCGGCCAACGTTTGCAAAGTGCGCGCGGCGCGGAACGTGGCGGTTCGATTCGCCGCTTGAGAGGCCGTCATCTCTGGGTTCCTCCAGCATCGAGCCGACGTCGCTCGCCGGCGCGCGAAAGTCGCAGTGCCGACCATCAGGGCGGCACGCTAGGGTGGTGCGGACTCTGCGCTTGCGGCGGCATCGGTGCGGCGCGGCCGTCGGTCACGCAGATTCAGCAGCAGCTTCAGCAGTCCATACGTGACACCGTGTACCGCCAGCACTACGGCCAATCCGAACAGTCCGACCAGCACCGCAATGGCCCACAGTTGGCCGCGCGCAGCCGCAGCGCCGATCAGGCACACCAGGGCGCTGAACGAGACCCACGCGAGCAGTCGGCGTAGTGAGAATTGGGGGGCAAGCATCAACCGTGATTGTGGCACAGCCCGGCCTGGAATGACAAGAGTTCGCCCGGTTTTTTGCCATCGGCACATGCACGGAGCCCCCCAGATGCATCCCGCGGAACAGGGACTATTCGCCCGCACCGCGCCGATCTTGGCAAGATCGGCGGCGCATCCGAATGTCCACGCCTGGCGTGCGCTACCAACCGCGATAGGCTGGCGATGCTTTGCTTCGCACTTGGCGAGGTCGAAAAATGCCACGACGGCATCTTCAATAGACGGTTAACTCTCGAAGGGAAACAGCGGCTTGCGCCGGTGCTTGAATTCCAGCGACGTCATGTCGGCCGTCGTGACGCCGGGCGTGTTGACGCGCAGCAGCGTGGGACACACCGGGGCATACGCCGCCACCGGCGCATGCACTCCCTTGGCCACGACCACCTGGTACTGCGGGGGATCGACCCCGCAACTGGTGAGCTGTTGCAGGCTGAAGGGCGCCACGCGCCGCGAGGTGAGCATGACGGTCTGGCCGCTGTCGAGCTCGGCAACGACGGTCGGCCCCATGTCGTAGTGGACGCGACCACCGTGGCGCGGCTGACTTTCGCTGAAATGGCCGTCGTACAGTCCGCGTACGTGTACCTTGGACGTCAGCGGCCGGCCGTGCAGCGAATCGACCTTGCCGCCCATTTCGAGCGTGACGCTACGTCCGACGCCGGTTTGTACGGCCTTTTGCACGCTGGCCGGATCGTACAGCGAGACGAAGCTCTTGGCGACCTGCTTGCGCACCAGCGCTTCGAGCAGGATGGTGCCGTCGCCCGGCGAGCCGCCGCCGACGTTGTCCCCCATGTCCAGCAGGCAGACGGGGCCTGGCGCGGCCAGTGCCTTGTCGATGGCCGTGTCGACGTCTAGATACTTTCCCACGAAGTCCGCGCGCCGCAGCCGCAGATACTCGGCGAACTCATCGGCCAGTTGCCGCGCCAGATCGGGATCGTCGTTGGTGGTGATGATGACGCTGGCGCCCATCTCGGGTACGTCGGCATACGGAAAACCCAGTAGCAGGCTATTGGCCAGCACGCGCCGATCGGCCAGCATGTCGTCGAGCGCTTCGTAGCACTCGCGGCAGGGGGAGGTGCTGGTGTTCTGGCGCTCGATGTTGATGGCCAGGTTGGGCATGGCGACGGCATGGGTCGGCCGCACTTCGCCCCGCAGCAACCGGGCCATCAGCCGCGCCGCCTCTTGCCCGCGCTGCCGCTGATCGAGGTGCGGGTTCGTGCGATAGGCGATCAAAGCGTCGGCCGCTTGCACCATCTCGTGCGACAGATTGGCGTGCAAGTCGAGCGTGCCGATGATGGGCATCTTGGGCCCGACGCGCGAACGCAGCTCGCGCAGCCAGGCGCCGTCCATGTCGGGCCGGTTTTCGGCAACGGCGGCGCCGTGGGGCGCCACCAGCATGCCATCCAGTTCGCCCGCGTTTTTCAGTTCGACGAGCATGGCCTGCAACAGCTTCTCCAGAGTGCGCGCCGTGACCGCGCCGCCGGGAAGCGCCCAGGCGAAGAAGATCGGCAACGCCTCGATGCCTTCCTCGTCCAGTCCTCGCAAAAAGCCGCCGATCTCGTGGTGCGACTCGCCGTATTCGCGAACGATGTCCTGTCCGGTAAGCAGCGCGCCCTGCTCGAAGTGGTCCCAGGTGGTGGGCGTTTTTTGAAACGTGTTCGATTCGAGTTGCAAGCCGATGATGCCGACGCGCATTACAGGACTCCATACTTTCGAAAGACGTCTGCGGCCTTTGCGCCGGCGCGAATCTCATCGCGCACCCGGTTTTCGGCCGTCACTTTTTCCCACGCCTTTTCGAGCACCTCGGACTCCACCTCCCGAGGCACGATGACCACTCCATCGGCATCGGCAAACACCACGTCGCCCGGACCAACGCGCACGCCGCCGATTTCCACCGCCACGTCCACCGCCGACACGCGCTGGCGATCGCGACTGTCGCGCGGATTGGCGCCGCGCGCAAACACCGTAAACCCCAGCTCGTGCATTTTCTTAACGTCCCGCACGGCGCCGTCGATCAGCGCACCCGCGCAGCCACGATGCCGCGCGGCGGTCGAGAGCAACTCGCCCCAGATGCCGCTGCGCGTGCTGCCGGCCGCGGCGGCCACCAGCACCTGGCCGTGCTCCACCTCGTCGACCGCCTTCAGTTCCAACGCGTAAGGCCGCGGATCGACACCGTGGACGTCTTCCCACAACGTCGTCTTGGCGCGGCCCACCAACGTATCGTGCCCGCTGACGCACTGGAACGCAGCGTTGATCACCTGGTTCCGCAAGCCCAATGAATCCAACACGTCGGAAACCACGGCCGTATACAACGTGCGTCGCCAACGGTCGAGATCGTGCGGGTCGGCAGACATGGATGCAGTCGAGGGAATCGGGACGGCCAGGGCGCGTGACGCAGGCCGTTAGTGTAATCACTCGAAGGGCGGTTGTGCAGGAGGTACAGAGATCGGCTGCACTTCGGCTGCGGGTGGTTGCTGCTGCACGCCCAGAGTTGAGTCGTAGAACACGACGTTCCCCTGCACGCGGCTCTCGGGAAGGAAGCGGTCGATCTTTGCCAAATCGTCGGCCGCAGGCTGACCGGGGAATTGAATGTCCGCGACGATCTCGTCCCCCAAGGCACGCCGCACCCAAGGCAACTGGGCCGTCGGGTCGCCGCGGCGCACCGAATTCTGAAATGGCCCGCCGAGCATCAAGGTGCCGAAGGGGAACACGCGCGCCCCGTGCGACACCAGCTCGCGGCGCACCGCGGCGCGGTCGCGGACCGTCGTCACCTGCCAACCGAGCCATACGCCGAATACCGTCAGCACGACGAACAACGTTCGCAGGCGAAAGCGGAACCAAAGTCGAATTGGCATGGCCGGCGTGTCCTTACGATGCAGCGACAATTCCAAGCTATCCCAGGCAGTCGCCCCCGACAAGGTCGACGCAACCGGCAAGGTTTGACCGGTGGCCGCCGGCAAGCGGCGGGTGTCTGGCAAGCCGTACGGCCCGCGCCGCCCGTCGCTGGCGGGCATTTGCCGAGCGACCGATACAACCAGCATATCCTGCGATGCGCGACGACCAGGCCCCGGGAGACCACTCGCGATGTACGCGTTCGTCCATATCGACAAGACGGCAGGCACTACGCTCAACGCGATCTTGCGGCGTTCACTTGGCACTCGGCACTGCGACATTCGCCTGCCCATTGCCAAGCGCCGCGCGGACGGGCGCGACCACCGCGGCGTGGTGGAAGCGTCCGATCTGCGCCGCGTGCGCCGGTTGTATCGCAATCTGCGCGGCATTGCCGGGCACAACGTGAAGCCGTTTGCGGACCTGCCGGCGGAGTGTCCCGAGATCCGGTTCTTCACGGTGCTGCGCGATCCGGTGGCGCGGTTTCGCTCGCATTTTCTCAATCGCAGCGGCCGCTACACGCGCGAGGATTTCGAGCGCTGGACCGGCTCTGCCTGGGTGCAAAACTGGCAAGCGCGGATGATCGCCGGCGAGGCCTGCGCCGACAAGGCGATCGCGCTATTGGAATCGCGCTTCGGATTCGTGGGGCTGACGGAGCGATTCGACGAATCGTTGCTGCTGATGGGGCAGTGGCTGCGCGAACCGAGGTTTCGCGCCGAGTATCGCCCCTTGAACCAGTTGAGCCAGAAACGGCGCCCCCGCGACATCGCCCGGCAGCAAACCGATACGAGTTATCTGCAGACCGACGATGCGCTGGCCCTCATGCGTGCGGCCAACGCGGAGGACCAGAAGGTCTACGACTACGTGACGTCGACGATGTATCCGCGCCAGGTGGCCGGCTATCAGGGCGAGCTGGCGGCCGACGTTCGCCGCCTGCAGCAGCGCCGCGAAACCGCCGGCCGTCTCACCGAGCCGATGCTCAGCAGACTGGTCCGCAACTATGTCTACAAGCCGCTCTTGCACTGCCGCGCGATGTAAGCGGGTAGAGGGCGGGAGTCATTGTTGCGGTCCGCATTCGGCCGGTGGAAAATAGGTGCGCGCCGCGGAAGCCGCCAGTATCAGCAGCACCAGGTTCAGCGACGCTACGACCGCGCTAACCATACTGAACACGATCACGTGGATCGCGGCCACGACCAGGAACAGCACGTACACCCACTTCCAACGCCGCAGCAATCCGGCGATGAACAGGCACTTCGCGCCCAACCACACGGCCGCGATCGGCGCGTACAAGATCAATGGCAAGTTGCCCAACACGCCCTCGACGGCCAACAGCAACACCACCACCCAGATTTGCCACGGCACGCCTTTCAGCGATCGTGTACCGATCAGCCCTGCGGCACCCGGAAGTGTTGAAGTGACGTCGTGACTCATGCAGTGCTCCGTCGATGCTTGGGGTGCTCATGCTACCAAACTAAGGATGGAACATCGACACGCTGGCTGCCATCCTCAGGACGACCGGCTTTGCTCCAAACGGGATCCCATTTCGGTGCCTGAGCGTACGGCACGATTTCGGCATCGCCCTCTTGACAGCCTGCCCACGAAAATGAATATTGATCTCTATTGTTCAATATTCATTTCCGGAGCCGGTGCCATGGCAACGCAAATCAAGCCTTCGGCGGTCGCGGTCCCGCCGCCGCTGCCTCTCAAGTCCTGGCCTTATGTACGCGGGCGGCGCTGGCTCGGCTGCGTGCGCGAGATTCAGCTTCGCCCGCTGGAGCTCTATCGAAACGCCTGGCGCGAGCACGGCGACTTCGTGCGCATGCGGGTGGTGCCAGGGATCGACATGTACCTGCTGGCCCATCCCGACGCGATCGAACACGTGCTGCACGGCAACTTGAAGAACTATCGCAAGCCCGACTCGTTCAACGTGTCGGTGCGCCCGCTGGCCGGCAAGGGAATATTGACCAGCGAAGGCGAGTTCTGGCGGCGGCAGCGGCGGTTGATGCAGCCGGCCTTTCTGCGCAACTCGGTGGCCCGGCTCAGCACGACGATGGTCGAGTCGATCGGCCGCTTCGTCGACGAATGGGAACAGGCCGCCGATGGCCGCACGCTGGACGTGCTGCCCGAGATGATGCGGCTGGCGCTGCGCATCGCCAGCGTGTCGCTGTTCAGCACCGACATCAGCGGCGACGCCGACTCGATCGGCCGCGCCTATCGCAGCGCGTTCGAGTACGTCAGCCTGAAGATGAATGCGCGGCTGCTGTTGCAGCCGCTGTGGCTGCCCACGCGGCGCAATCGCGAGTTCAAGCGGTGCAAGGCGCTGTTGGATCGCGTGGTGCTCGAACTGATCGCGCGCCGCCACGGCGAATCGCCCCGGCACGACGTGCTCGATCTGCTGCTGGCCGCGCAGGACGAAGATTCGGGCCAGCGGATGAGCGACGAACAACTGAAGGACGAGGCGCTCACTATTCTGACCGCCGGCCACGAAACGACCGGCGCCGCATTGGCCTGGACCTGGTACCTGCTGGGCCAGCATCCCGAGGCGCAGCAGGAACTGTTCGAGCAGGTGGCCGGGCATCTGCAAGGGCGGCTGCCGGCGATGGAAGACCTGGCCAGGATGCCGCTGGTCACGGCCGTGTTCGAAGAATCGATGCGACTCTATCCGCCGGCCTGGGGCATGCCGCGCGAAACCGTCGAACCGGATGTCATCTGCGGCTATCCGATTCCGGCCAAGGCCACCATCATCCTTTCGCAAATGCTGGCGCACCGGCACCCCGATTTCTGGCAGCGGCCCGACGCGTTCGATCCGTCGCGGTTTTTGCCGCCAAGCAACCAGGGCCGGCCCAAATTCGCCTACTTTCCTTTTGGCGGCGGGCCGCGGATTTGCATTGGCAACCAGTTTGCCATGGTCGAAGGGCCGCTGGCGCTGGCGGCCATCGTGCAGCGATTTCGCTTTGAGCTGGTGCCGAACCAGTGCGTCGAGCCGGATGCCACCTTCACGCTGCGGCCCAAACACGGCGTGCAAATGGTGGTGCATAAGCGAACATGAACAAGACCGACCGAATCATCGCAGCGGCCGGCCAACGCTTTCGCTACTACGGCATCGCCAAGACTACGATGCAGGAGATTGCGGCTGACGCCGGGGTGGCCGTGGGCACGCTGTATCTGTACTTCAAGAACAAGGACGACCTGATGGTGGCCTGTGCGGGCGAGTTCGTCGAGCGCCATCGGCGCGAGATGGCCGAGGTGCTGGCCTGCAAAGCGTCGCCGCCGGAAAAGCTGCGTCGATACGTCGTCGGCCGTTTCCGCGCTGCGGAGGAAACACGCACAGCAACGCGCCACGCCGTGGAACTGACCCGTGCCGTACTGCGGCTGAAGCCGGACCGGCTGGTCGAGGAAGGCCAGATGATGTTCGACACCGTGGTACGGATCCTACGCGAAGGCGTGCAGCGCCGCATTTTTCGCGTCGCGTCAGTCGAGGACGACGCCAAGGTCTTTTTATTGTCGATTGCCTACTGCTTCCCGAACGCCCTGACCGAGCCGCCGATTCCGCCGACCGAGCAGGATCTGCTGCTGGTCGTGAATTGGTTTCTGGAGCAGTGGCAAGCAGGGCGAATACCGCCGGTGGCAGGCACCCGGCGCCGACGGCAAAACAGCCGCGCGTCGAAGTAGCAGTCCACGGCGCGAACCGTGCTTGGGCAGGTTGTAGCAAGCAGGGCGCTGCGCAAGGGCAGTCGCGCGCGAGCGTTCCGTCGACCTATTCCACTGTTTTTCTTGGGCGGCCGCGGGGGCGGAAGGTGTGTTGCAGGTGCAGTTGCTCGGCCATTCTGCGCTGCCAGGTCGCGTTGCCGTAAGGCCGGCCGCGCAGCAGGCACTCTTCGATGGCCGTCACTTCGGCTGCACTCTGCGGACGGTTCACGCGCTCGACCCAGCGGCGGCCCAGCGTCAGCGGCGGCTCGCTGAGCAAGGCCTGCTCCTCTTGTGTGCCATGCAGCCGCCGATAGAGACTGCCATAATGCCATTGCTCGGCCCGATCGACCAGCCCGGCCCGCAGTGGACTGCGCTCGACATAACGCAGCACAGCCAGCAGGTGCTCATCGGTTGCCACGGGAAACGATTTGAAACGTCCCTGATAGACGTGGCCCATGCCGGCGGTGGCATGTTGCGCGTGCCAGCGTTGGGCGTGCGTGATGCCCAGCCAACGAAAGAAGGCGCTCACCTGCTCGCCCTGCCCGCGACGGGGCCAGACGACGAAGTGCCAATGGTCGCCCAACACCACGTAGCCGAGGATCCGCAGCGGCACGCGGTCGCAGGCTTCGGCGATGATCTGCTCGAAGGCGGCGAAATCGGCCTGCTTGCGAAACAGCCGCAAACGGCCGCTGGCCCGATTGAGCACGTGATAGGCATGGCCGCCAATGATTTTCCGAGCACCGCGAGGCATGCAGCCCATCGTACCGCCCAGCACGCGTCTGTCAAGAAACGGCGGTGAGAAAAAGGGTTTGCGTCCCCGATGGTGACCCGCGACGCTGTTGGGTGAACCTGAACGGCGGTGATCGTGTCTGTCAGCGCGATGAACGAGCTGAGAACCCGGTTTGTCGCATTGCGCATTGCGAGGAAGTTGCCCCATGATCCCCCTGTTGATCGTCGACGCCTTTACCGACCGGGCGTTTGCTGGGAATCCGGCGAGCGTGTGTTTTCTGGAGCGCTGGCCGGCGGATGCCTGGCTGGCAAAGCTGGCGGCGGAGATGAACCACTCGGAGACGGCCTATCTCGTGCCCAAGGGGGGCGACTTCGAGCTGCGCTGGTTCACGCCGGCGGTGGAAGTGGATTTGTGCGGGCATGCCACGCTGGCCTCAGCGGCCGCCTTGTATCACACGGGCCGAGTAATGTCGACGCAACCGATCGTCTTTCACACGCACAGCGGGCCGTTGACCGCGGCGCCGCACGGCGACCAGATCGAGCTGGACTTTCCGGTCACGCCGGCCGAGCCCGCGGCGGCGCCGGAGGGGCTGCTGGCGGCGCTGGGAGTGGCGCCCGCGAACGTCGGACGCAGCAAGTTCGACTACCTGGTGGAAGTGGCGGGGGAGGACGTGGTGCGAGGCATGACGCCCGACTTCCGCGCCTTGCTCGAAGTGGAGTGCCGCGGCGTGATCGTGACGGCCCGGTCGTCCGATCCGGCGTTCGACTTCGTGTCGCGCTTCTTCGCGCCGCGAGCGGGCATCGACGAAGACCCGGTGACCGGCTCGGCCCATTGCACGCTGGCCGCCTACTGGCACGAGCGTTTGGGCAAGAGCGAGCTCCGCGCCTTCCAGGCCTCCGCGCGCGGAGGCATCGTGGGCGTGCGACTGGCGGGAGATCGCGTGCAACTCAGCGGTCGAGCCACGATCGTGCTGGAGGGGACGCTTACGAAGCCAGCGGCGCCGTAGTACAAAGGGGTCGGCAATCGTTTTCGATCAGAAAAGACTCCCGACCACTTTTCGATGGCACGCTGGTTCGAGCGTGCGCTCTTATTCACCTAAGTCCAAACTCGACCACTCGCGCTCGTAGCAGCGTTCTTTGTGAAGCAACCGCGCCACAACGATGAACAGCACTGGCAACGCGGGTATGAACCAGCAGGCAAACGCCAAATGACCCAGGCTTGCTGCCAAGTCGCTTGACAGGCCGAAGTAGATAAAGAAAGCAAACAACGGGAACAACAGCGCGGACCCCAGCAGATACACGGCCGCGCGTCGCCACGACCGCTGCTGGGACGTGCCGAACAGGGCCTCGCTCAGTTTCGTCGCGACGACGAACATGCCGAACGAAAAGGGGCCGACGAGCAATCCTTGCACAATGGAGACGCGAATTGCGAAGTCCAGCGTGTCTCGCCCTCGGAAGTAAACCGTCGGCACGATCGCCAAGAAGACCACCGCGAAGCTGAGGACGCTGATCAGCAGATGACGCCAAGCCAGCATCCAAATCGGCTCGCCGTCCAGCCAATCCAAGCGCTCGACGCGCGTCGCGGCCCGCTGCCAGGCGGACACGGACCGCTGCAACTCGGCGGTCAGTGTGTCCGATGCTCCAAACCGCTCGCGCGTGCGCGCTAGCGCGGCCTTGTCGTCGCCTGACTTGGCAAGCTCGTCGGCGAAGACTTCGTTGACGTGCGCCAAGAGCTCCTCGCGCATGGCTTTCTTGCGCGCCCGCGGGGCAACGACTGGGCGCACGGCACGTTCCACCATGACTTTCAGTCCGAAAGAAATGTCGTCGTTCATCGTCGCTCTCCTGACGCTTCTCTGTAGCGGCGTTACGCCGGCGCGGGCGCTCCGACTATGGCCCCCACCACGTTGACGAATTCGGTCCAGGCTTGTCGGCCGGCGTTGAGCTGCCGCTTGCCTTTGCGAGACAGGCGATAGATGCGCCTCCGCGCGCCGCGGCGGCCGTGAGTCTCGGGCTCCCAGGCGGCCTTGACGAGGCCGGCCGCCTCCAGGCGATACAGGGCCGGGTAGAGCGAACCCTCCTTGAGCCGCAACAGCCCGCAGCCAGCCGATTCCAAACGGCGCAAGATTTCCAGCCCGTGCGCCGCGTCGTTCTCCAGCGACGAGAGGATCATGGTGTCCAGATGCCCGCGCAACATGTCACCTTCGATGACTCGCATGGCCGTTATCCTAGCCTGTCTGGGTATTGATGTCAAGGAGCAGGCGGGGGAACAGGCTGGAGGCTGGAGGCGGGAGGCGGGAGGCGGGAGGCAGAAGGGGTGAAATCAGGACATACGAGGCGCTTTTGGTTCAGGACATGGGTGGCGCTTGTTTGGTTGAGGTTACAGGTGCAGGTTTGGTTTCAAGGTTGGCCAAATCGTTGATGCCCCGTAGCTTTCAGTGCAACAGGCTGGATTCTGGCGAACCCAGCTACGGGGGAGCAGGTACTTGTCGGTACTTGGCATTGCCGCTAAAAGGAGATCGCGTCTTTGGCACATCCACTTGGCGGGAGGCGTTTCATGGCGACCTTGATCTCGAAGCCCACGCGCGTGCAAGCGGCGGGAACTCCGCCCAAGTCGATCGAAGAGTTCATTGGCCGCGTCAACTCTGGCGTGCAGGAAGTGAGCGTTGCGCGGATGGTCAGTCCCAGCGGTTGGATCGAGCCCGGGCAGAAGCCCGACTTCGACGAGTATACGCTGGTGCTGCGCGGAAGCCTGCACCTCGAGCTCGAAAACGAACAGCTCGACGTCGCCGCCGGCCAGGCCGTGATCGTGCCGGCCGGCGAGTGGGTGAAGTACAGCACGCCGGGAGCCGAAGGCGCGGAGTACGTCTCGGTCTGCATCCCGGCGTTCGCGCCGCGGCTGGTGCATCGGGACGAGGAGTGAGGGGATAGGCTGGAGGCTGGAGGAAGAATATGCTGGAGTCCACGCTTTAGCGTGTCTTCAACCCGCGATGCCGCACCTGCCGCCAACCAATCCACCGCCAGCGCGTCTTTTTTTCCTCCAGCCTCCAGCCTCCAGCCTGTTCCCCCGCCTATCGCAAATGCCGGTCGGCGAAGTCGAGATACTTGAGCCAATCGAAGTCGGTCAGCGCGTGCTTGCCGGCGCGGATGTGGTAGCCGATTGCCGCGCCGGTGGATTGGTTGAGCGGGGGCGGCTCGCTGGTGCCGAGGCCGGGCAGGCCGAACAGCCGATAGACGGGCTCGGCGCCGCTGGCGGCCAGGAACTCGCCGCGCGGATC
>JBGSYQ010000226.1:0-5746 GCA_041750795.1 Pirellulales bacterium | reverse complement strand
CTCGGCGGCGATGGCCGCGCCGGTGCCCAACAGGCCGCTGCTGGCAGCCGCCAGTGCGCCGGTTTTCAAGAACTCTCGCCGGCCCGGTTTCTCGACGTTGCGCTGCATGGCCTGCCCTCCTGAATCTGTGGGGAGTTGAGTGAACACCGCCTGCGCCAGCACACTGCTCCGCACGCTCGGCCGGCACGGCGTGGCCACGTGCCGGACTCTCGTCCGCTGATTGTAGCGACGGCCGGCCGTGCAAGCAAAGTTTTGCCCACAAGCCAAGGACGCCGGCGGGGGCCCATGTGCCGTCGTTGCCGATTTGTGGCACGGCGGTTTCGGCCCTGCTATATTCGGCCAATGGCACGCCGCGTGGGACGCGGCGCGATCGATTTCTCCCCGCGAGGTCGTATCATGCAAGGCAGGGCTTACGCCACATCACGGACCGGCGCTCTGGTGTTGTTGCTGGCCGCGGCACACGCCGGAAACGCCGCGCACGCCGCAAGCACCGACGATCAGGAATTGCAGGGCAAGTGGATCGTCAAGTCGTTCGAGTACAACGGCGCCGAGGTCGATCGCCTCAAAGACGCCGTCCGCGAGTTCAAGAACGGCAAGTACTCGCTGTCGCCCACGAGCGGCGAAGCCATCGAGGGCTCGGTCACGCTCGACACCTCGAAGTCGCCCAAGTCCATCGACCTGGACGTCAACGGCCGCATCCTCAAAGGCATCTATCAGCTCGACGGCGACACGCTCAAGCTCTGCTACAACCTGAGCAGCGAAGAGCGCCCCACCGAGTTCGTCAGCAAGCCCGACTCCGGGCTAATCGTCGTGGTACACTCCCGCGAGAAGTAATGCTCGGCGATGGCGAGGCAGTTACCGAGCCAGAGGATCGTCGAAGAGGAAACGCAGGCATCACAAGGACTCTATCCTTCGTAACGGATCGATTCGTCGGCTGCCTTGCTCTATGTCCTCGGCGGTTCGACTTTCGTGGTTGATGGGCCGCTCACAGCGTCTTCAAGTATTCCAGCACTTCGCGCTTCTGGCTCTCGCTTAAGGCCTCGGGGAACTCGTGGCCCCGGGCGCTCTTGCCGAACATCGAGGTGTCGAAGTAGCTGCGTCGCAGATGCCCATCCTCATTCGTCGGCGGCATGCTGTCGTGGGCGGTGATCTCCAGCCCCACGCGCTGGCGGTCGTAGCCGTTCTCGCTGCGCGACCAGACGGCCGGCCGCTCGGCGGCGTGCATCAAGTGCCACAGCGTGGGCACCGAGCCGTTGTGCAGATAGGGCGCAGAGGCCCAGATGCCGTCCAGCGGCGGCGCCACGTAGCCACCCGGATCGGCCACCACCCTGTGCTCGCCGAAGTGAGCAAACCAACTCGCCTCGTAGCCTTGACGATGCCCGGTCGTGAGCGCGCCGAGCCGCACAGGATCGGTATCCACTTCGTCAATCGACACGATCTTGTTGGGATACTGCGAGTCCTTGCCATAGGTGCCATGACAGTCGGCGCAGTGGGCGTTGAATACGGCTTCGCCCCGCGCCGCCAGTGGCGTGTCGATCTCATAGAGATACTTGGGCGGCTCGAGCGATTCGAGCCAGGCGTACAGTTCGCGAAAATCGTCTTCCCATTCCGCGAACTTCTCCGGGCCGTTCTCCGGAATCAGCATGAACTGCATCAGCGGGCGGTGCCCTTTCTCGGCGAAGCCGTCGCTATAGAGCCGCTGCTTTTTCTTGAAGTTCCACCAGGGGGGCGCGTCGTGATCGTGATGCACCATCCGCGGCGGAAAGCCGGGCACCACGCGCAAGTCGGGCGTGCGATTGGCCATCAGCGCCACGCCGAATACAATGGCGTTGGTGGTGCCGTTGGTCGTGCCCAGCGGAATGATGGCCGAGCCCAGGTCCATGCGCGTCAGTTGCTTGCGCATACGCAGCTTCACGCTGCGCACGTCGTCGCTGAGCGACTGCAAGGCAAACAGCGAGTTGGGCAAGCCCGGCACGCTCACACCGGCCACCTTGCCCTGGTGACAAGCCAGGCAGGTCATGGTCCAGTTGCCAGCCTTGTCGACGAGATACTGCTGCGGCTTGCCCGAGTTGTCGCCCGGAGCGCAGGTCAGGCCGTAGCGCGAGAACGCCATTTCGCGCCGTTGCTGTGAATTCGCCTGCTCGGCCTGCGAGCGAAGCGGCTCTTCCCAGACGGTCCACAGGTTGTCGAACGTCTGCTGGTCGAAATCCGGCGGCAAAAACGCCTTAGAGGTGAGCAGCTTGTAGCCGGCGCCGTTGAAGCCTGTGGATGGATCATCGGCAATGCGATCATCAGCCGGCAATGCGCCGGCAAGCGGTGAACAAACGACGAATGCGAAAAGCAGAGAGCGGACGGCAAACGGCGTCATGACCAGCCTCCGACGAGAAGGGAACGCGATGAGCGTCAGTCTAGCAGAAGGCGGAGGCGATTTGAACAGCGGCAGCCTGCGGGAGCCATTCTGGATTTTTGGATCCTGGGTATGGGATGGCTACCGAGTTGCTGGCCGTGATGGCGATCCCCAAAGCTGCGATTTGTCGGCTGCTACTTCAGCTTCAGGGAATAGCCGCTTCAGTTGCTCTAGCTCTGGCTCTTGGCCGTCAGGCAAAAGGATTTGCCGCACGCTGTTCTCCCCGAAGAGCCTGAGGGACCAGGGCAGTGCGTCATCACGATCGTGTACGAAGCTGCTGCTCCAATCCAGGATGAATGCCCGAGGAGACTGTTCAAGGCCGCGAAGTGCTTCATGCCGGTCCTTGATCCACTTGAGTTGAACCGTGAGCCAGCCCAGAGGAATCGCTAGCAGCAAGACCAGCAAAAACAACGTCCGTAGCGAGAACCGGAACCAGCGCCGTTTCGCCGTGACCTCGCTCATGCGTGCGCCGCCAGCTCCTTTAGTAGTTCTTTCAGAGTCCACACCGGATCAAATGCTCCACCGTCTGCGAGAAATCCACGGGAACTGCGGATTCGTTTTTGTTCCTCCGCGCCGTTTGCGTACTCCCAGGTGCGATGTCCTTTACCGACCCGGCTCATAGCCCAGATTCGGCGCCAGCCAGCGTTCCACTTCCGCCAGCGTCATGCCTTTGCGGCGGGCGTAGTCTTCCACCTGGTCGCGATTGATGCGATCGACGGCGAAGTAGCGTGCTTCCGGATGGGCGAAATACCAGCCGCTCACCGCAGCGGCCGGGTACATCGCATAGCTTTCCGTCAACTGAATGCCGGCGACGCGCGGCGCGTCGAGCAACTCGAACAGCGGGCCCTTCTCCGTGTGGTCGGGGCACGCGGGGTAGCCCGGCGCGGGACGAATGCCGCGATACTTCTCGGCGATCAGCTCGTCGTTGCTCAGCCGCTCGTCGGCGCCAAAGCCCCAGTCGCGGCGGGCTTGCGCGTGCAGGCACTCGGCAAAGGCCTCGGCCAATCGGTCGGCCAGCGCCTTGACCATGATCGCGCCGTAGTCGTCGTGGTCGGCGTGATACCTGGCAACCAGTTCGTCGACACCATGCCCGGCAGTGACCGCGAAGCCGCCCAAGTAGTCCTGGCGCCCGCTGTCGCCGGGGGCGACGTAGTCGGCCAGGGCGCGAAACTCGCTTTGCCCCTTCCGCTGCCACTGTTGGCGCAATGTGTGTACGCGCAGCAGTTCGCCGCTGCGCGACTCGTCGGAAAACAGCGCGACGTCGTCGCCGACCGAGGCCGCCGGCCAAAAGCCATACACGCCGCGCGCCACCAGCAGCTTTTGGGCAACGATCTCGTCGAGCAGCTTTCGCGCATCGTCGAACAGCTTCTTGGCTTCCGGGCCGACGTTTGGATCGCTGAGAATCTTGGGATACTTGCCCTTAAGCTCCCAGGTGAGGAAGAACGGCGACCAGTCGATAAAGTCGACCAGCTTTTCCAGCGGGAACGGATCGAGCACGCGCGTGCCGATGAACGCCGGCGTGTCGATGCGCACGGTGCTCCAATCGGTGGCAAACTTCTTCGCCACGGCTTCGGCATAGGGCGCCAGCTCGATGTGCTGCTGGCGCCCCTCGTACGAGGCCACCAGTTCGGCCTGCAACTGGCGGTTGGTGGCTTCGAACTCGGTGCGATGCTCAGAGCTGTTTAGCCGATCGACCACGCCCACGCTGCGCGAGGCATCGAGCACGTGAACGGTAGCATGCCCATAGGCCGGCGCGATCTTGACGGCGGTGTGCTTGGCGCTGGTGGTGGCGCCGCCGATCAACAGTGGCAGGTCGAAGCCTTGTCGCTGCATCTCGCTGGCCACGTGTACCATTTCGTCGAGACTGGGCGTGATCAGGCCCGACAGGCCGATCATGTTCACCTGCTCCTTGACGGCGGTCTCCAGAATGCGCTCGCAGGGGACCATCACGCCCAGGTCGATCACTTCGTAGTTGTTGCAGCCCAGCACGACGCCGACGATGTTCTTGCCGATGTCGTGTACGTCTCCCTTGACGGTGGCCAACAGCACCTTGCCGCGCATTTGCTGCGCAGCGGCGCCGGCCAGCCGTTTCTCTTCCTCCATGAACGGCAGCAGATAGGCCACCGACTTCTTCATCACGCGGGCGCTCTTCACCACCTGCGGCAAGAACATCTTGCCCGCGCCGAACAGGTCGCCTACCACCTGCATGCCGCTCATCAACGGGCCTTCGATCACGTCCAGGCAACGGGGAAACTTTTGCCGTGCTTCTTCCGTGTCCTCGTCGATGAAATCCACGATGCCTTTGACCAGCGCGTGCGCCAGCCGCTCTTCGACCGTGCCGCTGCGCCAAGCCAGCGCGGCCGATTCGCTGACTCCACTGGCCTGGTTCTTCACGGTTTCCGCGTAGGTGATCAACCGTTCGGTGGCGTCGGCGCGGCGATTGAGAATGACGTCTTCCACCAGCTCGCGCAGCTCGGGGGCGATCTCCTCATAGACGGCCAGTTGCCCCGCGTTGACGATGCCCATGTCCAAACCCGCGCGAATCGCGTGGTAGAGGAACACCGAGTGGATCGCCTCGCGCACCACGTCGTTGCCGCGGAACGAGAACGAGACGTTGCTCACGCCGCCCGAGACCTTCGCACCCGGGCAGCGTCGTTTGATTTCGCGCGTGGCCTCGAAAAAGTTCACGGCATAGTTGTTGTGTTCCTCGATGCCGGTGGCCACGGTGAGGATGTTGGGGTCGAAGATGATGTCTTCGGGCGGAAAGCCCGCTTTCTCGGTGAGCAGCTTGTAGGCGCGCTCGGCGATGGCGACCTTGCGTTCGGTTTCGACGGCCTGGCCTTGCTCGTCAAAGGCCATCACCACGGCGGCGGCGCCGTACCGGCGGACCAGCCGCGCAGCGTGCAGAAAGGCTTCTTCGCCCTCCTTCAAGCTGATCGAGTTGACGATCGCCTTGCCCTGCACGCACTTGAGCCCCGCCTCGATGACCGACCACTTGGAGCTGTCGACCATGATCGGCACGCGCGAGATTTCCGGCTCGGCCGAAACGAGATTCAAAAACCGGGTCATGGCCGCCTCGCCGTCGAGCAAGGCCTCGTCCATGTTCACGTCGATGATGTTGGCGCCGCTTTCGACCTGCTCGCGCGCCACGGCGATTGCCTCGTCGTACTTCTCGTTGAGAATCAGCCGCGCGAACTTCTTCGAACCGGTGACGTTGGTGCGCTCGCCGATCATGATGAAGTTGGCGTCGGGCCGCAGCGTCAGTGGTTCCAGGCCGCTCAAACGGGTCAACGGTTCGACGCGCGGGCGTTTGCGCGGCGGTTGGGCGGCCACGGCGGC
>JBGSYQ010000225.1:0-4064 GCA_041750795.1 Pirellulales bacterium | reverse complement strand
AGCGTGCGGCGACCCGTTTCGGCCAGCGCCTGCACGCAGGCCAACTCGCCAAACTGATACGCCAGCGCCAGCGGCAATTCTCCCAGCGCCAGTTGCCGGGCCAACCGCGGCGCATCGGCGGCCGGTTGTTCGGCCTCTTCGGGCAGCGTGACCAGATAGTTCAACAACCGCCACCAGAGCGACTCGCTGAGGTGCTCGGCCAGCACCGGCAACGCCCAGCACCAGGCGAGGCACTCGATCGCCAACTCGGGCGTCAGCGGTGCCGCCTCGGCCGCCGACAGCCAGCGCGCGGCTTCCTTTTCCCAGGGCGCCGTTGGCTTGCGCGGCCGCGGAGTCAATTCGTCGAGCCAATCCACCAGCGCCAGCGCCGGCTCAAAGGCGTCTTCGACCGGCAGTCCCCAGGCCAGCGGCGAGCCATCGCTGGCGGCGATCCGTTCCAGGCTCGCCAGCTTTCGCGAGCGCAAATGCTCCTGCCAGGCCTCCCAGCCGTGAACATCGCTGGGCGAGTCATAGGCTTGCGTGACCGCCATGGGGGCCAGCTTCGACCAGGGGCCGCCGGGGCCCACGGTGTGCTTCGAGCGAGTGCGAGACGGACGTTTGCGGGCGGGAGTAGTGCTGGCCATGGCTGCCATCGGAGGGCCGGCTCTCGTGCTGTCGACATGCATTCGCAAGCGTGAGCCAGACCTTGCCGATTCGGTCCTCCGTGATTGCGTGCGATTCCGGAAAGCGAGTATCTTAACAAGCAGGGCCGCGCGGTGTCAGGGGCCCCAAGCAGCGCTCTCATCATAACCATTCACTCGTCGCCCTGTTGGGGTTTGCACCATGCAAGGACTGCGATTCGATCCGTGGCGGATGTGCCTGGGCTGTTGTGCCGCCCTGGCTCTGGCGACGATTCAACTGGCTGCGCAAGAACCGGCAGCAACGGAGCCGGCAGCAACGATCGACGCGGCGACCAGCGGCGCCGAGGCGGACAGCAACGGCGCGAAGCGCCCTTTGTCGAAAGATCCGCCGGGCATGACGCGGCTGATGCCCGAGTACGACGTCTGGATCGACCCCAAGAACAAACGCGTGGTGATGGACGGCACGGTCGTGCTGCGCGAAGGGCAACTGGAAATGTTCGCCTGCCCCAAGGGTACCAAGGAGCACGAATCGATCGTGGCCGTCGACACCAAGGCCTATGCCGTACACGCGGGCTTGCTGGCCGTGGGGGCCGAGGTGGGCACGCCCGTTCAATTTCAGCCCGAGTACCAGCCGGCCACCGGCAGCGAAATCGACATCGAGCTGGTCTATCGCGACGCGGCCGGCACGGTACACCGCGACCAGGCGCAGGATTGGATCCGCAACGTGCAGACCGGCAAGGCCATGGCCTTGCCCTGGGTATTTGCCGGCAGCGGCTTTTGGGTCGACGAGGCCGACGGCAAGAAATACTACCTGGCCGAGCAGGGCGACTTCATCTGCGTGTCGAACTTCCCCAGCGCCATGCTCGACCTGCCGGTCGAAAGCAGCCAGGACAACGCCAACCTGCTCTTCGAAGCCTTCACCGAAAAGATCCCGCCCTTGGGAACGAGAGTGCGCCTGGTGCTGACGCCGAAGGGGAAGGAATAGGGGCTGGCATGTTGTGGGCCTTCGGCCCGTGGAAGGCAAGGAGGCGCAATTTTCAAAGTCATGTTGTGGGCCTTCGGCCCGGAGAGGCAATCAGCGTCCGCATGGTTAAAGCCCGTTTGATGTCTTGCGGGCCGCAGGCCCGAAACAAATCAGCCCAGGGCAACGCCCTGGGGACGCACGGCCGTCGAAAACCCCAGCCCTGTAAAGGCGAAACATCACGTCCATAGATGGCGCTCGTCAACCACGAATCCGTGGCGCGTCAATAACGCCCGCATCTCATCTTGAAACGACATGCGACGATGGTGCTCCGCTTGATTTTCGATGTAGGTGCGCACGTCGGCGATGTTCGATTCGCTCACGGAGAACGCCCCGTAGCCATTCTGCCACGAGAAATCGGACAACGCCGTCTCGATCGTCTTCAGCCATTTCGAGGAGCCCTTCTTGACCTCCTCGACGACTTTGGCCAACGCGTGATTCTTGCTCAGCGTAAAGAGCGCGTGCACATGGTCATCATATCCGTCGATCACAATGGCCGGACTCTCCCATTGGTTGAAGATGCCGGCAAGATATGCAAACAGCCGCCGCCGGATTGGTTCGTGCAGCCAGGGTCTGCGGTTTTTCGTGCTGAAGACCAGGTGAATCGTGTTTTTCGCCAGCGACTGCGCCATTGGAGGCTCGCCCGGTCAGCATTTGTTTCGCCCTTACAGGGCTTGGTTGGATTGATGCCCAACGTTCCCCAGGACGTTGCCCTGGGCTGGCATGGTGTGGGCCTTCGGCCCGTGGAGGACACTCGACATCTGTCGGGTGCGCTCCTCGGCGTTTGTGTGCGGCCCCAGCACTTTCCTACTACTTCCCCTTCAACTGCTCAATCAAAAACCCCACCACCATTTCCGCCTGCTTCTCGCGGTCGGCGGTGTCCTTGTCGAGCACGAGCAAACACTCGACTCCCTGCTTCTTGCACGCGTCGGCCAGGGCGGTGGAATGCTTGGGGTGATGCAGGTAGTGCCCGCGATCTTCGGAGGGGCCGTCGGGGCGGGCGCAGGCGATGGCCACCGGCGGATCGTCGCTGCTGATGAGGTGGATCATCGCGCAGTCTTTCATGATGCGGTCGGCCGCCGGCGTTTGGGATTCAGCCTCGCTTCGAAAGCCGTAAAACTCCAGTCGCTCGGCCGGCGTGCGCTCATACGGGGCGGGGCCGACGTATTTTTCCCACTCGCGCAGATCGTACGACACCTGCCCGTCGAGCGAACCGGCGGCCGTCACGCGCGACGACTGGCGCAGCACTGGATCGTCGCTGGCCGGATCGGCCAGATCGTCGTGAAACGCCAGCCACATGCTGGTGCCGGCGCCGGCCGAGCTGCCGCAGATGGCGATCCGCCGCGGATCGAGGTTCCAACGCTCGGCATTGCTGCGCAGGAATTAAATCGAGCGCGCCGCGTCGCGCAGGATGTCGGGCAAGCCCGCGTGCTCGAGGAAGCGATAGTTGATCGACGCGAACGACACGCCGGCGTCCAGGCATCGCTGAATCGCCGGGCGGCCGCGCACGCCTTCCTTGTCGCCGCGGCGAAATCCGCCGCCGTGCATGAAAATCACCAGCGGCGTCGGCTCGCCGGTCTCGGCCAGCCACAGGTCCAGCACGTTGCGCTCGTGCGGGCCGTAGGCCACGTCTTCATAGGTCGGCGCCAAATCTTCGGCACAAGCGCGCGGCGCAACGAGCACCACGCCGAGCAAGAACAACAGCACGCGACTTCGACACGCAGGCGTTGCGACCATGGTCAGGTCTCCTGAATCAAACTCGGCAATGCTCCAGCAGCGCTTGCGGCTGCATGATATAGCTGGCGTAAAACGGCCCGAACTCGGCATAGCGTGCGCTGGCCTCGTCGAACCGCATGCGATAGACGATGTCCTTGAGAAACTCGGGCGTGCGGCTCCACAAGGTGACGCCCCATTCCCAGTCGTCGAATCCGACCGAGACCGTGATCAACTGCGTGACCTTGCCGCCGAACGTCATGCCGGTGCGGCCGTGCTCGGCCATCAACTTGCTGCGCGCTTCGAAATCGAGCAAAAACCAGTTTTCGCCCACCTTGCGCTTCTTGTTCATCGGATAGAAGCAGGTGTTCGGCCAGGGAGGCAGATCGGGCGTGAGCCGCTGCGTGCGCATCATCACCTCGCGGCCTTCGTAAGCCTTGAGCTTGGCCGCATAGGCCGGGCCGGCGGGGTCTTCCCCCTCTTCGACCAGCCGCTTGCCATACTGCTCGACCGTGGGGACGTATTCGGAAACTTCGGTGAGCGAAACGAACGAATACGTCGGTTCCAAAGCGACGCCCAAGGGGCCGGACATCAGCCGCTGGTGCACGCCATCGATCACCAGCGGATCGGCGTCGAGAACCATCAGCCCGAAGTCCGCCTTGTGCCCGCTGACCAGCGAGCTTTGCAGCCGCGCCGGCGCGCCGGCGGCG
>JBGSYQ010000224.1:0-2395 GCA_041750795.1 Pirellulales bacterium | reverse complement strand
ATCAGCGGCACGGCCGCGCGCCGCGCAATGGCGCAAAACCCCGGCATCAGCCGCTGGACCTCGCCGTCGCGAGTGCGCGTCCCTTCGGGGAAAATCAACACCATCTCGCCGCGCTTGATGCGCTTGAGCGTCTCCTTCAGACCCGCCAAACCGCCCCCTTCGCGATCGATCGGAATGGCATCCAGCGCTGCCACCAGCCAGCGAAACAGACGCGAGTCGAACAGCGTCGTGCGCGCGACGTAGTTCAACCGGCGCTCGCAGGACAACCCGATCAACACCGGATCGAGATTGCTTTGATGGTTTGAGAGCACCAGCCCGCCACCGCTCGGCGGCACGCGCTGGCGCCCCTCGACGCGAATACGCAGCACAGACGCGGCCAGCACGCGACACACCAACTTGAGCCAGGCCTGCCAGGCGCGGTTCGACAGCGATCGATCGACTGGGGCCGTCATCGGGGCAGTTTTTCTCGCACGAGTCGTGCCAGTCGGTCGAGCACCTGCTCGGGCGTGAGCCCGTCGGTCGGCACTTCGACGGCGTCGGCCGCGGCCACCAGCGGTCCAACCTCGCGCCCCGCGTCGCTGGCGTCGCGGCGATTCTGATCGCGCAACACGTCCTCGTACGAAACCGCCTGCCCCTTGGCCACCAACTCCTTGGCGCGGCGACGCGCCCGCTCCTCCGGCGTGGCCGTCAGATAAATCTTGCACTCGGCGTGCGGAAATACGACCGTGCCCTGGTCGCGGCCATCGGTGACAACGTTGTCGTCGCTGGCCATCCGCCGCTGCTGTTCGACCAGGATCGCGCGCACGCCCGGATTGTTCGCCGCGTAGCGCGTTACCGCGGTAACCTCCGGCGTGCGAATCTCCTGCGTTACGTCGCGGCCGTTGATGCGCACGCCGCTTGCGTCGATTCGCAGGTCGAGCGTCGCCGCCAGCGCCACCAGGGCCTCGGGCTGATCCCAGTCGAGCCCGCTTTCCATGGCGGCCAGCGCCACCGCGCGATACATGGCGCCGGTGTCCAGGAAGCGGAAGCCGAGCCGATGGGCCAGCGCTTGGGCGATCGTGCTCTTGCCGGCTCCGGCGGGACCGTCGATCGTGACAATCATGGCGGCAACAGCGTGACGTAATTGGGATGAGAACGAAACGGGGGCAAGAGTCAGCCCGGATTCTATTTTCTGACAGTCCGCGCGACCAGCCGAGCGCCAATGCGCACGGCGCGGGCGAAGCAATGGGCGACTATCCGGCCCATGTGGCTTCGACCTCGATCCACTCGTGCGAGGCGAAATCGAGCGTGATCCGATCCCCCTCGACCGGAGCTTGCAGCAGCGTTTGGCCCAGAAAGTCGACCTGACGTGCCTTGGCCACCGGTCGAAACGTATGCAACGTCGCCCGCCCAGAACGACCGGCCGTCTCCAACAACCGCACGCGAAAGCCGATCACGGCGCCAGGCGCTGCCGCCGAATCGGACGCGGTCGCAGCGGCATCGACCAGCGGTTCCCAATGGGTCGCCACGACGTTTTTGGCGTCCACATGGAAGAACCAGCCGGTGGCCGTCGTGCCCGGCGGTCCCTGGTCCGGGTACACGGCGTGCGGCGTGAGTAGTTCCATGGCCGCGGCGGCCGGTTGAGGCAAGCTCACGCCGATGCCCACGCGAAAGCGCCGCTCTCGTTCGCCGCGCACCACCAACAAGCTATCGAGCATCCGCGTCGCGATGCGACGATGGTAGGGCAACCCACCGGTCAGCAACGTGATATGGCCGCCGGGGCTTTCAATGTCTACGAACTCGGGCGCTTCCAGGCGCGAGGCGTCCGTCCGCGTGCGCACCAGTCCCACGCCGCGCCACAAGTCGGCCGTCGCATCCGACCAGGCGAGCCGCAGCGCGCAATAGGAGTTCCACGGGTCTGCTTTCGGCTCTTCTACGTCGTCCAACGCGATTTCAACGCCGATGACACGGCTGCCGGCCCAGACCTGCGTGGTTTGCCGAAACCGGGCCAGCGTGCTGCCATCGCCGTCGACCAGCACGCCGCGACTGACGACCTCTCCGAACGCGGCGCACGAGGCCGTGATCTCGACGTGGTCGGCGCGCATCGATGTGTAGTGTCCTTCGTCGGACTTCTGCCAATCCATACCCGGCTCGCCCGCCGGGTCAGGCAGCCGATAGGCGATCTGTTGCGAGAGCTGATTGCCGCGGTGCGCGAAATCGAAGAGCGACTGAATACCCCCCGTCGCGTTGCTGATGGACAGCTCGAAAAACTCGTTGGTCAGCTTGTTGCCGGCGGCGATCGGCTTGGCGCGCGATGCTGCGGCGCTGCCCGAGGACTCGACCCAGGCAAATCCCATTGCCGGCGTCTCGACGACCGCGAATTGACGTTGCCCGGCGGAACCGGCCGCGACGACGG
>JBGSYQ010000223.1:0-11858 GCA_041750795.1 Pirellulales bacterium | reverse complement strand
ACAGGGAGCTCCCTGCACAAACGCATCAAACGCGCGGGGAAGAGCCATCGCAACCTCCTTGGCACATCAACCGTCCTCTCAAAGCCAACGAGGTTTATAATAGACTCAACGACCACCCCCATGCATGTTGAAAGGGGTGGCAGGGTCTTGGCTTATGGACGGAAGACAATCAAACCGGGGGACGACCAGCAACCGTCTTTGTTTTGCATGCGAGTGACCCCGGTGACGGTGACATAAGTGGGGCTGTTGACGAGGTTGGAGTTGTGGCACCGTCACCGCCGGTTGCCGAGTCAAGTTCGGAACACAGGATTGCGGCATAGCCGAAATGGGTCCGCCGCATTTCGCGGACCCCCCCATATCAAAACTCGCGCAATTTCGTGCGCGGGGATCGCTGTGATCTTGGCTGAACCGCCGTGCAAATAATGGCCCCCCGGGGGTGGAGAACAACTAGGAGCGAATAAAGAATGGTTGCTGCAATTGAACCGCTGTTGATGCGAGCGCCCGAGGCTGCGAAGGCCCTCGCCTTGTCGGAACGTACCCTTTGGACCTTGGCCCAACGGGGTGAGATTCCGCGAGTGTTGGCCGGGCGAGCCGTCTTGTATGATCCGGCCGACCTGCGGACATGGATTGAAAGAAAGAAAACGACGAACACGAATCATGCACTTGTAGTATGAACAAGTATCGGCTAGACTATGAAGATGGCCAAGCCTAAGAAACTAAGCGACCAACTGCGGGCAGCAGTCCTAAATGCGCCGCAGAGTCGCTACGAAATAAGCAAGGCGACCGGGATTTCTGAAGGAAACCTATCTCGATTCGTACACGGAGCAGCCGGATTGTCGCTCGATAGCCTTGATCGGCTGTGTGATTATCTGGGATTGCGAGTGGTCGGATCGACGAAGCGGAAGGAGAGGAAATAGATGGCAAGCATTTCGACCAGCAAAGCGACCGGACGGCGACGCATCCAGTTCATCGGACCCGATGGCCGCAAGACTATCCATATCGGCAGCGTCCCCAAGAAGGCGGCCGAAACGATCAAAACGAAGATTGAAGCCCTCAATGCGGCCAACTTGTCGCGAACCACAGTCGATGATGAAACCGCTCGATGGGTAGGCTCCCTCGATGCGAAGCTTTACGACAAACTCGCCAAAAAGGGTCTTGTCCCTAAGCGTGGCAAAACCACTCGATCCACGCTGGCGGCATTTATTGACGCCTACATTGCTGAACGGACAGACGTTGGCTTCCGAACAGCAATCGCCTTCGGCAATGTTCGCCGGTGCTTGGTGGAACGCTTCGGCGAAGGAAGACCTCTAGCGGAAATTACGGCAGGCGACGCCGACGAATGGCGGCGATACTTAGCGCGGCCGAAGGATGATGTCGCCAATCCCGGACAAGGCTTGGCCGAGAATACCGTTCGCCGGCGCTGCGCCATTGCTCGACAGTTCTTCCGGGCAGCAGTGCGACGAAAGCTGATTATCGAAAACCCTTTCGCCGACATGAAGGCTGTCAGCGTCAAAGGCAACCGGAGCCGTGATTACTTTGTCACCCGCGACATGGCCACCAAGGTTCGGGAGGCCTGCCCGGATGCCCAATGGCGGCTATTGTTTGTATTGTCTCGATTTGGAGGCTTGCGGTGCCCTTCAGAGCATCTGGCATTGCGCTGGGGGGACGTGGACTGGGAAAAGAACCGCATCACGATCCACAGCCCCAAAACGGCCCACCATGCCGGCAAGGAGAGTCGGGTTATCCCTCTGTTCCCGGAGTTGCGGGCGGACCTCGAAGCTGTTTGGGATGCTGCGGAGCCCGGGAGCGAATACGTCATCTCGCGCTACCGGGACGCCAACCAGAACCTGCGCACGCAATTGGAGCGAATTATCCGCAAGGCAGGGCTGCGCCCGTGGCCCAAGCTGTTCCAGAATCTGCGCAGCACCCGGCAGACAGAGCTAAGTGGTGAGTTTCCTGCCCATATCGTCTGTGCATGGATTGGGAATTCGACGGCCGTTGCTCGTGAGCACTACCTGCAAGTGACCAGCGAGCATTTCGAGCAAGCGACGAAAAACGGCGCACAAAACGGCGCAGCAAGCAGCCGCATGGAGCGCACGGACGCGCAAGGCCCGGAAGCGATTGCCGAGAATTGCGAGGAACTCGCAGGTTCTACGACTGGCGAACTACTTTCAATAGGCCCGGCAGGACTCGAACCTGCGACCAAGGGATTATGAGTCCCCTGCTCTAACCAACTGAGCTACGGGCCCGTAGGAACTTAAATATAGTCGCTTTGGCCGTTGGGGCACACCGGGCGCGGCTGGCGCGGACGATCGCGGCGATGGATCGGCTCGGCGGTAATCTCGCCCAGGCGAGTCGAGGACGGTGGTCCGCACGATGCGGCAGGAGCAATCGCTGTGGCCGCGCCGGCAACTCCGTTACTCGACCGTGACGCTCTTGGCCAGGTTGCGGGGCTTGTCGACGTCGCAGCCGCGGAGCACGGCGATGTGATAGGCCAAGAGCTGTAGCGGGACGATCGTCACGATCGGCTGCAGGAAGTCCTCGACGTTGGGCACCTCGATCACGTCGTCGGCCAGGTCGGCCACGCGCGTGTCTCCCTCGCACACCACGGCGATCACCGGGCCGCCGCGCGCTTTGATCTCTTCCAGGTTCGACATCACCTTGTCGTACACCGCGCCCTGCGGAATCAAAAACACGCTGGGCGTGTGCTCATCGACCAGGGCGATCGGCCCGTGCTTCATCTCGGCGGCCGGATAACCTTCGGCGTGGATGTAGCTGATTTCCTTGAGCTTCAGAGCCCCTTCGAGCGCGGTCGGAAAATTGTATTGCCGCCCCAGGTACAGGAAATTGTTGCACTCGCAGTACTTGGCCGCGATCCGCTGGACCACGTCGTTGGTTTCCAACGCCCGACTGACCTGGTCGGGCAATTCGTGCAAGCGTTCGATGATGCGAATGCCGGCGTCGAAGCTGAGATTGCGCAGCCGCCCGAAGTACAGCGACAACATGGCCAGCACCACGCACTGCGACGTGAAGGCCTTGGTCGAAGCCACGCCGATTTCCGGGCCGGCGTGCAGATAGATGCCGCCGTCGGCCGCCTGCGCGATCGAACTGCCCACGACGTTGCAGATGGCCAGCGTGGGATGCCCTTTGCGCTTCATTTCGCGCAAGGCGGCCAGCGTGTCGGCCGTCTCGCCGCTTTGCGTGATGGCAAACAGCAGCGTTCGCGGGTCGAGCGGCGGATTGCGATAGCGCAGCTCGCTGGCGTATTCCACTTCCACCGGGATCTGCGCCATCTCTTCGATCATGTACTCGCCCACCATGGCCGAGTGCCAACTGGTGCCGCAGGCGGTGAGCAGCAAACGATTGGCGGCGCGAAGCTGTTGCGGTGTGAGGTTCAAGCCGCCGAAGACGGCCGTGGCCTCGTCCAGGCTCAGGCGTCCGCGCATGGCGTTGCGAATCGACTCGGGCTGCTCGAAGATTTCCTTGAGCATATAGTGCGGATAGCCGTCGAGCGTGACGTCGTCGGCCACCAACTCGAGCGTGCGCACGGTGTGCGAGATGTGTCCTTGATCGCGATCGATCACCCTCAGCGTATCGGCCGTGACGACTGCCAACTGATGATCGGCCAGGTACACGATCTGGTCGGTGTGGCCGGCCAACGGCGAAGCGTCGCTGGCCACCAGGTGCTCGCCCTCGCCGACGCCCACCACCAGCGGACTGCCCAGCCGCGCGGCGATCATGAGATCCGGATGATCGCGGAACAGGACCACCAGCCCGTAGGTGCCCTGTAATTGCGCCACGGCGCGTCGCACCGCTTCGACCAGCGGCCGATGTTCCGGTGCGATGGTAGCGAACGGGTCGACCGTCGACAGCGAGGCGGCGTCGTTGGGCGCGGCGACGGCCTGCGCCGAAATCTCGTCCAGACAGCTTGCGATCAGATGGGCAATCACTTCGCTGTCGGTGGCCGAATGGAACAGGTAGCCCTGTTCCTGTAGTCGTGTTTTGATCGCGCGGAAGTTCTCGATCACGCCGTTGTGGACGACCGCGATGCTGCCATCGCCGCCCAAGTGCGGGTGCGCGTTGATATCGGTGGCCGGACCATGCGTGGCCCAGCGCGTGTGGCCGATGCCGATTTGTCCCGGCGAGGGCGCTTCGCACAGGGCCTGTGCCAGGTTTTCCAGCCGCCCGGCGCGCTTGGTCACCAACAAGGCGCCATGATTCACGGTCGCCACGCCGGCGCTGTCATAGCCGCGATATTCCAAGCGGCGCAGCCCTTCGAGCAGATAGCCCGTGGCTTCTCGGGATCCGATGTATCCGATGATTCCACACATAGGCGCCGCTCTGGGGGCATGTCGGAATGGGGTCGAGCCGATGGCAATCCATCCGGCTGCCGAAACGCGCGTTGCTGGGCGTCCGGCTTTCGTCAGGCCCGTGCTTTCTCGCACCAGCCGGCCGAAAATGGTCCTTAAACCCTAGCATACGTAGGCGCAGGAACCGCGGCCAGATGGATAACGTTCAAACGTTGTCAAGTTCGGATCCTGACGGCTGGATGACCGGCAGCCGGCTGCGAGTGAAACCGGTCTTTTCGCCAGTGCCGCCCGTCGGCTACAAGTTTGGCCGTACCCGCCCCATTTCCGGCGTCCCAGAAAGGCACGGCCTCATGTCGCAAATCGCCCCCCGGCTGCGAGTTCGCTCGACCAGCTATGTCGTGATTCCGGCCCGGCTGGCCAGCACGCGGCTGCCGCGGAAGCTGCTGTTGTCTGACACGGGCAAACCGCTGTTGCAGCACACGTACGAGGCTGCCCTGGGCGCCCGGCGTCCGCTGTCGGTGTGTGTGGCGGCCGATCACCAGGAGATTGCCAGTGCCGTGCGCGCCTTTGGCGGCGAAGTCCACATGACGAGTCCCGATTGTGCCAGCGGGACCGATCGGGTGGCCGAAGTGGCCCGGCAATTGCCCGATGCCGACATCCTGGTCAACGTGCAGGGGGACGAGCCGGAGCTGCCTGGGACGTCGATCGATCGCGTCATCGAGCTGTTGGAGGCCGACCCTGCGGCCGTGATGGCGACGCTGGCCACGCCCATCCGGGACAAAGAGCGGCTGCACGATCCGGCGGCGGTCAAAGTGGTCTTCGATGCCAACGGCCGGGCCCTGTATTTCAGCCGCAGCCCGATCCCGCACGCCCGCGAGTGGCGCGACGAGTTGCTGACGACCGAACCGCCGCTGTTTTACTTGCACATCGGGCTGTACGCCTACCGCCGCGACTTTCTGTTGCGTCTGGCCGCCCTGCCCCGCACGCCGCTGGAAAAGCTCGAAAACCTGGAGCAGTTGCGCGTGCTGGAAAACGGCCACGCGATCGCCGTGGGCGTGGTCAACGATCCGACCGTGGGCATCGACACACCGGAAGATTACCGGGCGTTTGTCGAGCGGATGGCGGGGTGAGTAATAGACTGGGTTGCGAAGCAACAAGAAGGGTTGGCGGGGCTTCCGAGTTGCCCGGGTGGCACCGACAACTTGTTGTCGGTGTTGCGCAGCAATGCGTGGTCTCACAAAGCCGGGTTGGAGAGCAACGCCTACTCGCTTCCTCTCTTGTCTCTGCGGGACTCAGACAACGAGTTTCTGGGCCACCGGCCGTCTGGCCGCCTAAGTAAACCACTCGTGGACACTATAATGGGGCCATGAGCGACGACGGTCAAAAGCACATAACTGAGATTCGCTGTGCGCGCTGCGGGCGCGTGACGCCACTCGACTCTGACGTGGCCATCTGGTGGGCAAATCGTGCTCTTGACGGCATACCTCCTCATCAGCGCGGGCAGTCACTGTGCCTACAGTGCTGGCGAACGACCAATCAAGGCCGGGATTCAAAGTGAACCACTACCAACCCCCCCCTCGTCACCCGAACCACGCCGCGGTATGATACGGTTCCAGGGTTGAATCCCCTGGCCCCGCCTTGCTGGGCCGATTTCGCGGCCATCCGCTCGTTTTCCGTGTCGTTTCGCCCGTTGGGCCCTCGTTGTTGCCGCTGGCACACGGGGGAACGTGTTGACCACCAGGACGGTAATTCATGACCAAACATATTTTCGTGACCGGCGGCGTCGTGAGCTCGTTGGGCAAGGGACTGACCAGCGCATCGATCGGCATGCTGCTCGAACAGCGCGGGTTGCGCGTGCGGATGCAGAAGCTCGATCCGTACATCAACGTCGACCCCGGCACGATGAGCCCCTATCAGCACGGCGAAGTCTACGTGCTGGACGACGGCAGCGAAACGGACCTCGACCTGGGCCACTACGAACGCTTCACGCACAGCCCGCTGACGCGCGATTCGAACTACACCACCGGACAGATTTACCAGTCGGTGATCAACAAGGAGCGGCGCGGCGAATTTCTGGGAAAGACCGTGCAGGTCATTCCGCACATCACCAACGAGATCAAGAGCTGCATCCGCAAGCTGGTCGACGACGACGTGGACGTGGTGATCACCGAGATCGGCGGCACGGTGGGCGACATCGAGAGCCAGCCGTTTCTCGAAGCCATTCGCCAGTTCTCGCTCGACGCCGGCAAGCGCAACTGCATGTACATCCACCTGACGCTCGTGCCCTATCTCAAGGCGGCGGGCGAGTTGAAAACCAAGCCGACGCAACACTCGGTCGGCCAGTTGCGCGAAATCGGCATTCAGCCCGACATCTTGATCTGCCGCACCGAGCGTTCGATGTCGCGCGAAGATCGCGAAAAAATCGCGCTGTTTTGCAACGTGCCGATCGAGGCCGTGATCGAGGAGAAGGACAAGGACTTCTCGATTTATGAAGTGCCCATGAGCCTGGTCGAAAACCAGCTCGACGAGTTGATCGTCGACGGGCTGGGGCTGACCGGCGAGACGCTGCGGCTGGAGAAATGGCGGCAGTTGCTGCACGATTTGCGTAATCCGGAGCACGAAATCTCCATCGCCGTGGTCGGCAAGTACGCCGAGCATCGCGACGCCTACAAATCGGTGTATGAGGCGCTGGACCACGCCGGCATTGCCCACCGGGCACAAGTCCGCATCCAGCGCATTCAGAGCGAGCTGGTCGAGCAGGAAGGGCCCGAGCGATTGTTGGCCGGATGCGACGGACTGCTGGTGCCCGGCGGCTTTGGCGAGCGCGGCATCGAGGGCAAGGTGGAGGCCATTCGCTTCGCACGCGAGCGCGGCATTCCGTTCTTTGGCATTTGCCTGGGCCTGCATTGCGCCGCGATCGAGTTCGCCCGCAACGTGGTGGGGCTGGAGGGCGCGCACTCCACGGAGTTCAACAAGGACACGCCGCACCCGGTGATCTGCCTGTTGGATGAGCAAAAGACCATCACGGACAAGGGGGGCACCATGCGGCTGGGCGCGCAACCGTGCCACCTGGCGGCGGGTTCACATTCCGCCGAAGCCTATCACCGGCTGATCATTTCCGAGCGGCATCGCCATCGCTACGAGCTCAACAACACCTATCGCCAGCAGTTGACGGCCAACGGCATGCTGGTGGCCGGCACCAGCCCCGACGGCGGACTGGTCGAGATCCTGGAGTTGGAGAACCATCCCTGGTTCGTCTCGGTGCAGTTCCACCCGGAGTTCAAGTCGAAGCCCACGGCCGCGCATCCGCTGTTTGCCGGGTTCGTGGGTGCGGCGGTCGAGCGGCACAAGTCGCGCGGCGGCGCAACGCAACGGGTGTGAGCAAGCGCGCCCTGGCAGGGGCGCCGTGCCTGGGGCGCCGTGCGAAAAGCGCGATGCAACCTTCGAAAAAACGCCACGCCCGGCAGTAGGATTTATGTTTGGCATCCATGCCAACGATGCCCGCTCCCTGGCGACTTGCATTCCCAGACCGGGTGACACGGGCATGGGTAATTAACAGTGGATCCCTGACTGCCGGGCATGGTCGTTTTGTTCGGTCATCCGGACAACTTCTCGAACAGTTGCCGGAATTCAGGCATGCGCTCCTCCAAGTGAGTCAGCCACGCGCGTGGATTCCAAATCTCGACGCAGACACCCGCGCCGACCACGATCGACTCTCCCGCCGCTTCGACCTGCAGAAACTCTCGAAAGCCCTCCGGAATCGACAGTCGGCCGCGGCCGGCCAACTGTACCGCTTTGTGCCGCGTGGAGAGCAACCGGCTGAACAACTGCACTTCCTCGAGTCGCCCGGCCAGCTTGCCGGCGCGCATCTTCTGTTTGACCAGCTCCACTCCGTTGTCCAGATTGTCGCGCCACGTGGCGGCACTCCACAGACTGAGACAGCCGGGGCGCTCCTTGGCCAGGATGCATTCGGGGCCGGCCTTCAGCAGGATTTCGGCAAACTCCGGCGGGAGCGACAGTCGATAGCGCTCGTCGAGCGTGCGAGGAAACTCGCCCAGGATGAATTCCGGCGTTCGGGCCATGCGTTGCTGGCGAGTTTGATGGAGTCGTCCGGGCCGGCGGGCTCGGCAGGAGTTTGGCTTCGCTCACTCCGTTGGGTTGTTTTCCCATTTCAGCCCCAGTTTTTGTGCCATCTATGGGCGGGTTTCCCACGCCGATAGCAGTGTAGCGACTGTTTTTGGCTTTGCAACCGGCACCGCGGCACTTTTTTTCGCCCGCCGTCGGAGGCCGCTTTCGGCGCCCAATGCCCAGCGTCCGCAACACGTTGCGCCTGCCGGGTGCGGGGTTGGCCGACTTTGCGCTTGGGCACCAGGGGCAAATTGAGTACAGTCCCGCCTCGAAAATCACGTCCTACGTTCACGACGCCTGAGAAACACCGCGTGTCACGTCACCGCTTGCAGTTCGAACCGGTCGTCATCACCGGCATCGGGTTGACCGCCTCGGTCGGCGATGATCGCGAGAGCGTGTGGCGCGCCGTGCGCGAGGGACAGTGCGCCATGCGGCGGCTCGACGGCCTGCCCGGCATTCCCGACGGCATGCTGATCGGCGCGCCGGTGGACATCGCCTCGGCTCGACCGGGCGAGCTCAAGGTCTTTGCGCTATGCGATCGCGTGGCCGACGAGGCGCTGGCCGACGCCGGCATCGAGCCGGGCTCGGTTCCCGAGGAACGCTTCGGCTGTGCCATTAGCGCCCACATGGGCGATGCTCGAGGCATCGCGGCGCTGCAGGGCTTGGGCCACATGTACCCGCCCAACGACGTACCCTGGTGGGAACAGTTTCTGCCGAATTCCGCCTGCGCGCGCACCGCGTCGCGATTGCGCCTGCTGGGTCCGCGCATTGGCCACTCGACGGCCTGCGCCAGCGGGCTGATCGAAGTCCTCACCGCGATGCGCGCCATTCAAGACGGCCAGTGCGACATTGCATTGGCTGGCAGCGCCGAGGCCATCGATTCGCTGTTCGCGGCGGGGTTTTATCAAATGCGGGTGTTGGCCCACCACGAAGACCCGCAGCAAGCCTGCCGCCCCTTCGACCTCGACCGGCAAGGCTTCGTGATGGGCGAAGGCGCCGCGATGTTCGTGCTGGAACGCCTCAGCCACGCCCAGGCGCGCGGCGCGCGGATTTACGCCGAGCTGGTCTGCGGAAAGCTGGCGGCAACAGCACACCACGTCACCAGCCTCGACATGGAGAGCGACTGCCTGGCGCATCTGATCGCCGAGACGTTGCGCGCCGGCGGGCTGGCGCCCCACGACATCGGCTATATCAATGCCCACGGAACCGGCACGCGCCAAAACGATCTGGCCGAGGCCCGCGCCATTCGCACCGCCATGGGCCGAGCGGCCGAGCGACTGTGCGTCAGTGCCAACAAGTCGATCCTCGGTCACCTGATCAATGCCGCGGGCACGGTCGAGTTGGCCATTACGACCTTGGCCATGCGCGACGGCTTCGTCCCCCCCACGCTCAACCTGACGAATCCCGACCCCGAGTGCGATTTGGACTGCATCCCGCTGGTCGGTCGTCCGAACCAGGTCGGCACGGCATTGAAGCTGTCGGTGGCGTTTGGCGGCACGCTGGCCGCCGTCGCGTTGCGCCGTTGGGACGATGCCGAAAGCCAGGTGGGCACCGGTCGCCGCGCCGCGTAACGATCTGCCGCGGCCGATATTCTCCCCCCACGCTCGTCTTGCCTCCGGGCGACGCTACAATGACGTGCAGGCACCCTTTTTCTGTCCACCAGGAGTCCCCAGCCGTGAACCGACGCACCGCATGCTTGACGCTGCTTGCCGTTTTCTCCTCGACAAGTCTGTTCGCCACCGACCACACCACCGACTCGCTGGAGTTGGTCCAAAAGAACCTGGCCGAGAAGAAGGCCGTGCTGGTCGATGTTCGCGAGCTGGCCGAGTGGAACAAGGGGCACTTGAAAGACGCCCAGCTTCAGCCGCTTTCCGTGCTTGACAAAGCCACGGAAGACCCAGCCACCCGCGAGAAGCTCCTCAAGGAGTTGCCCAAGGACCGGATCGTGTACTGCCATTGTGCTCGCGGCGCCCGCGCGAAGACGGCCGGCGACATCCTCAGCAAGTTGGGCTACGATGTGCGGCCGCTAGCAGCCGGCTTCGAAGAGCTGCGCACGAAGGGATTCGAGGCCGCGGCGCCGGCCGAGTCCAAGTAGCGGCTGCCGGCTTCGACGGATTGGCCCAATTCGTGCCCATCGCCCAGCTTCCATTGACGCGATGGTGGCACAACGGTATCGTCTGTGCCGCTTTCGATGCTCGCGGCTGGATGCCGCCGGGCTTTTCGAGTCAGTCGTCGCAAAGCGGCATTCGGCGACCGGCGTGTGGTGCGCCTGCGTCGCCAGGCGATAGCGCATTGCTGTCGAGTAGCGCGCGGCCAGCAGGCCCGCTGGTGTCGGCCAACCAAGGAAGGTGTCGGCGGAATGGCGTGGTTACAGGCGGCCTATTGGACCGTTGCCGCAGCGGCCGTCAGCATCGGCCTGCTGCTCCTGGTGCAAACGCTGGAGCATTGCCGCTTCGCGCGCGGCCGAGGGCGCCGCATCAGCCGCAAGGCGCCCACCGTTCCCGTGGCGTTGTTCGTGCCCTGCAAGGGCAGCGACGACGACTTGGAAGCGAATCTCCGGCCGATGTTCGAGCAGGACCATCCGAATTACGAGTTGATCTTCGTCGTTGAAAGCGTCGACGACGAGGCGTATGCGCCGATCGAGCGACTGATCGCCGCGCATCCTCATCGCCGGGCGCGCATCGTCGTGGCCGGTTTGGCCAGCGACAGCGGCCAGAAGGTACACAACCTGCTGGTGGCCACCGAGCACCTGGGCGATCACGTGAGGATTCTGGCGTTTGCCGACGCCGACATCCGCCCGCCGCGCGACTGGCTGCGTTTGCTCACACAGCAGTTGCACCGCAGGGCGGCGTCCACCGGTTATCGGCGATTCGTGCCCAAGCGTCCGACGTTGGCCAACCTGATCGTGGCGAGCATCGACACCGCGGTCGTGCCGATCATGTTTCCCAGCGTACACCACAAGGTGTGGGGCGGTTCGTGGGCGATTCGCCGCGATGCGTTCGAGAGCGGGGGCATGCGCGAGGCCTGGCGCGGAACTCTGAGCGACGACCTGGTGGCGGCCAATGTGCTGGCGAGGATGAAGCAGCCGTTGTCGCTGGAGTGCGCGTGCATTCTGCCGTCGCCGATTGACATCGACATGCGCACCATGCTGACCTGGGTGCGCCGCCAATTCATCATCGGTCGCTTCTACTCGCCATATCTGTGGGCCACCGTTAGCGCGGGACATTGCTTCAGCCAGGCGGTGTTCTGGGGAAGCGCCGTTGCCGCAGTGGTCGGATTGGCAACGGCCGCGAGTTGGACCTGGCAGCCGGCCACTCTGGTCGGCGCGGTCTATGGCCTGCAAGTGCTGCGTGGCTGGCTGCGGCAGGCGGCCTCGCGCATCTATCTGCCCGACAGCCAAGCGGCGCTGCGCTCGGCGCG
>JBGSYQ010000222.1:0-3032 GCA_041750795.1 Pirellulales bacterium | reverse complement strand
GCCCAGCTCGCCAGCCTCCAGGATCTGGACCGCGTGCAAGTCGCCTTGACCAGCCGGCGAGCCCAGCTCGAGGCGCCCGCGCCCGACGGGCCGCCGGCAACCGTTTGAAACCATCCCCTTGGATCGACTACAGTTTGAGATTCCGGGCTTGCGGTTGATCCCCGCACAGGCTGGCCACACGACGCGGAACGCATCTACGCCGCGACGTGTGGCTGGCCGGCCTGGTGAAAGGTAGATGCATCATGCGTGATCCGATTATCGACACCTCGCCATTTCGCTGCTCGTACCTCAGCGAGCTCGATGCGTCGTCACGTAGCCCCGGCAGTCTCCTACCGGATCTCCAAGATTACGCCAGCACTGAAGAGGGATGCTTCTTCGTTCACACTTTTGAAGCAACGAAGTGGGCAACCGTGCTGACCGTCATGTCGCGCCGACGATCGTCCCTACCGCCCGACTGCGTTAGTTTGCGGACTTTTGAATTTGCAATCGCAGCAACCCGGCTCTGCGCGATCGGATCGATTGCCCTCACGGAGCATACGACTTGGAATTGGCAAGACTGGCCGGTAAACCCAGCGACGCAATTCGGCGGTTGCGTTGGGTACTCAGCTCTGGAAGTGAGCTACCAATTTGCCATCGACACCTTCAAGTGCCTGCTGCATTCGCTCATTGAAGTTGGCAAACAATGGCCTGAATTCGACGCGGAAAATCCACTTCGAATCTTGAGTCTCGACATTCCAGTGCAACCACATCCGGACGACCGGATAGTCGCTTGGAAAGACGCCGCCTTGAGGCTCATCGACGATACAACGCTGCCGCCAGCAGCCGAGTGGCCTGATTGGAAAATCTTCATCGACGCGCAAACAAACGAATGCCTTCTCTGGGACGAGTGGCAAACCTACTTAATCGAGCGCGACGCCGACGGCGCAAAGAGCAAGCGCGGCCGACAACCGACGCCCGATGCGGACGCCAAATTTCTCGATGAGTTTGAGCGTCGCAATGTGGATATCACGAACTACGCCAAAGCCGAGGGCGTTCACCGTACTACCGCGTCGAAACGGCTTAAACGCGCGCGCCAAGCACGCGCCGAAAAGTCGGCGCGCGGGCAAGTATCGACGAACGGCCGGCCGCAGCCGTGAATTAAATCGCCCGCCAAGCCGACCCCTCACAAATCTTTTTGCAGCAGATTCCCCGGCAGTTTTGCGGGCAATCCTGCGCGCATCGCGTGAATTAAATCCCGCCACTTTTTGATTCACGCGATCACGGCTAGTTTGCGAGCATTCTGAAAGCTCAGCAAACCAAACCACAGGGCGAGACCAATGGCGATCGACACGACCCAAGAGCAACTCATCACCCTGCACGAAGCGGCGGCGCTCTTGCCTCACCGACGCGCCGGCAAACCGACTCACATGTCATCGCTGTGGCGCTGGTGCGTCCACGGCTTTAAGGGCGTGGTGCTGGAGTCCGTCTGCGTCGGCAGCAGCCGTTGCACCAGCCGCGAAGCGCTCGACCGCTTTCACCATGCAGTCGCCGCCAACACCGGCCGCCAGTACCAGCCGAGCCCCCAGCCAACCCCCAAGGCCGCCAGCGTTCGCTCCCGCCGCGACGCCAAGAAGCGGCTAACAGCCGCCGGCCTGATGTAGCGACGCGATCAGCCTGCGCGAGATCGGCGCGGCTCGCTGACCGGGAAACGGAGTCCCCACGTAGATGCAATCGCCCGCCCAGTCCCAGCCGCTCAAGGTGCATGACGCGCCGCACGCGGAACCCGACCGCGACGATCACCTGGTTGTCCCGCGCGCCATCCGAGAATGGCGAACCCGAAAAGGCAAAAGCCTCGAATGGGTGGCGATCATGGCTTGGAGCTGGCTCTACACGCGCGCCGGCGCTGGGAAACTCCCGATTGCGACGCCATGCACGAAGCGGCAGTTGACCGAGTGGCTCGGTCGAAAGGACCGTAAGTCCGCCAGCAACGCCTTTGAGACACTCAAGCGAGAGGGTCTCGCCGAGCTCGTTGACAGCGCCAGCGGACCGCACGGCGGCAGCCTGATACGACTCCTCGACCACGAATCGCTCACGCACTTGCACGTCATCCGGCCGGACCCGCAGACCGAGCTCGGATTTTCTGACGACGCGCGCGATGGGGCAAACTCTCCCGCGCCTGAGGAGAGTTTGCCTCATCCCGCGCGACCTAATGTGGCAAACTCTCCCCCAACTGCGGAGAGTTTGCCACATCATCGACCCGCGGCGACCCCGCAAGGCCTGCCGCCCAAATTGCGCGACATGATAGCGCAGCGAATCGGTGAAGAGCGCTTTGAGCAGTGGCTTGGGCAGACGCGCTGGGAAGCCAACGGCCCATCGCTAACCTGTTTTCTCCCAACGGAGTTCGAGCTGGCCCACGCACGGCGGACGCTCCGCCAAGACGTAGCCGAAGCCGCCACAGCGGCCGGCTTCCAGGACGTCGAATTCAGCGTCGAGCCTGCCGGCCGTAATGTGGCAAACTCTCCCGCGCCTGAGGAGAGTTTGCCCCATCAAAGTGCGCAAGAACAACCCTTGGTTAGAAACCCTACTTGGGTTTCTAACCAACCAAAGCAAACCAACCAACAACCGCCGCCCCACGCCGCCGGAAGCGGCGGGGCAGCAACGAACGCAGCCAGCCAACCCGGCGCCGACGCGTCGGCCGGACTCTTGCGGCGCGCACGTGCGCTGTATCGCCGCGTGAAGGATCCCACGCTCTATCGCTGGATCGCGATCGACGCGGTGCACCTGGTGGACCAAGGGAAGATCACCCGGGCCGACATCGAGCAAATCCTCAAACAGACGCCCGAGGAATTCCCGCGAGCCATCAAGGAGCTGGCCGGCAAGGACTGGGGGTTTCTCGCTTGCAAACGCCGCCTGGCGAGACTCACGCCACCGATCCCCTGGCGCCGCGAGTACGAACGCAGCGACGCGCAACCTGGCCGCGGCCCGCCCTGGCTCTGAGGTCCAACGTCCCGCCCGTTGTCGCGCTCGATTCCGGAGGCCCAACCGATGCCCGC
>JBGSYQ010000221.1:0-21015 GCA_041750795.1 Pirellulales bacterium | reverse complement strand
GGAGCCGGGGCCGGACGCGCCGATCGGGCCTTGGCCGAGGTGCCGATCGACTCGGCGGCTTGCTTCTGCACGGCGGCGGCGGTTGTTTTGTCGTCGCCGTTGGCCGCGGCCGGCTCCTGAGCTTCCGCCTGGGCGGATTCTTTGGCGCCTTCGCCGGGCTCCATATAGCCGATGACTTCGCCGATGGCGGCCGTTTCGCCGGTCTGCTTGAGCACCTTGGTGATCGTGCCGTCCACCGGCGCGGAGATTTCCACGGTGGCCTTGTCGGTCTCAATTTCCACCAGGTTTTCGTCCTGGGCGGCAAAGGCGCCCTCGCCCTTGAGCCATTGGCCGATTTGCACTTCGGTAATGGACTCGCCCACCGCGGGCACTTTCAGTTCGACGGCCATAGTGGCACTGTTTCCTTGCGAGTATTCGTGAAATTCCTGGCTTTTCTTGCAAATGGCGCGCCGTCGATGGCTCGACGGGTCTGCCGCGTCCCGTGGGACGCATCATAACATGGCCGGCCACGACAACCGCCAAGCAGCCGTTGAATTCTTCAGCAGGCCGCAAGCGCGTGGAAAACTCAAATGCACCCGAAGGCCTGCATCAGCAGTTCTTTCTGCTCCAAGCGATGCGCGCTGGCCGAACCGGTCGCCGGACTGGGCGAGGCGCGGCGAAACACGCCCGAGAATGGCAGCCGGTCGAATAGTTCGCCGCCGAAGCGCGCCAACAAGAACCGCCACGCGCCCATGTTTTCGGGCTCTTCCTGCACCCAGTACACGGGAGTGCCGTCGGCATAGGCGGCCAGCGCTGTCTTCAACTGGGAAAACGGCAGCGGGTAAAGCTGCTCGAGCCGTACGATGGCCACGTCCTTGCGCCCCAACTCTTCGCGTTCCTTGTTCAACTCGTAGTACAACTTGCCGGAGCACAACAACACGCCTTCGACGTTCGGGCGATCGGGCATTGCGTCGGCTATCACCTTCTGGAACTGCCCGCTGGCGCAATCGTCGAGCGTCGACACGGCTTCCGAGTGGCGCAGCATGCTCTTGGGCGTCATCATCACCAGCGGCTTGCGCCAGGGTCGCAACACCTGGCGGCGCAGCGCGTGGAAGTATTGCGCCGGCGTGGTGAGGTTTACGATCTGGAGGTTGCACTCCGAGGCCAGCGTCAAGAATCGCTCGAGCCGCGCCGACGAGTGCACGGGGCCCCTGCCCTCGAAACCGTGCGGCAATAGCATCACCAGCCCGCTCAAGCGGTTCCACTTGGTTTCGGCGCTGGCGATGAACTGGTCGATGATGACTTGCGCCGCGTTGGCAAAGTCGCCGAACTGGGCCTCCCACATCACCAGGCCGTGCGGGTAGTCGAGGCTGTAGCCATACTCGAAGCCCAGCACGCCCGCCTCAGACAGCGGGCTGTTGATGATCTCGACGGGCGCCTGGTCGGGCGAAACGTGCTGCAAGGGCGTGTAGGGATGACCGTCGCTAAAGTCGTGCAGCACGGCGTGCCGCTGGCTGAAGGTGCCGCGCGTGCTGTCTTGGCCGCTTAAGCGGACGCGAAAACCTTCGACGGCCAGGCTGGCCATGGCCAGCGCTTCGCCGGCGGACCAATCGAGCGGGCGCTCGCCGAGGGCCATTTCGCGGCGCGCTTCGAGCAGGCGCTTGGCCTTGGGATGCGGATGGAAATCGGCCGGCAGGCGCGTCTGCGCATCCAGAAGCTCGCCCAGCCGCTGCTGGTCTACACCGGTGGAGACTTCGGGCACGTCGGCATCGCGCCCGCCGACGTAGCCCTTCCAGACGTCGGTCAGGCGCTCGCGTTTGGCCACGTACTCTTCGCTCTTGGCCACCGACAGTTCTTCGTCCAGGCGTTTGGTTTCTTCTTTCGCGATGCGGTCGGCCTCGGCGCGCGTGATTTCGCCCAGGGCCAGCAGCCGCTCCAGGTAGCTGTCGCGCACGTTGGGACGCTGATCGATGGCGCGATAGAGCACCGGCTGCGTGAACGAGGGCTCGTCGCTCTCGTTGTGTCCGCGGCGGCGATAGCAGTACATGTCGATGACCACGTCGCGCTCGAACTCCTTGCGAAAATCCATGGCCAACCGCACCACGAACGCCACGGCCTCGGGATCTTCGCCGTTGACGTGGAAGATCGGGATCTGCAGCATCCGCGCAATGTCGGTGGCGTACGTGCTGGAACGCCCCTCGTTGGGCGACGTGATGAAGCCAATCTGGTTGTTCACCACGACGTGCATCGTGCCGCCGGTGCGATAACCGGCCAACTGGCTGAGATTGAACGTTTCTTGTACGACGCCCTCGCCGGCCACGGCGGCATCGCCATGAATGAGCAGCGCCATCGTGTGCTCGCGGCGTACGTCGCCCGAGCGGTCCTGCTTGGCTCGCACGCGGCCGACGGCCACGGGGCCGACAAACTCCAAGTGGCTGGGATTGAAGCACAGCGACAGGTGTACTTTGTGCCGCGCGGCGGTGATCCAATCGCCGCTATAGCCGAGATGATACTTCACGTCGCCGCGGCCCAGGTGCAGCTTTGGATCGATATCGGCAAACTCGCGGAAGATGGCCTGCGGGCTCTTGCCCATGATGTTGGCCAGCACGTTGAGCCGTCCCCGATGGGCCATGCCGAGAATCACTTCGCGCGTTCCCTGGTCGCCGGCCTTTTCGATGGTCAGGTCCAACAGCGGGATCAGGCTTTCGGCCCCTTCCAGCGAGAAGCTCTTGGCGCCGGTGAACCGTTTCTGAATGAACTCCTCGAAAATCACGGCGTCGGTCAAGCGCGTGAGGATTCGCAACTGCTCCTGCTTGGGAATGGTGATGCGGTTTTCCGTGCCTTCCATGCGGTCTTGCAGCCACTGGCGAATGCCCAAGTCGTCCATGTGCATGTACTGCACGCCGATCGCGCGGCAATAGGTATTGCGCATCCGATCGATGACGTCGCGCAGCGTGAGCACGTCGGGGCCGCGGATGGTGGCGGTCGAAAACGGCCGCTCCATGTCGTCGGGCGTGAAGCCGTAGTACTCGGGATCCAACTCGGGCAGGTGCGGCCGCGGCATGCCCAACGGATCGATGTTCGCCACCAGGTGACCGCGAACGCGATAGGCTCGAATCAACTGATCGAGGCGGTCCTGCAACAGGGCCATCTCCAGCTCGCGAACGCTGCTGGTGGACGACTCGCCGCGATCGGGCGGATTGAAAACACTGCGCGGACGAAACGACGGGCCAGACTGCGGCGCCACCTGGGCGCCGTTGCCGTTGCCACCCAGCCGGCGGAAGTAGCGCCGCCAATCGGCCGAGACGCTGGTCGGATCGCGCAAGTAACTGGCGTACAGATCTTCGAGAAACCCCAAGTTGGCGCTGTCGATATCCACCGGGGTGTCGGGGTCGTGGCGTGAAAGTTCGAGCATGGTCAGACTGTCCTGAATGAATCTTCCGTGATCGGCGGCCACCTGCCGACGTAACATCGCGGTCGCACAGGCCAGGGAACGACTCAAAAATAACTTCGCTGCTTGTTCGTGTGCCATTGGTGGCGCACGCCACAAGTGCAATTCAACAACGGGCCTTGCGGGCAACGGAGCCCGACGCCACTGGTGGCTGCCGCCACCAGTGTCACCTGCGAGCGTTTACGGAAGTTATTATTGAGTCATTCCAAGGCGCACGTTTTCGCGAGCCCCCTGCCCTGCCCCGGTCTCAGGCGTTACACACCAATGGAACGGCCTATTCTACGCATTTCCGAGCTCTGCGGCACGGCGAGACGACTGGCGAGCCGCCGGCAAGGCGGCCGGCACGAACAAAAAAAGCCTCTCCGCGCTGCTGGCACATACGGGCTGCCGTAAGCCGCGAGAATGCCGATAATTGTCGCAACGCAACGCGGGTAAGCATGCTAGGAGGCCCCCGTCGGAGTGTCAAGTTGGCCTGGTAACCGAGCCGGTGGTCATTCTCCCTCGCGCCGTCTTCATTTATCATGGAGGTTTGGCCTTGGGGCCCCCGGTGCGCCGGGCGACCCGGAATCTCGCAACTCGGCATGCCATGAACGTTACGTTTTCGTGTCCGCGCTGCCAGCAATCGGCACGCAGCGAGGTCAACCCGAGCGACACGTCCCTGCACTGCTCGGCTTGCGACCAGGAGATTGCCATCGGGCATGACGCATTCGACGGCGATCAAGTGCGTCGCTGCCTGGTGTGCCCGAGCACCGATCTGTTTGTCCGCAAAGACTTTCCACAGCGGATCGGCGTGGGAATCGTGGCGTTGGGGATCGTCGGCAGCTCAATCGCCTGGGGCTATACGTACACGGTGGCGACGTTTGCGATCCTGTTTGCCACGGCGCTGGTCGACGTGCTGCTGTACCTGATCGTTCCCGACGCCTTGATGTGCTACCGTTGCGGGGCAACGTATCGATCGGTCCACGGCATGGAGCGCCACGGAGCCTTTAACCTGGAGACTCACGAGCGTTATCGGCAACAAGCGGCCCGCATGGCGGGCCCGTCGCGCTGACGCCTGACGCGCGGCCGATGGGCGGCGTCTAAGGATTCCGAGGCAGACAATGGGCTGTAGTGCGACCCCAATATGACCGCGTTTCCGGGGCTTCCGTTGGTCGCCCCTCGATCATTGGCTAGCTAGGACTCAATCATCTGCCAGCCCCTGCGGGGGCACTCCCAGTCGCGTTTGCAAACCTTCACGCCTCTCAACCGCGCAGTGCCCAATCGTCATGGATCCGGAACGGGAACGAATCCAAGCCGACCTGCGTGGACTCATCAAAGGGGAAGTGCGGTGCGACGACGTGTTCGTGCAGCTTTATGCCTGCGACGCGAGCATCTATGAAATCAGGCCGCTGGCGGTCATCCGTCCGCGATCCTTGCCGGACGTCGTGGCCGTGGTCGAATACGCGGCCGAGAACCAACTGCCGATTCATGCACGCGGAGCCGGCACCGGGCTGGCCGGCGAGTCGCTGGGGAGCGGGTTGGTGCTCGACTTTTCGCGCTACATGCGCCGCGTGCTGCACTTCGACGACGACTCGGTGCGCATCCAGCCGGGCCTGGTCCACGCGCAACTCAACAAGTTTCTGCGGCCGATGGGGCGCCAGTTCGGCCCCGACCCGGCCATGAGCGAAGTCACTACGATGGGCAGCGTCATCGCCATCGACGCGGGCGGCAGCCACTGGCTGCGCCACGGTTCGGCGCGTCGCCACGTGCAGAGCTTGCAGATCGTGACGGCCGACGGCCAGGTGCTCGAAGTGGGACGCGAGCCGGTGGCAGACGATCGCGCGGAGCCCGACTCGCCCAAGGCACGGCTTGTCGGCTCGTTGGCGTCGCTATTGGCGCGCGAGGCCGATACGATCCAGAACCACCAACCGCAAAGCCTGGTGAACCGCTGCGGCTATGGGCTGGCCGGCGCGCTCGACGACGGCCATCTCAACCTGGCCCGGCTGCTGGTCGGATCCGAAGGCACGCTGGCCCTGATTACCGAAGCCACGGTCTCGACGCAGCCGCTGCCGAAGCACCGCGGCGTGGCACTATTGCTATTCGATCGGTTGGAAAGTGCCGCCAAGGCCGTGCTGGAGGTGTTGCCGCTGGAGCCCAGCGCCTGCGACCTGATGGATCGCCGGCACTTGAGCCTGGCGCGCGAGAGCACGGTGCAGTATGACCTGTTGCTTCCGTTGCAGACCGAGGCGGCGTTGTTGGTGGAGCACGAGGGCGACACGCCGCTGGAAGTGCGCGATCGGCTGGCGCAAGTAGTCGACCGGGTGCGCCGCAAGAAGCGCCTGGCGTTTCACGCCATGCAGGCGCAGGATCGCGACGAGATGGAGCTGTATGGCCGGCTGGCCCGGCGCGTGGTGCCCACGCTGCACCGCATGAAGGGCTCGACGCGGCCGCTGCCGTGCATCGAAGACCTGGCCGTGCCCCCCAAGGCGTTGCCCGACTTTCTGGTGCGCATGCAAAACGTGCTGAAGCAGCACCAGGTCACCGCGTCGCTGTTTGCCCACGCCGGGCACGGTCAACTGCACCTGCGGCCGTTTCTGGATCTTTCGAATCCATCGGACGTCGATCGGATGGCGCGGCTGGCCTCGGACCTGTACGACGAGGTGATTGCGCTGGGCGGCACCATCAGTGGCGAGCATGCCGACGGTCTGAGCCGCACTTCGTTCATTCGCCGCCAGTATGGCGCGCTGGCCGACGTCTTTCGCGACGTCAAGCACATCTTCGACCCGCACAACATCTTCAATCCCGGTAAGATCGTCAGCGACGACCCGGACCTGCTGACGAAGAATCTGCGCCGCAGCGCGAGTTTCGCCGGGGCGCCCGACGCGGCGACGGCCACCGACCCTGCCGAACCGGCCGCGCCGCCGCAGGTGTGGCGGCTCAATTGGGATACGGACGAAGTGGCACGTGCGGCGCGCGATTGCAACGGCTGCGGCGCTTGCCGCTCGCAAAGCTCGGAAGTGCGGATGTGCCCGATCTTTCGCTTCGCTCCGGCCGAGGAGAGCTCGCCGCGGGCCAAGGCCAATCTGCTACGCGGGCTGCTCAGCGGCGCCTTGCCCGCCAATACGCTCACCAGCGACGAATTCAAGGAAGTCGCCGACCTGTGCGTGAATTGCCATCAATGCCGGCTCGAATGTCCGGCCACGGTCGATATTCCCAAGCTGATGATGGAAGGCAAGGGGAGTTATGTGCTCACCAACGGCCTGAAGACGACCGACTGGATGATGTCGCGCGTGGACCGGCTCAGTCGCCTGGGCAGCCTGTTTGCGCCGCTGGCGAACTGGGCATTGACGAATCGGCCGGCGCGCTGGCTGGCGGAAAAAACGTTGGGGGTCGATCGGCGGCGCAAGCTGCCGCGGTTTGCGCCGCGCAGCTTTCTGCGGATCGCGAGCCGCCGCCGGTTGACGCGCCCCACGCGCCGCGACATCGCCAAGGTGTTGTACTTCGTCGACACCTATGCCAACTATCACGATCCGCAACTGGCCGAGGCGCTGGTGGCGGTGCTGGAACACAATGCCGTGGCCGTCTACGTGCATCCCGGGCAGCTTTCGTCGGCCATGCCGATGATCTCGCTGGGAGCGGTCAACCAGGCGCGGAAGCTGGCCGAGCACAACATCGCGATCTTGGCCGAAGCGATTCGCCAGGGCTATCACATCGTGGCGTCGGAGCCGTCGGCCGCGCTGGCGCTGGCGCACGAATACCTGGCGCTGGTGGACGACGACGACGCGCGGCTGGTGGCGCAAAACACCAGCGAAGCGTGCAGCTATTTGTGGAAGCTGCACCAAACTGGCAAGCTGCAACTGAATCTCAAGCCGGTCAACGCAGTCGTGGGATATCACATGCCGTGCCACGTGCGGGCATTGAATACGCTCTCGGCGGGGGAGAACCTGCTGAGACTGGTGCCCGGCCTGGTCGTGCAACGGACGGAGAACGGTTGCTCGGGCATGGCGGGGACGTTCGGACTGAAGCGAGAAAACTATCGCGCCAGCCTGCGCGCCGGACGCGCGCTTATTGGCAGCTTGCGCAGCCCGCGATTGCAGGTGGGCGCCACCGAGTGCAGCGCCTGTAAGATTCAGATGGAACAAGGTGCCGGCAAACCGACCATTCATCCAGTGAAGTTGTTGGCGCTGTCTTACGGCTTGTTGCCCGAGCTTGCCGAGTTGTTGAGTGTCCAGGTGCAGGAAATGGTGGTTACGTGAACGTGCAGATACGCTTGTTCGCCGTCGCGCGCGAGCTGGCCGGCGTCGATACGATCGAAGTCAGCCTGGGAGAGCCCTATACCGTGGCCGAATTGCGCCGCGCCCTGGCGGCCCGGGCTCCGGCGCTGGCCGGAGTGCTGCCGCAGGTGCTGTTCGCCATTGGTTCGCAATACGTTGGCGACGGCACGGTGGTGACCGCCGACGCGGAAGTGGCTTGTATCCCTCCGGTCAGCGGAGGGTAGAATGGTACGTTGCCGAGTGCCACGCGTTTGAGCTCCTCCACCATGGTCGACATCACCACGCAGCCGATCGACACGCAAGCATTGTTGCGCCACGTCGCTTCGAACGATGCCGGAGCGGTGGTGTTGTTCCTGGGGACGACGCGCGAGCACACCGCGGGGCGACGCACCGCATCGCTCGATTACGAGTGTTATCCCCAGATGGCTCGCGACAAGCTGACCGAACTGGTGGCCGAGGCACGGCGGCGCTGGCCGCTGGAAGGTTGCGCGGTGGTCCACCGCGTCGGTCACGTGCCCTTGGGCGAAGCCAGCGTGGCCGTGGCCGTCAGCACGCCGCACCGCCGGGCCGCTTTCGAAGCCGGCCAATGGTTGATCGACACCCTCAAGCAGGTCGTGCCCATCTGGAAAAAGGAAAACTGGGCCGACGGCAACAGCGAGTGGGTTCATCCGGGGTTGAACGCCCCGCGCGAGGCCTCCAACAGCGAGTCGTGAGCGAATGTCCGACACCGAGCCACTGGTCGATTCCTTCGGCCGCGTCCACACAAACCTGCGGATCAGCGTAACCGATCGCTGCAACATCCGCTGCTTCTACTGCATGCCGGCGGACAACGTGCGCTTCAAGCCGCGGCACGAGTTGCTCACGTTCGAAGAGATCGAGCGGTTCGTGCGCGTGACGGCCGGCATGGGCGTCGAGAAGGTGCGGCTCTCGGGCGGAGAGCCGTTGGTGCGGCACGGGTTGCCCCAATTGGTCGAAAAGATCGCACGCATCGACGGCATCCGGGACGTGGCGATGACGACCAATGGGATCCTGTTGGCCGAGCAGGCGCAGACGCTTAAGGACGCCGGCTTGCAGCGCGTGAACATCAGCCTGGATTGTCTTTCGCCGGAGACGTTTTTCGAAATCTCGCGGCGTGAGGGGTTGGAGCAGACGTTGCACGGCATCTTCGCCGCCCAGCGCGCCGGCTTCCGCAAGGTTCGCTTGAACGCCGTGGCGATTCGCGATCTGTCAGAGCCGGAGATCGTGCCGCTGGGCAACTTCGCCAGGCAGCACGGCCTGGAGATGCGCTTCATCGAGTTCATGCCGTTGGATGCCGACGGGCAGTGGGACTTGCAGCAGGTGCTCACCGGTGCTCGCATTCGCGAGATGCTGGAGGCGGAGATCGGCCCCCTGGTGCCGGTGGCGGTCGACGATCCGTCGCAGCCGTCCACCGACTATGCGTTCGCCGATGGCGTGGGCCGCATCGGCTTCATCAATCCCGTCACGCAGCCGTTCTGCCACCATTGCAATCGATTGCGGATCACGGCCGAGGGGCAAGTGCGCAATTGCTTGTTCTCGACCGAAGAGTGGGACGCTCGCGCGGTGATGCGCAGCGGCGGCACGGACGAAGAGTTGGCCGAGCTGTTGCGGGCCAGCATCGGCGCCAAGCGGGCCGGCCACGGCATCAACAGCGACCAGTTCGTCAAGCCGCTACGCGCCATGTATCAAATCGGCGGCTGAAGCTGCCAATGGCTGCCTGCCTATGAGCAACGACCACATCGCTCGACGCGTCTACCTGGACAACGCGGCCACAAGCTGGCCCAAGCCGGAGGAAGTGTACGCCGCCGTCGATCGCTATCAACGCGAGCTCGGAGCGCCGGCCGGCCGCAGCGGGTATGCCGAAGCGACCCGAGTCTCGCAGGGCATCGGCGCGGCGCGCCGCGCCGTGGCGCGCATGGTGGGCGTGGACGATGCTGCCAACGTGATCTTTACCTGCAATGGCACCGACTCGCTCAACCTGGCGCTGCACGGCCTGCTGCGCGAAGGCGATCACGTTGTCACCACCGTGATCGAGCACAACTCGGTGCTACGCCCGTTGGCCGACGAAGCTCGCTGCCGCAGCATCGAAGTGACGTACGTCGAGTGCGATCGTTGGGGCGTGATCGATCCGGACGCCATCCGTGCCGCGATCGGCCCGCGGACGCGGCTGGTGGCGGTCAGCCACGCGTCCAACGTTACCGGCGCCGTGCAGCCGATTGCCGACATCGGCCGAATTGCCCACGCGACCGGCGCGTTGCTGTTGTGCGATGCCGCGCAAACGCTGGGGCACATGCCGGTGGACATGCAATCGTTGGAAGTCGATCTGCTGGCCAGCTCGGGCCACAAAGGCTTGTTGGGTCCCTTGGGAACCGGAGTCTTGGCACTGGCGCCGGGAATTGCCGAGCAATTGCACAGCGTTCGCCAAGGCGGCACCGGCACTCGCAGCGAGCGGCCCGAGCAACCTGACGAATTGCCCAGCAAGTACGAATCCGGCAATCTGAACGTGCCGGGCATCCTGGGGCTGGAGGCCGGGGTGAGCTATCTGCTGAAACGCGGACTTGCCGAAATCGAACAGCACGGCGCCGCGCTGGCCGCAAAGCTGTTGGCCGGCTTCGCCGAGATTCCCGGCTTGCGCGTGCTGGGGCCGGCGACGGCCGAGGCGCGCGTCCCCCTGGTCAGCATCGTTCTGGAGGGCTATGATCCGCAAGAGATCGCCATCGGCCTGGACGCCGCCCATCGCGTGCAAGTGCGCGCGGGTTTGCACTGCGCACCGCGCATGCACGAGGCCTTGGGCACTCAGGCTGGCGGCGGCACGGTACGGTTCAGCCTTGGTCCGTTCAACACGGCGGCCGACGTGGACGTGGCGGTGCAGGCCGTGGCCGAGATCGCTGAATCCGGAGCGTCGATTTAAGTCTCGTTTCACCCGCGAATCCCACCTGAAAGTGCGTACTTGCCGTGAGTGACGAACCTTGGTTCAAAAACGGTCTGCGTTTCCAGTGCACGCAGTGCGGCGACTGCTGCACAGGCGCGCCGGGCTTTGTGTGGGTCAATCGCGAGGAGATCGCCGACCTGGCGCGCGAGGTGGGGCTGTCGGTCGAGGCCTTCGAAGCGAAGTACGTGCGGCGAGTAGGCATTCGCAAGAGCCTGATCGAGTACAGCAACGGAGATTGCGTGTTCTTCGACAGTCACGGCCGCAAGTGTACCGTTTACCATGCTCGGCCGCGGCAGTGCAAAACGTGGCCCTTCTGGCAATCGAACGTGGCCAGCGAGGAAGCGTGGCAGCAGACGTGCGAGGCTTGTCCCGGCAGCGGCAAGGGGAAGCACTATTCGGCCGAGCAAGTGCTGCATCAGATCTCGATCGTGAAGCTGTGACTTGCTGGCGGTGCTGCCAGATGAGCGTTGCAGTGGCGCCGTTGCGCGGCTCCGATTCTTCGGCGTCGCGGTTGGCGTCCTGCTGTCGCGGTCGGGTTTTGCGGATTGCTTAAACTTTGCCGATTGGCTGGCCGATCATTACTGCCACACGGCCTTCAAAGCCAGCGCTGGTGCGCGCCGAGCGAACCGCATGAATCGACGCAAGTCGTTGACTTGTATTCGGTTACACGAAACGGACCCGCTCGGCGGCGATTGGATTCTTGTAAGTTATTGAAACCAAATCACTTGTCGAGCGAAACGCGAGCTGGGAAAAGCGTGTCCAGGAGCCATTTTGGCCCGCTTGAACGCTGGTGCTGCGATGAATGATCTTGACTGTACTTCTTATGCCATCTACACTTGGGAACATGACTGCGGAGGTCGAGGGGCCCCTTTTCGGCCCACGAGCCTTTTTCTCAAAGGAGAATCCGGTCGTGACCAAGAAAGAGATCGTCAAAACCATTTCCGACGAGATCGGTCTGACTCAACTTAAGACGAAGGAAATCGTTCAGAAGACCTTCGATGCGATCGTCGAGACGCTGGTTGAGGAACGCCGTATCGAGTTGCGAAATTTTGGTGTTTTCGAGGTGAAGAAGCGGGCGGCGCGCAAGGCCCGCAACCCTCGGACCGGAGATAAAGTCTACGTGCCTGAGAAGTTCGTGGTGACCTTCAAGCCGGGCAAGGAGATGGAGGAGCGGGTTCGCGAGCTGGAGCGACAAGCGGCCGAAAGGGCCCGCGCTGCCGCGGATGGGCATGTCGAGGGCACCAAGCCCCCCGATGTCGCCCGCCCCGTGACGGAAACACTGGGCCAGACAGGCTATAGCTCTCATAACCCTTAGGTGCGAGCAGCCGCGTGCTGGCGCGCCGGAATCACCCCGGACTAAGACCCGACTGACCTCGGCGCACTTCGACGGAAACAGTATTCTAGCAACCAGTTTCAGGTCCAAATCGAAGCACGATCCCATCTAGCTTCGAAGCGTGTTTCTAACGCGATCCATTAACTTCTGTTAATCGAAATCAGACGTCGTCGTCGAGCGCCGCCACTGTTGGCCCGCTGACGGCGAGGGACGAAAGGAATGCGTCCTAAGCGTTCGAGCGAATAGCGGAGCGCCAAACGTTCACGGAGGAGTCGTGTGATGCGCAGGCTTTTGATGGCTGCGATCTTGGGTATTTGTCTCTCGACGAGTACGGGCTGCATTCTGCCCATCTACTCGGGCGACGGGCCGACTCGCACCCAGGAACTGATCTTCACCTCGGAAAACCTGCGCCTGTTGCTCGAAGAGTGGCAACGCATCTGGTTCCTCGATCAGCCCAGCCACTTGTCGCCCTATCGTACTCACGGCGGCATCATCTAACGGCACGACGGTGGATCAAGCATCTCACGCGAGCCGCTCGACGCATCGGGCGGCTCGCTTTGTTTGCCGGCCATGTCGCGCTGCCCGTCGGTTGCGGTGCGTTGCCCCCGCCCGCCGGCGCCGATACATTACAGTCTGCCGCCACGGAGGCTGCTCGTCGCCTCCCTACGAATCCTCGCCCATCGGTTAATCTCTTGAACGCACCCGCCGTCGATCTTGCGGTCCGCTTGGGTCGGTTGCAGTTGCCCAATCCGATCATGGTCGCCTCGGGCACCTTCGGCTACGCGCGCGAGATGGAACACCTGGTCGACCTGGGCCGGCTGGGCGCCATCGTCCCGAAGACCATCACGCAGCAGCCGCGCGCGGGCAATGCCCCCTGGCGGACGATCGAAACGCCCGCCGGCATGCTCAACTCGATCGGCCTGGACAACGACGGCATCGAGGCCTTTGTCGAACATCACCTGCCTTACCTGGCGGCGCGCGGCGTGCCGATCGTCGTCAGCATCGCGGGGCACGACTATGACGAGTTCGTAGCGATGGCGGCGCGACTCGACGGGCTGGCCGGCATCGCCGCGTTGGAGCTCAACATCTCCTGCCCGAACGTTTCCGGAGGCGTCGATTTCGGTTCCAACCCCGAAATGTGCCACCGCGTGGTATCGGGAGCACGACGGGCATGCGGGTTGCCCATCGTAGCCAAGCTGACGCCCAACGTGACCAGCATCGCCGCGATCGCCAAGGCCGCAGCCGAAGGTGGCGCCGACGCGGTGTCGGCCATCAACACCTGCCTGGGCATGGCTGTCGACTGGCGCCGACGCAAGCCGCTGCTGGGCGCGGTCGTGGGCGGGCTGAGCGGGCCGGCCATCAAGCCAATCGCCCTGCGCGCCGTCTACCAGGTGGCTCAGGCCGTCGATATCCCGGTGATCGGCATCGGCGGCATCGGCACGATCGACGACGTGATGGAGTTTCTCGTCGCTGGCGCCAGCGCCGTGCAAATTGGCACCGCCAACTTCTACAATCCAACCGCTACGATGACGATCCTGGACGAGTTGCCCGCGGCGATTGCGCAGCTTGGTGCGACGTGCGTCAGCGACGTTGTAGGTACGATCCACGCTTAGATCCCATAACGGCCAGACACGATGCGCGTTCTCAGCGGAATCCAACCGACCGGCCGACCGCACTGGGGAAACTACTTCGGCGCCATTCGCCAGTACGTCGACCTGCAGGGGGAAGACCAGGCGTACTATTTCATCGCCAACCTGCACGCGCTGACCACCGTGCGCGATCCGCAGTTGCTGGCGCAATACACCTTCGACGCGGCAGTCGACCTGCTGGCGCTTGGGCTCGATCCGAGCAAGGCCATCCTGTTCGTACAGTCCGACGTGCCCGAAGTCTCCGAGTTGTGCTGGCTGTTGTTGACCGGCACGCCGATGGGCCTGCTGGAGCGCTGCCACGCCTACAAGGACAAGAAGGCCAAGGGACTCACGGCCGATGCGGGCCTGTTCACCTATCCGGTTTTGATGTCCGCCGACATTCTGGCCTACGACGCGGACACGGTGCCGGTGGGCGAAGACCAGGTGCAACACATCGAAGTCTGCCGCGATCTGGCCGCCAGCTTCAACCATCACTTTGGCCCGGTGTTTACCATGCCCAAGGCCAAGCTGCTGGACGCATCGGCCAAGGTGCCCGGCACCGACGGCGAAAAGATGTCGAAGAGCTACAACAACACGCTGGAGATTTTCGAGGACGCCAAGGCGCAGCGCAAGAAGATCATGCGCATTACCACCGACTCGCGTCCGATGGAGGATCCCAAGGATCCGCTCGGCGATCACTTGTTTCAGCTTTATACGCTGGTGGCTACGGAGGAGGAGCGCGAGGCGATGGCGGCGCTCTATCGACGCGGCGGCTTCGGTTATGGCGACGTGAAAAAGGCGCTGGCTGACGCGGCCGAGCGTTACTTCGCCGAACCGCGGGCACGGCGCGAGGAACTGGCCGCCAATCCGGCGCGCATCCAGGAAATCCTGGCCGACGGCGCCAACCGCGCACGCAAGAAAGCGGCGGAAGTGCTCGCCCGCGCCAAGCGAGCCTGCGGCCTGGCCACGAGTTAGCAACATCGCATCGGACAACGTCGCCATCGCATCATGAATCGGCTCGACCGCTATCTGGTGTGGCTCTTGATGTGTGCCGCCGGCACTGCGGCTGTGGCTTGGATTGCGTTTCAATTGCAGCAGGAGGGCGTGGCGCCGGCCGTGTTGTTTCCGCTGGCGGTTGGCGGCGTCCTCGGCGGCATTGGTGTTGTCGTGCGCCGCATGGCGCAGGTACCGGGGCTGCGCGTGGCTGTGGCGGCGGCCGTTGTGTGGGGCTTGCTGGCCGTTGTGGGGCAGGACTACATTGGACACCGGCGGCGCGTGCGCGTGCTGGAGGAACAGTTGACGGCAGAGGGGCCGGTGGGCGCCCTGGCCGCGTCGCAAATGGACGAATTGCGACCGGCCTTTGCCGAGCACCTGATGGGACAGGCCGAGCGCGAGCCCGTCTGGTGGACCATCGAAGTAGTGTGTACCGCCGGAGCGGCCGCGCTGACGACTGCCTGGGGCGCGCGGCGTTATCCGCCCGCGCCGACTCCCGAACCTTGAGCATCCCGATGGCACGCATCCTGGGCATTGGCACCGACATTGTCGAATGCTTGCGCATCGCGCAAATGATCGAGCGGCACGGCGAGTTGTTCATCAACCGCGTCTATACGCCGGCCGAAATCCAATACTGCCAAAGCCGCAAGCTGGCCACGCCCCATTTCGCCGGTCGCTGGGCGGCGAAAGAGGCACTGTTGAAAGTGCTGGGCACGGGCTGGCGGCGCGGCATCTCGTGGCGCGACGTGGAAATCCTGAACATACCCGGCGGACAGCCGGTGGTTTCATTACACGGCGGGGCGCGCGACGTCGCCGATCGGCTGGGCGTGAGCGACATCCTGATCAGCATTTCGCACTGTCGCAGCCACGCCACCGCGTTTGCGATTGCGCAGGGCGACGACGATTAGGAAGAAGTGCGCGTTAGCAGCCCGTTGAAAAATTCGACGCTCCTGCGACATCGCATGGATGCGATATCAAAATAGCGACGGAAGTCGTTATTTTGCGAGCCGTGCGAAGCTTTGCTTCGCACTTGGCGACGTTGAAAAATGCCACGATGGCATTTTTCAACAGACTATTAGCTCTTCTTGGCGGTTGCGGCGCGCTTGGCGGGCGCCTTTTTCTTGGCAGCCGCCGACGGCTTGGCGGCGGACTTTCCGTTTGTGCTATCGCCGGAGCGGGCGGTGGGTTTTTGGGCCCGCTTTGGCGCCGAGCGAGCGGCCGGACCGCGGCGCGAGGCCTTTTTCTTCTTGGATGGGCCCATGGCCGCCCGCGCGGCCAGCAGCTCCAGCGCTTGCGCGTGCGTCAGCTCGTCGACCACGGCGCCCTTGGGCAATGAGGCGTTGGTCTCGCCGTCGCTCAGGTACAGGCCGTAGCGCCCTTCGAACAGCTCGATCTTTTGCTTGGTGACGGGCGATTCGTCCAGCACTTTGAGCGGCTCGCGCTTGGCGCCGAAGCCGCGCCGTGCGGCCTTCGGCTGGGCCAATAGCTCCAGCGCCTGCTCGAGCGTCACGTCGATGGGCGACAGGCCGGCAGGCAGGCTGCGCGTGTCGTCGCCGCACTTGATGTAGGGGCCGAAGCGCCCGTTCTGCGCCACGATCGGGTTGCCGCTCTCGGGATGCACGCCGAGCTCGCGCGGCAGGGACAGCAGCCGCAACGCCACTTCCAGCGTCACGTCGTCGGGCTGCATGCCTTTGAGCAGCGAGGCGTTTTTTGGTTTTTCTTCGTCTTCGGGCGTGCCGCGTTGCACGTAGGGACCGAAGCGACCGACCTTCAGGAAAACCGGCTTGCCCGTCTCGGCGCAATGCCCCAAGGGCTCATCGCCTTGCGCCGCCTGGGCCAGCAGCTCCAACGCCGCGGCCACGTTCACTTCGTCGGGCGCCATTTCATCGCGCAGGCTTGCGCGCCGTTCGCCCTGTTCGAGAAACGGACCATAGCGACCGACGCGCACGTAGATCGGCTCGCCGCCGTCCGGAGTGCCGATCAAGATGCGGCCGATGTCGCGTGCATCGATGGCCTCGGACTTGTCGGCCAACAGGCGCTTCAAACCCGGCGTGCCGTTGCCGAAGTAAAAGGCGCGCAGGTAATCGGTATGCTCCGACTCGCCACGGCTGATGGCATCCAGGTCGTCTTCCATTTGCGCCGTGAACTGGTAGTCGACCAGGTAGGGCAAATGCTCCGACAACAGTTGCGAGACGGCGAACGCCACCCAGGTGGGAACCAGCGCGTTGCCCTTCTTGAAGACGTACTCGCGCGCTTGGATCGTCTCGATGATCGAGGCGTAGGTGCTCGGCCGGCCGATGCCCATTTCTTCCAGCGCGCGGGTCAGCGACGCTTCGCTGTAGCGCGCGGGGGGCTGCGTGGTGTGGCTCTTGGATTCCAGCTCGGCGCACTTCAGCGGTTCGCCGACGCTCACTTGCGGCAACACCGTGTCGCGCTCTGCCAGATCGGCCTGGGGATCGTCGCTGCCTTCGACATACGCACGCAAGTAGCCCGGGAAGTCGATCGTCTTGCCGCCTACGCTGAAAGCGGCGCCGCCACCTTCCACCGTGATCGTGATGCGGCGGCCGCGCGCGTCGGCCATCTGGCTGGCCACGGTGCGCTTCCAGATCAGGTCGTAGAGGCGAAATTCGTCGCTCGACAGGCTGCTGCGCAATTCCTCGGGAAAGGCGAAGGGATGGCCCGCCGGGCGAATCGCTTCGTGGGCCTCCTGGGCGTTCTTCACCTTGGTTTGATAGATCCGCGCTTCGGCAGGCAGATACTCGCGGCCGTACTGAGACTCCACCAGGTCGCGCGCCGCGTCGATCGCCACTTTGGCCAGCGTCGTCGAGTCGGTACGCATGTAAGTGATGTGGCCGGTTTCGTACAAGCTTTGCGCGGCCGACATCGTTCGCCGGGCCGTGAAGCCCAGCTTGCGGTTGGCTTCCTGCTGCAACGTGCTGGTGGTAAACGGCGGATAAGGCTTCGAGGTATAGGGCTTGTCGTCGAGCGCCGTGACGCTGAATTCGGCGGTTTGCAGGCGTTGGAGCAGTTGGCTCGCGGCGGCCTCGTCCAAGAGCAGAAAGCCCTGATCCTTCAGCTTGCCGGTGGCCGCGTCGAAATCTTTGCCCGCGGGAATTCGGCGCCCGTCGACCGAAACCAACTCGGCCTTGAACTGCTGTTGATCGGCCTTGCTGAAAGTGCCGAGCAGATCCCAGTAGGTGGCCGAGACAAAAGCCATGCGCTGCTTTTCGCGCTCGACAATCAGGCGCACGGCCACGCTTTGCACGCGTCCGGCAGAGAGCTTGGGGCGCACCTTCCGCCACAGCAGGGGCGACACTTCGTAGCCGAACAAGCGGTCGACGATGCGCCGCGTTTCCTGGGCCTTGACCAGCGACTCATTGACGGCGCGGGGATGTTCGAGCGCTTCGGTGATGGCCTCCTTGGTGATCTCGTGGAACACTAGGCGATGGACCGGCACCTTCGGCTTGAGCAGTTCCTGCAGGTGCCAACTAATGGCTTCGCCTTCGCGATCTTCGTCGGTCGCCAGGTAGAGGTCTTTGGCGTCTTTGAGCAATCCCTTGAGCTTGCGAACCTGGGCCGTCTTGCCCGGCGGAATGATGTAGACCGGGTCGAAGTCCTTGTTGACGTTGACGCCCAGATAGGCCCAGTCTTCGCCTTTGAACTCGGCGGGGATTTGCTTGGCGCCCTGCGGCAGATCGCGGACATGGCCGATCGAGGCCTCGACCGTGAAGTCGCGGCCCAGGAACTTGCTGATCGTGCGCGCCTTGGCGGGCGATTCGACAATCACCAAGGACTTGCCGTTGGGTTTGGCGGTCTTTTTGGCCATTTAGACACAATAGCTGTGAAACTGGGTTGACTAGGATGGCTGAACGTTAACTTCGGCGGACCGGTGTGCTGAGTTCAATGCAATGCCGCGACTGGCCCGGCTTCCTCCGCATCGCGCCGTCTTATAACGGTTGCGAGGCACACAGTCGGCCCACCCCTTTCTACGGATTCCGTGGAAAGATCGGCGGGTTAATCTGCATGAAAAGACGCAAGTTACCTGGCAGGTTGGGGTTGCGACACGCGGGATCCCCCCACGAGCTAGCCCCTGGCTCGTTAGATGGCAATTCATTAATACTGTGGCACCCGGACTGTCAAGCCGTGTTTGCGGACACCGATGGCGCAAAACGCACCGGCGAGCCCGGCGCCGGGCTCGATATAAGCGTCGCGCGTTGGCAGTGTTTCGCTCGGGTTTTCGCCCACGTGGCCAGTCGATTGAGCTCCACCAGAGCAGGGTTTGAAGCTCTCGAATTTTCGCTGGCGAAATAGGCGGAGTAGTCGCCCAGGCGGCAGCGGTCGAGTGGATTGAGGACACGCGGGGTGCATCGAGGCGGTTTGCAGCCGTTGGTTCCAGGATCGCAGCGACAGCTCTGACGAGGCATGCGCAGCAACCAACGGCCGACGCGCCACCGAGGCGAACGGCCTGTACCTTCGTCTCTTCATCGCGGTGTTGGAAGAACTGCTACGCTGGGCATCGTTCTCGATATCCGGGCACTCGCTGTGAGTAGTGAAGCGGCCTTGATCGTCGCATGCCCATTTCCCGACCGGCGGCCATGCGCCGCGAGCCTTGCTCGACGGTCGGCCAATACACCGGACAAAGTTGGCGCCCGTCGCGGCGCTTGATGAACCACATCGGAATTGATGCATCCACCGGATTGCGCAACACCGTCACGATTTTCGCACACGGCATAGGTTGGCGATCTTTTCCGGCGATTGCGCGCTACGCGCGGGCGATCCGATTGAGGATCCAGGCCGTTGGTAGTTGTGCGCGGCGGCCGATGTTTCTGCCAACGTGGAATATGGCATCTGGGGCATTGAGATCGTTGCCCGAAGCGGCTGCGGGTGTTGCTGCTGGCGCGCTTGGTTGCGGCGGGTGGATTGGGATTGCAATTCGTCGGCTGGGGCCTACAATTCTTCACAAGCTGCCTGTACGTAGGCACTTTCGTCAATTCCGCGAGGGGCATGGTGGCCCTTGCTCCGACGCGGACGTTTCGCCTTACGAAGCTCGATAAGGAACCCTTGGCGTGGCGAGTCCCTTTTCCGTATTTCGTCGCAATCAGAAGATCATGGTGGCCGTTTTGGGTGTCGCCGCGATGATCGCCTTTGTGTTTCTCGACCCGCTCACGCAGTATTTGGGCCAGGGCCAGGCCGCCGAAAACCCGGTGGTCGTGCAAACCAAGTATGGCAACTACAAGGAAAGCGACTTGATGGCCATTCGCGAAACGCGCGAACTGGTCGATGCCTTCCTGGTGCGGGCCGCCGAGGCCACGATCGACGCGCAAATCGAAAGCGGACAGTTCGATCCGCGCATGCGCCAACAGATGATCGAGAATTGGTATCTGACGTGGCGACAGCGTCTGACCGAGCGAAACGCCAGAGGCCCCGAAGCCGCCGCGCTGGAGACGATGATCCTGGCCAACCGGGCGCGCGAGATGGGAATGGTCGTCAGCGATCAAACCATCAACGACATGCTGGCCGAGCTGACCTTCAATGCGTTGACCAGCAACCAATTGCTGTCGATCATCAACAGCCTGCACGCGGGCCAGCGCGTCACGCCGGCGCGGCTGTTCGAAGCGATTCGCACTGAAATGCTGGCATCGAACCTGTCGTTGATGTTCCAAGTCAGCACGGTCGACTTTCCGCCGGCGCAAAAATTCCAGTTCTTCTCGCGGCTCAATCGCCAGGCCAAGGCCGAGGTGGCGCCGCTGGCCGTCGTCGACTTCACCAGCCAGGTGGAGAACCCCAGCGACGAAGTGCTGACGAAGTTCTTCGACAAGCATAAGAATCGCTTTCCCAACGCGGCATCGCCCGAGCCGGGCTTCAAGGAACCGCCGCGGGCCGCTTTCGAATACTTCAAGGCCGACTTCGGCAAGCTGACCGAAGAAATGAAAGCCAAAATCACGGACGAAGAAATCAGCGACTATTACGAGCGGAACAAGGCGCAGTTTTTGGCGCTCGAGTTGCCGGAGGAACCGGCCGACGAGAAGCCCGCGGATGCGGCAACCGATCCGCCAAGCGAACCCAAAGCGGACGATCCGCCGACGGAAGCGGAGCCGAAGGCCGAGGAGCCAAAGCCGGCCGACGAGCCCGCCGCGGATGACTCGCCGCAGCCCGAATCCGAAGCGCCCGAAGAGGGGGCCGCTGAAGCACCTGCCGCTGAACAGCCTGCCGCAGACAAACCGGCAGACCAACCGGCTGGGGAGGGATCGCCCGAAGAAAATCAGAGCTCGAGCCGAGCGCGTCGAGTGCTGCGATTGGTCAGCACGGCGACGCAGGCCGAGGAGGATGGACCGGCGCCAAGCGAAGCGCAGGAGCCCGCGGCCGAGGCGAACGAACCGCCTGCCGAGCCCAACGGCGAGCCCAACGCCGAGCCGCCGGCAACCGAC
>JBGSYQ010000220.1:0-6447 GCA_041750795.1 Pirellulales bacterium | reverse complement strand
ACAGGGAGCTCCCTGCACAAACGCATCAAACGCGCGGGGAAGAGCCATCGCAACCTCCTTGGCACATCAACCGTCCTCTCAAAGCCAACGAGGTTTATAATAGACTCAACGACCACCCCCATGCATGTTGAAAGGGGTGGTCAGGCCGTGGCCTGACTCCGACAGTATGGAGGCCTTGTGGATTGGAATCTGTCAAGCCACGGCCTGACCTGGAACTGGTGCTCGCTGAGTTGGCAAAATGCGCGCAAGGGCAGGTCACTAATCACGCTCGGCTAACTTGGAACGATGAGCGAAGATAGTATGTGCAGTTTTTGTGGCGCGTTGAATCCCCAAGGCCGAACAGCCTACGGTGAACCTATCTGTGCCGAATGCGGTACAAAGCGCCGGCGCACTCCATACCTGTTCGTAGCGCTGGCCACGGTGGCTTTGGTCATTTCGGCGGTACTTGCCTTGCTGGACTTTTGATTTCAGACTGACGCCCCCCACCCCCCAACTCTTCCCTTCCCGGCGGCCACCGCTTACATTCAAAGTGGGGGGAAGAGGGGTTTCTTTGGGGCAGGGTATGCACTTTGCAGTGTTTCGATTCGCCGAGCGCTTGGGGTGGGCTCACCTGCTGGTGAGCCTGCTGGCCCTGTCGATCATGACGGGCACACCCGGTTGCTCCAGCAGCAAGACCTCTGAGCAGGCACGCGAAGATCTGAAGAAGCTGAAGGAAAAGGAAAAACCCAAGCCGCCGTTCGACGCCGTGCAAGTGGTCACCGAGCCGAACGAGCGGACCTATACGCCGCGCAAGTCGACCGACGACGAGAAAGAGAAAGAATCCAATCCGCTCCCGACCGAAGGCGACGTGATCTACGACGAGGACTTGCTGGCCTTACGCGGCCTCGTCAAGCCGGGACACTGGACGGGTGTGCTGGTGACCACCACCGCCAACGAGGCGGACTTCGTGGGCGAGTTGGCTTCGGCCCCGCAAAACTCGTCGCTGCAACCCATCGAACTGGAAAACAGCCCGTACTATTTGCAGACGACGCGCCCGGCCGCACTGCCCAAGGGGCAGCGCAAGACCTTGGAGACGATGTTCTTCGCGCCGCGCGTGTCGTCGCCCGACTCGCGCCGATCGACCTGGATGGCCAACCAGTTGCGCGATCGCCGCCGCGGGACCGTCGCCTGGACGGGCATGGCCGAGCAGTTCCGCCACATGCCCAGCTACCAGTATTATCTGTGCGTGCTGGCGCGCGACGCCAGCCGCTATCGATACTTCAAGGTGCTCGACAGCGTGCGGCCGCCGTTGGCCATGCCGCTGGCGGTGGCCGACGAGCAGCACTACTATCGCGTGTTGACGCCGCGTCCCGAAGCGCCGTTGGCGCTGCCCTCGCGCGCGTTGGCCTGGACCAGCATCGCTTACGTCGTGTGGGACGACATGCTGCCGTCGGTGCTCTCGCCCGAGCAGCAGCAGGCCATGCTCGACTGGCTGCACTGGGGAGGCGGGTTGATCGTCAGCGGCCCGCGCACGCTGGACTCGATGCGCGGCACGTTTCTCGAGCCCTACTTGCCCGCGCTGGCGGAGGAAACCACCGAGATCGATCGGGCGTCGCTGGCCGAATTGAACGAACATTGGTCGCTCAAGGGCGGATCCTACGGGCAAGTGACGCTGGCGCCCACGGCGCCTTGGGCCGGCATCAAGTTCGCCAAACACCCGGCGGCCCAGTATCTGGCAGGCTCCGGCGAGCTGGTGGTCGAGCGTCGCGTGGGGCGCGGACGGATCGTCGCCACGGCATTTCGGCTGTCGGAGCGCGAATTGCTCAATTGGCGCTCCTTCGACAGCTTCGTCAACGGAGCCCTGCTGCGCCGCTTGCCCCGCCACTATGTCGAGCGGACCGGCGAGTTCGAGTTCATCGGCAAAAACGATCAGCCCGTGGCCGACTCGTTCGACGCGCGCTACGTTTCGGCGCTGCGCATTTATTCGCGCGATGCACGGCCCCCGCGCGACGAGACGAAGGCAACGCCGCTGCCGGCACTCGATCCGAACGTGGCCATCGATCCGTTCACTGCCACGCCAACGTACACCGGGTTCGAAACGCAGGACCGGCTGGAGCAGATGAAGGGCGACAGCGGCGTGGGGGGCTGGAACGACGAGAGCGACATCTCCACGGTGGCCCGCGAGTTGTTGCGCAAGGCGGCGGGCATTTCGGTGCCCAACCGCAGCTTCGTGCTGTGGATGGTGGGGTTGTATTTGCTGATCATCGTGCCGATCAACTGGCTGGTGTTTCGGCTGGTGGGGCGCATCGAACTGGCGTGGCTGGCGGTGCCGGTGCTGGCCATCGGCTGGGGAATGGTCGTGGTGTGGCTGGCGCAGCTCGACATCGGCTTTGCGCGGGCCGAAACGGAAGTGGGAGTGCTGGAGGTGCAAAGCGGCTATCCCCGCGCGCACCTGACGCGCTACATGGCGTTGTATACCTCGTTGTCGACAACGTACGACATCCACTTTGCCGACCCCTCGGCCTTGGCTCAGCCGTTTGCGCGGGATCGGGCGCAGCCGCTGGGCCAAGGGCGTTCGGCCGTTTCGCTGCGCAGCGCCGCCGACCAGCAACTGACGGGCTTCGTGGTTTCTTCGAACTCCACCGAAATGATTCACAGCGAGCAGATCGTCAATCTCAAGGGCAGCGTCGACTGGCGGCAAGACGACGGCGCCGCGCCGGTGCTGGAAAACAACACGCTGCTAGCGCTGTCCGGCGTGGCGGTGATTCGGCGCCGCGCAACCGGGCCGGGCGAAGTTTCGGCGCCGGACGATCTGGAGTCGACCTGCGACGGCGCCTGGATTGGCGAATTGGCGCCGGGCGGCAAAGCGGACGTCGTCTGGCGGCCGCTCGACGCGGCGCGAGAGGAAATCGACGTCGGACGAGAATCGTCGGAAGTGACGGCCCAAAAGCCGCCCGACGGAGCGCTCAGCCTGCGGCGGCTGATCGATCTGGCCGAGGAGCCGCGGACGATGGAGCCGGGCGACGTGCGCCTGGTGGGCTGGTACGATCAGGGATTGCCCGGCGTCGAAGCCGAGCCCAGCGCGCCGCAGGGGCGGCGCAAGACGCTGGTGCTGGTGAACCTTCGATTCGGAGACGGGCCGGCCGCGGCCGACCGAAACCTGCGCGCAATCCCGCCGCCGACCGATGAGTAACGGGCCGAGTGATGAGTAACGGGCCGAATGATGAGTAACGGGTCGACCGAAAAACAACTTCTCCGCATCTCCCCTCGCCCCTTGTGGGAGAGGGCAGGGTGAGGGGTTAAAGAATCAGGAAGTTGATTTTCGGTCGAACCTAACGGCGCACCCGATGGAACAGAAACCGATGGGTCCGAGCCGCCCGGCGCGGACCCTTCCGGCGCGTAACGCGACATGATTGAAATCACCGAATTCGGCAAAAACTACGGCGACTTTACCGCCGTCGAATCGCTGAACCTGAAGATCGAGGCGGGCGAGCTGTTCGGCTTCATCGGCCCCAACGGCGCCGGCAAGAGCACGACCATTCGCTTTCTGGCGACTCTGCTGAGGGCCACGCACGGCGAGGGCACGGTCAACGGCTACTCGGTGACCAAGGATCCGCTCAACGTGCGGCGCAGCGTCGGCTACATGCCCGACACGTTCGGCGTTTACGACGGCATGAAGGTGTGGGAGTTTCTCGATTTTTTCGCGGTGGCGTACCAGGTTCCGCGCGCCAAGCGGAAGCGAGTGATCTCCGACGTGCTGGAACTGCTGGACTTGATGCACAAGCGAGACGATTTCGTCAACGGCTTGTCGCGCGGCATGAAGCAGCGGTTGTGCCTGGCCAAGACGCTGGTACACGATCCGCCGGTGTTGATCCTGGACGAGCCCTCCAGCGGGTTGGATCCGCGCGCCCGGTTGGAGGTCAAGGCGCTGCTGAAGGAATTGCGGCGAATGGGCAAGACGATTCTAATCTCCAGTCACATCCTCACCGAGCTGGCCGACTGCTGCACGTCGATCGGCATCATCGAACGCGGGCAGTTGCTGATGCACGGACCGATCGACGAGGTGTACCGGCGGATCCGCGGCAACCGCATGGTCGAGATCAAGTTTGTCGAGCGGATGGACCTGGGGCTGTCGATCGTGCGGAGTTGCCCGCACACGCGCGACGTAATCATCGAAGATCACAAGTGCATGGTGGAACTGGAGGCCGACGACGCCGAGGTGGCTCGGCTGTTGCACGATCTGATCCAATCGGGCGTGCGGATGCGCTCGTTCCACGAGAAGGATCCCACGCTGGAAGACGTCTTCATGCTGGTGACGAAAGGATTGGTGATCTGAGCGGTCGCGGCGCCATCGGCAGCACCACCTGCTAGCGCGGCGCGTGCCAGACGTTGCGCCTCACGGTGTCGCCGCCGCGTGTAAAGGTGGTGAGCGTCTGCCCCGTTTCGTCAAAAACCGGGCCGACAACCGTGGGATCCAGGCTGCTGTCCAACTCGGCAACCTGCTCCCCGCTGGCGGTATCGTACAAGACCAGCATGTCGTTGATGGTAATCGCTGCCAGTCGCGTGCCATCGGGCGAACAGGCGATAAATTGCGTCAGCGGCTCGTTGTGGCGCAGCCGGTGCCTGAGCTCGCCGGTAAGGGAGTCTCGAATCGTCACGACCGTGATCGTGTTTTCGTATTCGATGTTGGCGAATTGCCGCGCGTCCGGCGAGCACGTAAACGGAGTGGGGCAGGTAGCCGCCGTCGACAGGAATCGCATGTCGGCGGGCCAATCGACGAGTTTGCCAGTTTGCGTATCGAGCGCGCGACGCCCCAGTTGAAACGCATCGAACCAGATCAATCGGGAGCCATCGGGGGAAAGGGCAATTCGATGAAAACCGCCTCCGTGGTCGAGCGGAAGCTGGATTGAACATCGCTGCTCTCCGGACGGCAGGCTGAGCACGCGGACGTGCCCCGTCTTGTTGCTCAGCGCGACGGTGCGCTCGTCGTCCGAAATGGCGATGCTTCCCAGCGAGCTGTAATCCGGGTCGATTTCCAGCAGTCGCTCCATGGCCGGTACGTTCAGCATGCAGGCGGCGCCGGTGCTCAACTCCTTGGCAACCGCCAATTTGCCGGCGCTGGAAAACAGCACGACGTGGAAGCCTTCGCAGGTGTTGGCCAGGTCGCTCGTGCGTTGATCGAACAAGTGACACCGTCCCTCGAGATTGTTGGTGGCCAGCCAATGCCCATCGCAGGCAACGATTCCGCCGGAGCATTGCGATGGAGTGACCTGGATCGGTTTGCCGTCGGGCAGCAGATCCCAGCAGCGCAGTGTTCCATCGAAATCGGCCGAAGCAATGCGGCGACCGTCGGATGAAAATGCCAGCGATTGAACGCGCGCGTTGCCGCCCGAGAGAACGTGCCGCAGTTTTCCGCTGAAATCCAGCAAATGCAGCGCACCGTCTGTGCTGGCGACAGCCAGGATACTCTGCGTGGGCGATGGCACGACGCTGTGGACTCGCGTGTGAAGCTGGTGCAGCAGATGTGCCACCTCATTGGTCCTGCCGTCCCAGGTGAAGATGTGACCAATTGCATTGCCGATGACCAGGTGCTGGGGATCGCCGTAAAACGCCAGCGTCATCGCGCGGAAGTACCCAAGAGCCGATTCCTGCCAGCTTTCGGTTTCCCAGAGGATCGTGTATCCGCTGCCCGAAGTGGCGGCCAACCGTTGATCGTCCGCGCGGAACGCAAGCGCGTCGACGGGTCCGTGGACCGGGAGCGTGGCGAGCAATGCGCCGGTTTCGTAGTTCCACACGCGGGCGTGGCCGTCGTTGGCGCCGGTGGCCAGCCACGGACGATGGTGAGCCACCGCCAGGGAGCCGACGACTTCCGGATGCGCCAGCGGCGCGCCAATCTGAGTGCGCTCGGCGACGTTCCAAACGCGGGCCATCCGGTCGCAACCGACGCTGAGCAGCTTCGTCCCGTCGGCGGAAAAAGCGATCTGATTGACGCACGACGTGTGCCCCTGCATTTCCGCCACGAGCGTACCGGACGCAGGATTCCAAATCCGAATCACGCCGTCCATGCCGCCGGAGTACAGGAGCTGGCCGTCGGGCGCGTAGGCAACCGTGTAAGCCTCGCCATGGCGCGAGGGAATGGCCTGCTGCTCCTCGTGCAAGACGTGGCGCAGCCAATACCACTCGAAGTGGCGCAAATCTGCGGCCTGTTGTGGACTGTCGTATTTGGCTAGCAGGGAATCCGCCAGGTCGAGTGTGCCCGCCTTGCGGGCAGCGATGGCGGCGTGCATGTCGCCGACGTATTGCCGCTGTCGCAAGGTGGCCTGCTCGCGCGCCAGCCGCCCGGAGTACCACGCGCCGCCGACGACCATCGTGGCGACCAACGCGGCGGTCAGCACTCCGAGCGCCGCGATGGCGGGACGCCGCCGGGTCCACTTCCAGGTGCGGCGGACGAGTCCCGGATTGCGGGCC
>JBGSYQ010000219.1:0-9612 GCA_041750795.1 Pirellulales bacterium | reverse complement strand
GTTCGGCCGGCGCCTGCTCGCCCGTGCGCCGCAGGCTTCGAAAGACGCCGTGGCCATTTTTTTGCGTTACAAGAACCGGCCACGGCCCCTAGGAACGGGACCACGGCGCACAAAACTTTTTTAAGAGTTGTTTCGCCCAGGCACCGCTGCGCGCAAGCGCAGCGGTGCCCTTTTTTTGTACCCACCAGCACCAAAATCCCACCAACCCACCAAAAACCCCAGCCAAAACAATGATTTCCAGCAGCCCGCTTTTTGCTTGCCGATCGCCGCCGCCTGATTACCTCTCCTCCAGCCTCCAGCCTGCACAACACACTAGCCCGAAGCGCCAGCGAGGGAGCACTACCAACCACATTTCAATCCCAACAAAACCCACCAAGAACCATCCACAGATTTCACCGATTACGCAGATGAATCACGAATCAAGAGAATCTGATTTCGGCAATCCCATGATTCTGGAAGCCGTTTTGCCAGGGCAGCGCGGCGATGGCCCGCAGGCCGTGGAGTACTTCAACGGCCTGTCAGATCTGAAAATTCGCGTCGGCGTGCAGGTCGTCGGCTTCGGCGCGGATTTTCAGGCGGGGCGATTCCAGGACGACGGTGGTGCGCGGCTCGACGCTGCGTGTCAGCCAGACGCTGGAGCCGATCACCGAGTCGTGGCCGATGCGCGTGCGACCGCCCAGCACGGTGGCGTTGGCGTAGATGACCACGCGGTCTTCGATGGTGGGATGCCGCTTTTGCCCGCGCACCAGGTTGCCCTCGCCGTCGGTGGCGAAGCTGAGCGCGCCGAGTGTCACGCCTTGATAGAGCTTCACGTGATCGCCGATCTCGCAGGTCTCGCCGATCACCACGCCGGTGCCGTGATCGATGAAGAAGTGCTTGCCGATCTTGGCGCCCGGGTGGATGTCGATGCCGGTTTTGGAATGGGCCCACTCGGTCATCATGCGCGGAATCAGCGGCACGCCCAACTGGTGCAGCGCGTGCGCGATGCGATAGACGGTGATCGCCTCCAGGCCCGGATAGCAGAAGATCACCTCGTCGGCCGTCTTGACCGCCGGGTCGCCGGCGACGGCGGCCTGCGCGTCCAGCGCCAGCGCGCGGCGCAGGTCGGGAATCTCTTCGAGAAACAGGATTGCCTTGGCCTGCCCCAGCGCCTCGAAGTCGACGTCGGAGCCGCAGTCGTGCGAATAGCCGGCGTCGTGCCGCAAGGCCCGCGCGATTTGCTGCGTCAGCCGGTCGTGCAGGCGATCGATCAGGTCGCCCACGTGATAGGTGACGTTGCCCAGGTGCAACCCCTCGCGGCGGCGATAGCCGGGGTAAATGATTTCCTTGAGATCCTCGATGGCCTCGATCACCACTTCGTAGTTGGGCAGCGGGCAGTGGCCGAGGTGGTTGATCCGGTTGACTTCTGAATAGGTGCGCACGATCCGGTCGGTCAGTTCCGGAAGCTGCTCTTTGAGACGGACGTCGGACGCCATGGCGATTGCTCCTGAAACGCTGGCACCGGCGGAACAAGGGACGCCGCGGATTGCCAGCGAAAACACGTATGCGAGTGGGAAACGAGAACGCTCTGGAGGGAATGTAGCCGAGCGGCTACCCCGTACAGGAGCAGTTGAAACCGCCAACCATTTGTTTTCTGGTCGTGGTCATCGAAGGCATGTTCAGGCAGGGGTCGCCGGGCGCCAAGCGTGGTGCTGGCATCGCGGGCATCCGTGAAAAAACGCAGTTGAAAGGGGCCCTACGCCGCCAATCCTAGGCGCCGCCAGCGGCAAAAGCAAGTTTACGGACAGTCCGTTGACGAATTCAACGGCCTGCCAATTGGCTTCGGTCCTCAATAGCGGCGGAGTTTAGCGGAATTGGCGATATAAATGAGCGTGCCTGACCCGTGCCAGCGAGTTCCGCGCCGACGCCTACGGCAGGAATCACTCGCAGTCTTCCAACTGAGCATCCTTCGAGTCAGACGCATCCGCCCCGAGCGCCCATGCGGCAACCGGCGGATCGTGTGATAGCAGTCCTTGTGCTAAACTACTCGCATGGCTCCCGATCTGACCAACACTGACGAGATACGCGACGCGCTTCAGCGTGATCCTACGAAGCCGATCCGCGTCCGAGACGAGCAGACGAACAAGGTCTACGTGATCTTCGACGAGCAGGCGCTGCCGACTCTGTGGGACGACTACCTCCGTCGGGAAGTGCAGCGTGGCCTCGAGCAGCTTGATCGTGGCGAAGGTCGACCGCTGGACATCGAGGCAACCATTGCCGAGGCGCATCGGCGGCATGCCGCCCGCAACGGGCCCGCGTCTTTCACCGTGCCCGCCGCTATGAGGATCTGCTGTAACTAGCGGTCGGCTCGATGATAATCCGATTACTAGTCTTCCTCCTCTTCCTTCAGCACCGCCTTGTCGACGATCTCTTTCTGGACGTTGCCGGGCACTAGTTCGTAGCGACTGAACTCCATGGTATAGCTGCCTTGGCCGCCGGTCAGGCTGGAGAGGGCGCGGGCGTAGGTGGTCACTTCTGCCAGCGGCACTTCGGCCGTGATGGTCTGCAAGTCGCCGCCGGCGGAATCCATGCCCAGCACGCGTCCGCGGCGTCCGGACATGTCGCTGCTGATGTCGCCCAGCTTGCTGCCGGGCACGGTGACGTGCAGCACGACCAGCGGTTCGAGCAGGCCGGGCTTGGCTTGCTGAAACACGTCGCGAAAGGCCATCGAGCCGGCGGTCTTGAAGGCCGCTTCGGAACTGTCGACCGGATGGTGCTTGCCGAAGTACACCTCGACGCAGACGTTCTCGATCTGGTAGCCGGCGATCACGCCGCGCTCCAAGCGTTCTTTGAATCCCTTCTCCACGGCCGGCAGGAAGTTATTGGGAATGGTGCCGCCCACAATCGAATCGACCCAGAGGAAATTGTGCGCCTTGTCGTAGTGAAACTCGCGCATGCTGGGAAAGCGTTCCTTGCTGCAGAACTCGGCGGGGTCGACGCCGGCCGGCAGGGGATACATGCGAATGTGTACTTCGCCGAACTGGCCGCGGCCACCCGATTGCTTCTTGTGGCGATAACTTCCCTCGGCATTGAATTGCACGGTTTCGCGATAGGGGATCTTGGGTTCCTTGGTTTCCACTTCCACCTTGTCGCGGCGCTTGAGCCGTTCTTGCAGCATTTGCAGGTGCAGCTCGCTCATGCCGTTGATCACCAGCTCGTGCGTTTGCCCGTCGCGCTGCAACTGCACGGTGCTGTCTTCCTCGGTGATCTTTTGCAGCGCCCCGGACAGCTTGCCTTCGTCGCCGCGGCTCTTGGGCGTGACTGCCAGGCCGACCATCGGCGTGGGAAACTTGATCAACGGCAACTCGATTTCGCCGATCGACAAGCCGGTGTGCAGCTCATCCACCTTGGCCACGGCCACGAGGTCGCCGGCGCCGGCCTGTTCGATGGCGTGGGTCTCGTTGGCCTGCACGGCGAGCAACTGGTGCAGCTTGACCGCCTTGCGGGCTCCCGACACGTGAACGCCGTCGTCCTTCTTGACGGTGCCGGAATAGATACGCAGGAAGCTCAGCTTGTGTACGAACGGGTCGATGCGCGTCTTGAATACCTGCGCGGCCAAGGGCCCCGCCGCGTCGCACTGGATGACCACTTCTTCGCCCGCCTGGTTCTTGCCGGTGCGCTCGATCTTGTCGGGCGGCAGCGCGCACAGCGCCAGCGCGTCGAGCAACTCCGGCATGCCGGCGCCGGTCTTGGCCGAGACGGAAATGACGGGAATCAGGTTCCCCTTGGCCACGGCCTCGGGGATCAGCCGCGCCAACTCGTCGCCGGTGGGAAGCTGGCCCTCGAAGTAGCGCTCGGTCACGCCTTCGTCCACCTCGATGATGGCCTCGATCAGCGCTTCGTTCGTGGCCACCACGTCCACCAGCGCGCCGTCGGCATTTTCCGGCGGCGTCAGGGCGCTGACGACGCCCCGGTATCCCGTACCGTGTCCCAGCGGCACGTTGAAGGGAATGCACGCATGCCCGAACAGCTCTTGGATGCTGGCCAGCAGTGCGGGAAAGTCGACGTTTTCGGTATCGAGCTTGTTGACGACGATCAGGCGACCGACGCCGCGCTTGCCGGCCTCGTGGAATACGCGGCGCGTGTTGACGCCAATGCCCGCGTGAGCGTCGATGACGATGGCCGCGGTGTCGACGCCGCTTAAGGCGCCGATCACCTGGCCGATCAGGTCGGGATAGCCGGGCGTGTCCAACACGTTGAAGCGTTTGCCGGCATGATCGAAGTGGACCAGGGTGCTCTCGACCGAGTGATGGTGCGCCTTCTCCTCTTCGTCGAAGTCGCAGATGCTGGTGCCGTTGTCGACGCTGGCGGGCCGGTTGATCGCGCCGGTGGTGGTCAACAGGGTGTCGATCAGCGTGGTTTTTCCGGACGATCCATGCCCACAAAACGCAATGTTGCGAATGTCCTGAACCTTGCTTTGCGTCATGCTGGATTCCCTTTCGATCGTCGAACAAGGTTTGGGTTCGTGGTGTTACATACTCGCTTTCGCAGCGCGCGCGCGGACCAGCGCGTCGGCCAGGGTCAAAGTCTGTTCGTACAGCGCGCGCCCGATGATGCAATCGGTAACTCCCAGCGCGGCAAGCTGGGCGACGTCCTCGCCGGTGGTCACGCCGCCCGAGGCCACAACCGGCACGTTGACGGCCTGTTGCAGCTTGCAGATGCCGTCGAAGTTCGGCCCGGAAAGCATGCCGTCGGTGTCGATGTCGGTATAGATGATGGCGGCCAGCGGCTCGTCGGCGAAGCGCAATGCCAGGTCGAGCGCCGAGGTGTGGCTGGTTTCCAGCCAGCCCTCGGTCGCCACGGCGCCCTTGCGGGCGTCGAGTCCCAGCGCGATTCGCCGGGGAAACTTGCGGCACATCTGGCGAAACCAATCGGGCTCTTTCAACGCCAACGTGCCGATCACCACGCGGTCGATGCCGGCGTCGAACAGGCGCCGGATGGTGGCTTCGTCGCGCACGCCGCCGCCCAGTTCGCAGGGGATATCCACGGCCGCGACGATGGCTTCGATGCTGGGCCAGTTCTCGACCCGCCCGCTCCGCGCTCCGTCGAGATCGACCAGATGCAGGCACTGGGCGCCCTGGCTGGCCCAATGGAGAGCCATCGCGGCCGGATCCTCTCCGAACACGGTTTCGCGACGATAATCGCCCTGCCGCAGCCGCACGCACTTGCCGCCGCGGAGATCGATCGCAGGCCAGATCCGCATTCCGGTCCTCAAACTTTCGCAGCCGGATTTCGCCACATGAGAGGGGATAAACCAAAAAATATCCCACAGATGAAAGCGCGTTGCAAGTAGCGGAACCATGCCAAACAATCACCTGGATGCGATCGCCGGCGCGTTCTCGTGCGGCAGGGGTCTGCCGGCCGTGCTACAATGCCGATAGACGTCGTCAGGACACCGTTGCGCCGGCGACGGTTCCCCCCCAACATCGACAGCCTGCCAGCAGGGTTCCCCACTCGCGATGACTGCAAACGCACCCGACGATCGCGGTATGCTGGCCGAACGGCTCGTGGAGTTGATCCGCGGCTATGCTTCGTGCGCTGTGGCGTTCTCGGGCGGCGTCGATAGCACGGTTGTGGCCAAGGCCGCGCAACTGGCCCTGGGAGATCGGGCTGTGGCCGTCACCGGCACCAGCGCCAGCCTGGCCTCCGGCGAGTTGGACGAAGCGCGCCGCCTGGCCGCTCAAATCGGCATTCGCCACGAAGTGCTGCAGACCGACGAGTTTTCGCAAGACGACTACGTGCGCAACGCGCCGGATCGCTGCTACCATTGCAAAACCGAGCTATACACGCAGATGGAAGGCGTGGCCGAGCGGCTTGGCGTGGCCGTGATGGCCAACGGCGCCAACGTCGACGACTTGGGCGACTATCGGCCCGGCATGGTCGCCGCTGGCGAGCGCCAGGTATTGAGTCCGCTGGCCGAATGCGGCTATCGCAAGGCCGACGTGCGGGCGCTGGCGGAGTTCTGGGATCTGCCCGTCTGGGACAAGCCGGCCACGCCGTGTTTGAGCAGCCGCGTCGCCTATGGCGAAGCGGTGACGCCGGAGCGTCTGGCGATGATCGACGCGGCGGAGCAGTATTTGCGCAGCTTTGGGCTGCGCGGCTTGCGCGTTCGCTATCACAAGGGAGACATGGCACGGCTGGAAGTGCCGCTTGAGGCGCTGGCGGAGCTTTGCGCCGCCGGCGTTCGCGAGCAAGTCGTCACGCGGCTAAAGCAACTGGGCTTCAAATACGTGACACTCGACCTGGAAGGGTTTCGCTCCGGCAGCCTCAACGCCCTGGTGTCGATCGAGCGGCTGAACAAGGCAGGCGATTAACAGTCTGTTGAAAAATGCCGTCGTGGCATTCCTCGATCTCGCATCCATGCGCTGTCGCAGCCTGTTGAATTCTTCGACAGACTGCTAGCGCCCGCGACGATTGGCTCGCTTGATCCAATCGGCCGCGACGCTGGCCGGCATGGCACGATAGTTCGCTTCGAATGCCGCGTCGAAGCTTGTGCCCTGGGCCAGCGATTGCAAGATGCCGCCAAAGCGATCGGCCGACGCCATCAGGTGTCTGGCAAAACCGTAGCTTAAGACGTCGCCCTCTTCAGGCGGCAGTTGGCCGGCAAGAAACGCGTCGGGCTTGTCGACGGTTTGCAGCAACTTCGCCGTTGCCGCGTCCCAGGCTTTGACGCGCCCGTCGCGCGGATCGAGCGTTGCCGCGAGGGCACGAGCCGTTCCCTCGGAAAACCAGTGCGGAACCTTGCCCAAGCTGGCGACATAGGCGCCGGCGATTTGCTGCGCGACCAACCCCGGCGGCACGTCGTCGCTGTCCAGCAGCAGGCAGCCATACGCGTCCACGCCGGTATAGCGCCAATGTCCTCGCCACGCGGCCGGAATCACGCGTCGTTCGAGCATCGTGCCGACTTCGCCATAATCGTAGCGTTTGTCGAAGACGTAGAGCGTGACGCGGCCTTTGACCAGCGGTTCGGCGGGCAGCTTTAACAGCCTGGCCATCGCGGCGACTTGCTCATCCGCCACACGGGCAACGCTTTCCAGCAGTTCGCGCCCGACGCTGCCGTAGACCAGCACTTGCGCCGTTTCGACGTGTTCCGGTGGGGAGTCGGGCAGGATCAGCCGCCAGTTGCGCTCGGCGAGCGCCGCGCGGCTCTCGGTCAGCTCCTCGTGCGTCGAATTCATGGCCACCACCAGCGCCACGACGTCGTCCAGCGGCGCGGCTGGGTCCTCGCCGTCGAATTTCGCGCCCAGGGCGATCCATTTTTCGAAGCGCGCGATGGTTTCCTCCGGCAGCGGCGGCTTGTTGCGTGGCATTCGCTCGCCGTCGGCCTGGCCGCGGAGCTTTTGGATGAGCAAGCTCTCGGCCGGCTTGGCGGGCACAAGCGGCAGGCCGCGATTTCCGCCGGCGAGCAACCGCTGGAACGAATTCAGGCTGAACCCGTTGGCGGGGTTCTGATCGCCGTGGCAGCCCAGGCAGTTTTCGACGAGCACGGGCCCGAGATCGCGTGCGAACAGCACCTCTTCGTCGCCTGTGGCACGCACGACCGAGAGCCGTTCGGGCGTGGCGTTGGGATCGGGGGGCGCGAGGCTGCCGAGCGCTTGGGCCGGATCGTCGCCGTCGAACTTTGCGCCTTCGTTGATCCAGGAGACGATCAGTTGCAGCTCGTCGGGTGAGATCTTGCCGCCGCCGCGGGGCATGTCGCCCGCTTCGATGACCTCGACGATGCGGCTACCGGAGGCGTCGCCCGCCATGACAACCGTACCGCTGGCGGAACCTTTTTCAAGCGAGGCATAATTCGCCATGCTGAATTCTCCACGCGAGCGCTGCACGTGGCAGCCGCCGCACTTCGCCACCAACAGCGGCGCAATCTGCCGCGAGAAGCTGACGGTCGCCGCGTCCTCGGGTTGCGCCGGTTTGGCGGACGCCGCCGTAGCGCGAATCTCGAATCCCTGTTGCGCGAGCAACTCTCGGGCACGGTCCGTCCGCTTGCGGAGGTCGGCCGTCGCTGCGACCAACTCGCTCGATTCGCCGTCGGACAACAGGTCGAGCACGCGCAGGCAGCGCTCGACGAGCTTGCCCGCCTCGGCATATTTGCCCGCCTTATAGAGTTCTGCGGCCTTTTGCAGCCACGTTTCGGCCGAGCGGATTTGGGCCCGTTGTAGCGTCGTGGGCGGGGCGGCCAGCGCGTGCGGAGCGCCTGCGACGATGAGTATCACGAGCACAACGGCACAGACGATCGGCGTGAATCGGTTCCGGCTATGCATCGAGGTCGTCACGACAGGCCAGATCAGCAGTGCTGTCCAGAATGCACTCGCGGCGCATCACCCAGGGCACATTATAGGAGACGGCGCCGGCCGCAGCGAGCGAATGGGCGCGCCGTTCCGGAAATGTTATGCCGTGCGACCCAGCTTTGGTTTGTGGTGGCGGCGGACGGTCTTGCGGGCACGGCTGCGTGCCAGGCTGTGGCGATAGCCGTGTTCCAGCGAGAACCACTCGGCGTACCGCTCGCGAGCCACATAGCCGGTGTTGCGATCGTCGACCAGGTGGCCCAGCTCGTGAATCAAGATGTTGTTGAGGTAGAAGTCGCGGATGGTCTCTTCCGACCATTCGAGCTTCCAGACGCCCGGCGCCTCTTGCAACCAACGACCGCCGTACATGCGTGCTTCGTTGCGTTGCGCAGGCGTGGGGGGCGCGTGATAGTACTCGGTCAGGCCAACTTCGATCGGGTACAGATACAAGCTCGATCCCCACTGCATGCCATAGCAAGGGAAGCTTTGCTTCTTGCGCGTCATGCGGCTGAGCTGCACCACCTCGAGATTGGCCAGCATGGGATCGGGAAACTGCGCCAGTCGCTGGCGAATGTCCTCGGGAGTGAGGATATGACGAAAGCCGCTGCCCGGCGGTTGCACGACGATGCGGTAACCATCGCCGGCGCCGGTCGGCTCGTACCAATCTTCGGGGGGTACGAACGGGAGCATTTCGTTGCGTTGCATGCCGCGGATGCGCTTGCTCGCCGCGGTGCTCGGACGGCGCGCCTTGGCCAGCGCAGCGACAAAGTGTCGCTGCTGCAGCTTCGACAGCCGTTGTCCACTTTGTAGCTCGCGGCGATGCATGGAACTGACCCCCGACAGCGTAGTCCTGCAGCACGGGTCATTCCGTTGAGAAGCGGCCGTTGGGGCCGTTTTGCTGCTCCGTTCCGAGGCGTCTCGGACGACCGGGATGGGACCGAACACGGATCCGGCAATTCCATCCTATGTCGGGCTACCGTCCAATTTCAATAGATTGTCGTAAGTGCTTATTTTCCAACGATTTGTCGAGGTGGACATAGTCCGATTTTTCTGCCAAGAGGGGGTCTTGACGAGAGGGGGTTTCGGCCAGTAGACACCCCCCGCCCAACCGGCGCAAATCGCGCCGTTTACGGCGCTAGCGCGAGAGTGCAAGAATCGCTAGCGCGACTGCCGTCATGATGAGTCCGCTCATGATTGCTACGCTGAGCCAATGGCCCGCGTGGCTCGGTCGCGCCGCGTGCGACAACGGCGGTGTAGAGGGACGCACCAGCGGAGGCGCCGGCGCAGC
>JBGSYQ010000218.1:0-12549 GCA_041750795.1 Pirellulales bacterium | reverse complement strand
TGTTTCGCCCAGGCACCGCTGCGCGCAAGCGCAGCGGTGCCCTTTTTTTGTACCCACCAGCACCAAAATCCCACCAACCCACCAAAAACCCCAGCCCGAACGATGATTTCCAACAAACCGCTTTTTGATTGCCGATCGCCGATGCCCAATTTCCTTTCCTCCAGCCTCCAGCCTGACTTCCAACCCACTAGCCCGAAGCGCCAGCGAGGGAGCACCACCAACCACTCTTCAATCCCAACAAAACTCAAGAAAACCATCCACAGATTTCACCGATTACGCAGATGAATCACGAATCAAAAGTCTCCTCATGTCCTGTCCGTCGGGTCGTCCTGGTCAATCACTGCCGCATTCGACGTCGGTCGTCTGCCACCCGGCGGCCATCACCCGATGGCCTTCGCATTCGAAAACCTCCAGGAGCAGCATCCTTTGCGACAATCCAGCACAACAAAAGCCTCGCTCTCCCGATCCTGCATGCGTTTCTTCCTCCAGCCTCCAGCTTGACTTCCAACAGGCCGCTTTTTGATTACCGGTTTCCGATGCCCGATTACCTTTCCTCCGCCGCACCCTCCAAAATCGAAAATCCGAAATCGAAAAATCCCTGCGCCGTGCTGTACAGCGATCCGCTGGTCAGGATCAGCCGGGCAGGTCAGGCGTTGGCCCGACATTTTCGGTGCTACTGAAGTCCGGCCAAGCGCAGTAGAATGCATCACGAGGACGCTCGCATGGGACCAACCGTCGATTTTCGCGCCACGCCAAGCGCCTGTAGCTCAGGGGATAGAGCAACGGTTTCCTAAACCGTAGGTCACAGGTTCGAATCCTGTCAGGCGTATTTGAATGCGGCTATCCCAACAACGCGCCGATCGGCTCGCCTTCGGAGAGCACGCGGATGGGTCGGCCGCTGCGGTCGGGGAATTCTTGGTTGGTGTCGATACCCAAATGACGATAGACCGTGGCCAGCACGTCGCCCGGCGAATAAGCGCGGGTCGCGGGATAGGCGGCGTGGGCGTCGGTGGCGCCGATGACCTGGCCCACGCGCAGTCCGCCGCCGGAGAACAGCACCGAGAACGCACCCGGCCAGTGGTCGCGGCCGGCTTGAGCATTGATCTTGGGCGTGCGACCGAACTCGCCCGACACGAGCAGCAGCACGTTGCGGTCGAGCCCGCGCTCGTAGAGATCGACCGCCAGCGCGGCCAACGCACGATCGACCGGCGGCAGCGAGCGATTCTTGAGCGTGGCGAAGTTGTCGGTGTGCGTGTCCCATTCGCCGCCGGAAAGTACGGTGACGAACGTCACGCCCGACTCGACCAGCCGCCGCGCGAGCAAACAACCCTGGCCGGCTTGCGTGCGGCCGTAGCGGTCGCGCGTGGCCTCCGACTCGCGTGCCAGGTCGAACGCCGCTTGGGCCGTCGGGCTCGTGATCATGTCGAGCGCTTCGCGTGCATACTTGTCGAAGCCGGCCATCTCGGCGTGACGATCGGCGTCCCAGCGCAGCCGGTCGAGCCCGTGCAGCAGCGTGCGGCGATCTTGCAGTCGATCGGTGCTGATGCCCGCGGGCAGATTCAAATTACGCACGGCGAAGTTGGGCGAGTTCGGATCGCTCTCGGGCGTGAACGGATTGTACGCTCCGCCCAGGTAGGCCGGGCCGCCCAGCAATTGCCGCCGCGGAATGCTGGCGAACGCGGGCATGCCGGCAACGTTCGGTCCGCGCACCTTTGAAACGATCGCGCCGGCATACGGATTGACGTTGGTCGTGGTCGACTGCGGCGGCTGATAGCCGGTCATCATCCAGTGCGAGGCCGGCAGATGCCCGGCATTGGCATGTGTCACGCTCCGCACGATGGCAAAGCGATCGAGCGCCCCGGCCAGGTGCGGCAGATGCTCGCACACCTGCACGCCCGGCAGGCACGTACCGATGGGGCGAAACTCGCCGCGAATCTCGGCCGGCGCGTCCGGCTTCATATCGACCATGTCGATATGGCTGGGCCCGCCTCCCATGAAGACGTGAATCACGGCCGTATCGAGGCGCACGGCGGCAGCCTGCGCGGCACGGCAGCGCAACAACTCGGGCAAAGCCAGCGCGCCCAGGCCCAGCGACCCCAGCCGCAGCATCGTGCGTCGCGAGAATCGCGGTTGTCGAGAGCCGTCGGGAGTCGCCGTCACAACCATGACCGGTCTCCTTCGCCAGGGAGCCAGAGCGGGCGGGCAGCATCGCCTTCGTCCGCCCCTTGGACACTGACCGCGATTGTACCATCAGGCCGACGGATGTCGAACCGAATCAGCGGCAAAAACAGGCGCTTATTCGAGCGGCCGTGTGGCCGCATGTTCCCGACGAAGGGGCTGCGCCCAGCGCGGACTAGGGCTACTTTCCCTTGCGAGCCGGCGCAGCCACGACCACTATCTGGGGCGCTTCGGCTCCTAGCAGGATGCCCAGCCATTGCATGTCCTGGCTGTGGTCGAGGATGATCTTGACGATCATGGTCAGCGGCACCGAGAAGAGCATGCCGATCGGGCCGAGCACCCAACCCCAGAAGACCAACGAAACGAACACGACCAGCGGCGAAAGGCCCAGCCCGCGCCCCATCAGGCGCGGCTCGATGACGTTGCCAATGATGGTGTTGATGGCCAGGTAACCGGCGGCAGTATAGATGGCGGTGCTCACGCCCGAGAGCAACAGCGCCAGCACGATGGGCGGAATGGCGGCGATGATCGAGCCGATGTTCGGAATAAAGTTGAACAGGAACATGAGCAGCCCCCACAACAGCGCGTACTCGATGCCCAGCCACCACAGCCATAGCACGATCAGCACGGAGGTGAGGGCGCTGAGTTGGGTCTTGATGGTGATGTAGCGGCGAACGCTGGATTGAATCTTCTCCAACCGTTGCGCCAATGAATCGTCGCCGCCGGAAATGGCGCGCAGCTTGGCCGGCAGCTCGGCCGCCTCGAAGACCATGAAGATCAGCGTGAACACGATCACCAGCGCGTCGCTGACCACCGAGCCGAGCGCGCTGAGCATTTCGCCAAACAGCGACACGGCGCGCTGGGCGTTAAACGTCTCTTGCTCGAGCTGGGCGCTGACGTCGATGTTCTTTTCCTTGAGCCAGGCGATCGCCTCACGCTGCAAGTCGGCCACGCGCTGTTGATATTCCGGCAGTTGCTGCCGCATTTGATTGACCGACGTGCCGACGACGCCCACGACCAGCACCCCGAATAGCACGATGACGGAGGTGATCGCCATGAACGCCAGCCAGGTGGGCAGGCCTTGCTCTTGCAGCCACTTGAGCGCCGGAAAACAGATGATGGCCACGAACGCCGCCACAATGAGCGGCACGACGATCGGCTGCGCCGCGCGGAGGCCCGCCACGATCACCACCAACGCGGCGCACGACAGCAGCACCGGCCCGCTGAGTCTGAGCTCGGATTTGTCCGCCATGAAGTTTGCACCGTGCGAGCGTGGGGAAGCACGACCATCAGTCGGGGGTCGCGTGGGTCGCCGCGCCGCCGGCGCGCCGATGGCACCCGTGTGCAGTCGACCGGCGGCGCCACGACGATGGCAAGCAGCCGAAATCGTACCCGGTGGTTCGCTTGCCCGACAAGCGGAAAGAGGCGACTATCGCGACTTCCCTGGATTGCCTTGCAACCAATGGGGTCGCGCGTCGCCGAGCGAGGTTGTCAGAAAGTCGCGATTCCATCAAGATAGACGAACGAAGCGTCCGGTCGCATCCCCTAGGAACGACGAACCGCGGACGCCGTCGCACGGCAAGCGCCTATTGCGCGCAAGCGGTCGCGTCCTTCCGTTGTATTGCCATCGCGCGGAGCCAGCCTTGAGTGTTCCCACCACGAAACGACGCTTGCCGATAGGCGCCGAGGTCGTGCCCGACGGCGGCGTTGATTTTCGCGTGTGGGCGCCGAAGCGGCGGCGCGTGACCGTCGCTTTCGGTCCCACGCCCGACGCGATCGATCAAACGCTGGCACTCGAGCAAGAACCGGGCGGCTATTTCTCCGGCTTCGCGCCGCAAGCGGCCGCCGGTACGCGCTATGGCTTCCGGCTGGATGACGACGCCACGGCCTATCCCGATCCGGCGTCGCGCTTTCAGCCCGATGGCGTACACGGCCTTTCGGAGGTAATCGACCCGGCGTCGTTCGACTGGAGCGACGGCGATTGGACGGGCACGCCGCTGCACGGGCAGGTGTTATACGAGTTGCACTTGGGCACGTTCACGCCCGAGGGAACGTGGAGCGCCGCGGCGCGCGAAATTCCTCGCCTCAAGGCATTGGGCATCACGCTGATTGAGATCATGCCGGTGGCCGAGTTTCCGGGCAAGTTCGGCTGGGGCTACGACGGCGTCGATCTGTACGCGCCCACGCGATTGTATGGCCGGCCCGACGACTTTCGCCGGTTCGTCGACGCGGCGCATCGCCAGGGGTTGGGCGTCATGCTCGATGTGGTTTACAACCACTTCGGGCCGACCGGGAACTACCTGGGGCTGTACTCCAACGACTACGTGGCGCCGCACGGCACCGACTGGGGCGATGCGGTCAACTACGACGGCCCGAATTGCGGCGGCGTGCGCGAATTCGTCGTCTCAAACGCCGGCTACTGGATCGACGAGTTTCACGTCGACGGTTTGCGACTGGACGCAGTGCATGCGATCTTCGACGATTCGGACGATCACATCCTGGCCGCGATCGCGCGCCGCGTGCGCACCGTGGCGCCGCTGCGCTCGACCCTGGTGATCGCCGAAAACGAGAACCAGCAAGGTTTCGTGTTGCGCAGCGCCGAGAAGGAAGGCTATGGACTCGACGCGGGTTGGAACGACGACTTTCACCATGCCGTGCGCGTGGCTGCCACCGGCCATGCCGATCAGTACTATGCCGACTTTCACGGCACGCCGCAGGAACTGATCTCGGCCGTCAAGTGGGGCTATCTGAATCAAGGGCAGTGGACCGAGCGGCGCAACGAGTTTCGCGGCGCGCCGGCACTCGACCTGGACGCGGCGCAGTTCGTCACGTTTCTGCAAAACCACGACCAGGTGGCCAACTCGCACCAGGCTCAGCGGCTGCACCAATTGACCACACCGGGCCGGCACCGGGCGCTGACGGCGATGTGGCTGTTGGCGCCGGGCACGCCGTTGTTCTTTCAGGGACAAGAGTTCTCCGCCAGCGCGCCGTTTCCGTTCTTTGCGGATCACGAGTCCGAGCTGGTGACGCCGGTGCGCCAGGGGCGCGAGGCCTTCGCCCGCTCGTTTCAGCGGATGGCCGGTGACGACACTCGCGAGCAATTCCCCGATCCGTGCGACGAGCGTACCTTTCAGTCGGCCAGGCTCGACTGGAGCCAGCGCGATCGCAACATTGCCGCATTGGCCCTGCACCGCGACTTGCTGCGGCTACGGCGCGAGGATCCGGTGTTTGCCGCGCAGCGCAGCGACCGGATACACGGCTCGGTCGTGGCGCCGGAGGCCTTCGTGCTGCGCTATTTCGGCGACGGCGGGGACGACCGGCTGCTGCTGGTGAATCTGGGCCGCGACTTCGATTGGACGCCGATGACCGAACCCTTGGCCGCACCGCCGACGGGCGCCAAATGGCAACTGCTGTGGTCGAGCGAGGATCCCAAGTATGGCGGTTGGGGAACCCGGCCGTTTGACGAGCAGCATTGGTACCTGCAAGGGCACGCCGCGCTGGTACTCGGCACCCAACCGGACGAAACGTAGCAGACCATCGGCGTATTCCGCGGGTTGCGCCACCGCAAGATCGACCCTCGCAGCAGAGTTGCCATGCCGCACAGCACGCGATCCACTCGTCAAGCCGCCGCGCCGACGCCGGCCCCTGCCGTCGATCCGTTGTGGTACAAGGACGCGGTCATCTATCAACTGCACGTGCGCAGCTTCTCCGACAGCGACCGAAACGGCATCGGCGACTTTGCCGGCTTGACGCAGAAGCTCGACTACCTGCAAGAATTGGGCGTGACGGCGCTGTGGCTGCTGCCTTTTTATCCTTCACCGCTGCGCGACGACGGTTACGACATCGCCGACTATACGAGCATTCATCCATCGTACGGCGACCTGCGCGACTTCAAGACGTTCGTGCGCGAGGCCCACGCGCGGGGGCTGCGCGTTATCACCGAGTTGGTGATCAATCACACTTCCGATCAGCACCCCTGGTTTCAGCGGGCGCGGCGCGCCAAGCCGGGCAGTCCCGAGCGCGACTTTTATGTCTGGAGCGACACGCCGGAAAAGTACCCCGAAGCGCGCATCATCTTCAAGGATTTCGAGAGCTCCAATTGGTCTTGGGATCCGCTGGCCAAGGCGTACTACTGGCACCGCTTTTATGCCCATCAGCCCGACTTGAACTTCGACAATCCGCGCATGCGGGCGGCGCTGTTCGAGATCTTGGACTATTGGCTAAAACTGGGTGTCGACGGCTTGCGGCTGGACGCAGTGCCTTATCTGTACGAGCGCGAAGGCACCAACTGCGAGAACCTGCCCGAGACGCACGACTTCCTGAAATCGCTCCGCAAGCACGTCGACCAGACGTATCCGGGCCGCATGCTGTTGGCCGAGGCCAACCAATGGCCCGAGGACGCGATCGCCTACTTTGGCGACGGCGACGAATGCCACACGGCGTTCCACTTTCCGGTGATGCCGCGGCTGTTCATGTCGATTCACATGGAAGATCGGTTTCCGATCGTCGACATCCTCCGCCAGACCCCCGCGATTCCCGACGAGTGCCAGTGGCTCATCTTCTTGCGCAATCATGACGAATTGACGCTGGAAATGGTGACCGACGAAGAGCGCGACTATATGTACCGCATCTACGCGCGCGATCACCAGGCGCGAATCAACCTGGGCATCCGCCGCCGCCTGGCGCCCTTGCTCGGAAACAATCGCCGCAAGATCGAGTTGATGAACGGGCTGCTGTGCGCGCTGCCCGGCACCCCGGTGATCTACTACGGCGATGAGATCGGCATGGGCGACAACATCTATCTGGGCGACCGACACGGCGTGCGCACGCCCATGCAGTGGAGTCCCGACCGCAACGCGGGCTTCTCGGCCGCCAACCCCCAGCAGTTGTATTCGCCGGTCATCATCGACTCGGAATACCTGTTCGAAACTGTCAACGTAGAAACGCAGCAGAAGAATCCCACGTCGCTGTTGTGGTGGATGAAGCGGCTAATCGCCTTGCGGCAGCACTATGTGGCGCTGCGGCGCGGCACCATCGAGCTATTGGCGCCGGAGAACTCGAAGATCCTGGCGTTCACCCGCGACTACGAGGACCAGAGCGTGCTGATGGTGGCCAACCTGTCGCGGTTCACGCAGTATGTGGAGCTGGACCTGTCGCGGTTCGCGGGGCGGGCGCCGGTGGAGATGTTCGGGCAAACGCGGTTCCCGCCGATCACGAAGTCGCCCTACTTTCTGACGATGGCGCCGCACTCGTTCAATTGGTTTGCACTGGTACAGGAGACGGCCGAGATCACGACGCCCGCCAGTGCGAGTTTCGATCTGTCGGAGTTGAGCGACGTCGATGGTGCAATGCCCGCCAAGCGCGGTCGCATGCGCAAAGGCCTGGAAGCACTGCTGCTGCGCGAATTGTCGCGGCTGCATTGGCTGATCGGGCCGCCGCGCCGCATTCACGCGTTGCACATCGTCGACTCCGTTCCACTGGCGAAGCCTTCCTCGGGCAGTGTGCCCTATGCGCTGGTGTTGCGCGTCGAGTATCTGGAGGGTGAAGGGGAGACCTACCTGCTGCCCTTGGGCGCAGCCTGGGGAAGCGACGCCGAACGACTCGCCGTAGCGTCGAAGCAGCCGGCCATCATTGCCAGCCTGATCCATCCGCAAACGCGCGAGGCGGGCATCGTCTACGACGCCGCTTCTGATCCGGACGTGGCCAAGGCGCTGGTGGAGTTGATGGCACGTCGCCGCCGCTTGAAGGGAGCCGAGGGAGAGCTGGTCGGCTGGTTACGCTCGCCACCGGCCATCGATTTGGGCACGCTCGAACATGACGCAGCGACCACCAGCTTTGCACGCGCCGATACGCGCGGCACGAGCTCCACCACCTTCGGCGATCGAGCAGTGCTCAAGGTCTTTCGTCGCCTGGAGCCGGGCGTGAATCCCGATTTCGAAATCGGGCGATTTCTCAATCGCAACGGCTCTCGCTGCGAGCATACGCTGCCGCTGTACGGAGCGATCGACTATCGGCCCAAGGAAGGCGAGCGCCAGACGGTGGCCGTGCTATACGGCTGCCCGCCCAATCACGTCAATGGCTGGCAGTTTGCGCAAGACTCGCTGTCGCGTTTCTTCGAGAGCGTGATGGCGCAGCCATCCATGGAATTGACCGTCACGCCCGGCGTCTCGCCGTGGGAGTTGGCCGCCGGCTCTGCGCCGCAGGAAGCGCACGATCTGCTGGGCGCAACGCTGGAATGGGCCGGACTACTCGGTCGGCGAGTCGCCGAGTTGCACGTGGCATTGGCCGCCGATCACACCGATCCGTCGTTTGCGCCGGAGCCGTCGACGCAGTTGTATCAGCGCTCGCTCTACCAGTCCTGGCGCAAGTTGGCATTGCAGGTGTTGCAGCATGCACGACGCCAACTCAAGTCGCTTCCGGACGATGCGCAAACCCTCGCTCAACGCGTGTTCGATCACGAAGTGCAAGTGCTCGAAGTGTTTCGCAGCGTGGTCGGGCCGACGCTGGGAGGATCCCGCATTCGCTGCCACGGTGACCTGAGTCTGCACCACGTGCTCTACACGGGCAAGGATTTCCTGATCGTCGATTTCGAGGGCAAGCTGCACCGTTCGATCGTGGCGCGGCGCACCAAGCGCTCGCCCCTGAGCGACGTGGCCGCCATGCTCCATTCCCTGCAATCGGCGGCCACTGCGGCGGCAAAGCTCTGGCCCACAATCTCGGTGGGCACGCCCGATACGATCGCCGCCACCCAGCAGGCGGCCACATTCTGGCACGTCTGGTGCGGCTCGTCCTTCCTGCGATCGTACCTGGCCGTGCCGAAGGCCGCGGCGCTGTTGCCCGAAACTCCCCACCAGCGCGCCACGCTCCTCAACTTCCACCTGATGGCCGAAGCGCTCGACGAACTCGAGCTGTCGCTGGCCAGCGACGCAGATTGCGCCGCAGCGTTGCTGACGCGGATCTTGGAACTGGTGGAAGCGTGAGCAGGCACGACACGCCGACCACGCCACCCCATCGGATCGGAACCTCGCGCTATCGCTTCCGACGGCGCCCGTAAAGCACCAGTCCAACGGCACCGAGGAGCGTCAAGGCAAAGGCAGAGGGCTCCGGAACCGCGATCGGTGATTGTCGAATGGTGAACGACGTGATCCCGTCTGGCACGTCGACGTGGAAGCGGAAGTAGCCCGCGAATGCCATGTGAGGAAGCACACCTCCGCTGGCAATGATGTCGTGCTGTGTGACCAAAACATCGGGAAAGATACCGGGGAACGGGTTGAAGTCAAAGTCAGAGTTGTAATCGGGAGCGTCAAAATCCAGCCCGTCGCCGTCGACGCTCTTGACGAAGTCCACGCCGACGCCGAATCCCAATTCGACGTGATAGCCGATCCAGTCCAAGCCGGTGCTGTTGTTGACGCCCTCCGTCACCAGGTACTCGGTAACGCCGCCGGTGTCGCGCACGTCAAACACCAAATCCACCGGACCGATGGCGACGTAGTCCTTCTGCGTTACGAAGATGCTGTTGGGCGAGGTGCCGACCACGTCGTCGTTATTCGGGTCCACTGGAGGATCGAATATGGTGCCCGCCACCGACGCCACTCCCGAGAACCAGGCGAAACCGGTAATCTCGCCTGCCGGAAGCGCGGTTGGCATGACGAGAAGCATTGTGGCCGCGGCGCAGGTGAGGAATTGTCGTGAAATGGTCATGAGCGTCCCCCTTTCGATCAGAGTTGCAATGACTCCGCGCAGCGAGGTGAACCCGCCCAGGGGCTCACTGCGGTACGCGAACGGATGGGAATTCAAGCCCAAGTATGGCCAGTTCCATAGGGTCGAGCAACCACCTGTCGCGGTCGACCTCTGACAATCGAGGCCGAAGACACGGATACCGACAATGGCTAGCACAATAACGACTTACATCGCCATGTTGTCGTCGCATCTCAGAATCGATGGCGCTGTCGATCGCATTCCACAACGGGCGGTTACCCCAACACTTCTTCATTGCGAGGAATGCGGGAGGTGAGCACGACCATCGAACAGGGTTGCAGGGGATAATGGTCGCCCACCTTCACGCCGCTGTCGCTGGCGGCCTCGGCCGTGTCGAACACCAGTTCCCAAGGCTCACCTTCGCCGTGGGGAGGCAGCGTAAAAGGGATCGTATTCACGTGGTCGGCATTGAACATGAGTAGCATTGTATCGCCGCGAATCGATTCACCGTGCTCGTCGACGTCGATGTCTCCGCCGGCCAACCGCACGCCCAGGCAGCGGGCATAACCGGTGTTCCAAGACTCGGGCGCCATTTCGTTGCCCGTTGGATCCAGCCAGGCGATTTCGGGCGCTTCGACTCCTTGAATAGCCTGGCCGTGGAAGAAGCGGCGGCGGTGGAATACCGGTTGCTCGCGAAACAGCGCGATCACGCGGCGCACGAACCGCAGCAGCGCTTCCTGGTCGGGATCGAGTTTCCAATCGATCCAGGAGATCTCGTTGTCCTGGCAATAGACATTGTTGTTGCCGAACTGGGTTTTTCCCAACTCGTCGCCGGCCAGCAGCATGGGCGCGCCTTGCGACAACAGCAGGGTCGCCAGGAAGCTGCGCTTCTTGCGTTCGCGCAGCTCGCGAACCTTCGCGTCGTCGGTCGGTCCTTCCGCGCCGCAGTTCCAACTGATGTTGTCGTCGGCGCCGTCGCGATTGTTCTCGCCGTTGGCCTCGTTGTGCTTGTGGTCGTACGACACCAGGTCGTGCAGCGTAAAGCCATCGTGCGCGGTGATGAAATTGATGCTGGCGTGCGGGCGGCGGTTGCTCCACTCGTACAAATCGCTGGACCCGCAGAATCGCGTGGCGAATTCCGACACTACGCCGCCATCTCCCTTCCAGAAGTGGCGAATGCAATCGCGATACTTGCCGTTCCACTCGGACCACAACACGGGAAAGTTGCCCACTTGATACCCGCCGGCGCCCAAGTCCCATGGCTCGGCGATCAACTTCACCTGCGAGATGACGGGGTCCTGGTGGATGATGTCGAAGAACGCGCCCAGCATTTCCACTTCGTGCAGTTCGCGAGCCAGCGTACTGGCCAGGTCGAAGCGGAAGCCGTCGACATGCATGTGAATGATCCAATAGCGAAGGCTGTCCATGATGAGCTGCAGCACGCGTGGATTTCGCATGTTAAGCGTATTGCCGCAGCCGGTGTAATCGACGTAATAGCGCGGATTATCGGGCGACAGCCGATAGTAGGCCGCGTTGTCGATGCCGCGAAAGCTGAGGGTGGGGCCCAGCCGGCTGCCCTCGCCCGTATGGTTGTAGACCACGTCGAGAATCACCTCGATATCGGCCGCGTGCAGGTTGCGGACCATGGTTTTGAACTCGCGGACCACGTCGGCGGCCGAGTCGACCGACGAGTAGGCCGGCTCGGGCGCGAAGAAGCCCAGCGTGTTGTAGCCCCAATAGTTGACCAGGCCGCGATCGACCAGGTGGCGATCGTCGATGTGCTCATGTACCGGCAACAGCTCGACGGCCGTGATGCCCAGGCTCTTGAGATACTTGATCGCCGCGTCGGAGCTCAGGCCGGCGTAAGTGCCGCGCAGCTTTTCGGGCACGTCGGGGTGCAGCTTGGTGAAGCCCTTGACGTGCATTTCGTAAATGATGGTCTTGTTCCAGGGGACGCGCGGCGGGCGATCGTCACCCCAGGTGAAGGCATGGTCGATCACGGCGGCCAGCGGCGCGTATCGCGCGTTGTCGCGGTCGTCGAACGACAGGTCGGACTGCGGATCGCCGACCTGGTAGCCCCACATCTCATCGGCCCAGTGAGTCTCGCGCGCGATGGCCTTGGCATACGGATCCAACAACACCCTGTGCGGATTGAACCGATGTCCTTCGGCCGGCGCATAGGGCCCGTGTACGCGATAGCCGTAGGCTTGTCCGGGCACCACGTCGGGTAGAAACGCGTGCCACACCATGTCGGTGTGCTCGCGCAGCGGAATGCGGTGGCTTTCGAGCTCGCCGTCGGCCGAGTCGAACAGGCACAGGTCGACGCCGGTGGCGTGCTCGGAATAGAGAGCGAAGTTGGTGCCGCTGCCGTCCCAGGTTGCGCCCAAGGGGTAAGGTCGGCCCGGCCAGATACGCAAGTTCATGGAAAGCTGCTCAGGGATGATGGTCGGTTTGAAAAGTTTAGCTCGCAGTTTCGTCTCAGGCGGGAGCCAACAGCGCCACCGGAAACGAGCGAAACACATCGGCCGCGTCGAGTCGCAACGAGCCGTCCGATTGGGGAAGCGCCACAAGCTCCTGCCCGGTTATGACGTGTCGCCAGCTTGCGGGCGCTTCGGCCGGCAAGGTCACGACCGTCTCGCGCCACCAGGGCGCTAGCGGCCACGGCGCGGCGCG
>JBGSYQ010000217.1:0-3094 GCA_041750795.1 Pirellulales bacterium | reverse complement strand
TGTTTCGCCCAGGCACCGCTGCGCGCAAGCGCAGCGGTGCCCTTTTTTTGTACCCACCAGCACCAAAATCCCACCAACCCACCAAAAACCCCAGCCCGAACGATGATTTCCAACAAACCGCTTTTTGATTGCCGATCGCCGCTGCCCAATTTCCTTTCCTCCAGCCTCCAGCCTCCGGCCTCTGGCCTCACGCCTCCAGCCTCTGGCCTCACGCAAACAGCGCCCGGATCGGTTCGCCTTCGGCCAGGCGGAAGGGGCGGCCGTTGAGGTCGTGCAGCTCGGTGTGGATATCGAGCCCAAAACGCCAGAAGATCGTGGCAGCCAGGTCGCCGGGAGTCACCGGGTTGGTGTCGGGATAGGCGCCTTGCTTGTCGCTCGTGCCGTAGGTCGCCCCGCCGGTCACGCCGCCGCCGGCCAGCACCACGCTGTAACAGTCGGGCCAATGATCGCGTCCTCCCTGGCCGTTGATCTTGGGCGTGCGGCCGAACTCGCCCAGCATCACCACCAGGGTCGAGTCGAGCAGCCCGCGAGCTTGGAGATCTTCGACCAGGGCCGAGAACGCCATGTCGCACGGCGGCAGCAGGTCGTTCTTCAAGCGGCCGAAGTTATTGTCGTGCGTGTCCCAGTTATTCGGGCCGTTGTGTACCCGGTCGTAAACGCTGACGAACCGCACGCCGGCCTCGACCAGCCGCCGCGCCAACAGCGCGCTTTGCCCGTGGATGTTGCGGCCGTACCGCTCGCGCGTCGGCTCGCTTTCCTGGCCGATATCGAACGCGCGGCGCACGGCGTCGGACCGCAGCAGGTCGAACGCTCGCTGGTAAAAGGCGTTCATCGTGTGGTGCTGGCTGGAGCGCGTCGGCCCGGCCATCTGCGCGTTGACGTGTGCCAACAGCGACTCGCGATGCTCCATCTCCGCCAGCGACAAGCCCGAGGGAAGCGCGATCTCGCTGACCTGGAAATCCGGATGGTTCGGGTCGCGGGTGACTTGCAGCGGCTCGTACGCCGGACCCAAAAAGCCGGCCGTCTGACCGGGCAGCTTCACCACGTTGTACATCACGTGCGGCAGTGCCACGAACGGCGGCACCGGCAAGTCGTTCTTCGTGAAATAGCTCACCGCCGAACCGTAGCACGGCGTATCGGTGGTCGGATCGTTGGCCAAAAGCTCCAAGTCGCCGCGCAACGGCGTGCGGCCACAAAGGGCCTCGACCGCGGCCGAGTTGTGGTTGCGCATCGTGTGATGGGCGCTGCGAATGACGGCCAGCCGGTCGGCGATTTTGGCCGATCGCGGCAGATGCTCCGAAACGTGCAACCCCGGCACGCTGGTGGCGATGGGATTGAACTCACCGCGCACTTCGACCGGCGCCTGCGGCTTCATGTCCCAGGTGTCGTGATGGCTGGGCCCGCCGTAGTAGAACATCAGGATGCAGCTCTTGATCGGCTGCCGCACGACGGGCGGTGCCGCGGTCGCGGCGGTTTCGCCGGCATGCGCTTCGGCGCGCAGCAGATGCGCCAAGTTCAAGCCCAGGAAACCCAGGCCGCCGGCGCTCAACAATTGGCGGCGATCGAGGCGCCAAGCGCGCGGGGCACGTTGACCGTTGGGGCGCGACATGGTTCGGACTCACCGGGCGGGAATTGGTCGGGGCGGGAACAAGCGTGCGAACCGCCCACCAGCCTATCGCACGGCCGAGCGACACGCAACAATTTCCGCACCCTGTCCCGCGCTGGCCGAGCGGACTCCAAGTGCCCGCAAGCTGCGCGCTAAACGACCTTTGGGCAAGATTCGCGAGGCAATCGCGTGCCCCTCATTCGCTCGACCTGGCACCGCTTGGCAGGAACCCCACGACGCGCGTCTCGACAAGTCGCGTTGCCGGCGGATAATGAACGGCGCTCTCAGGACGGCCCCCATTTCCATCGGTTACGAGAAGGATCTTCCGCGATGCACCGCATCATCTTGCTCTTTGCGGCCGCGCTGTTGGTGTGCGTGCCCAGTTTGCCGTTGTCGGCTCAAGTCAGCAGCCAGCGCCCCGGCGCGTCACGCGCCTCGGCCGCCACGACGCCCGCCTCGGCCGCACAATCGCCCGAAGAAAAGGCCATCCGCGCGTTGGCGAATGCCTATGTCAAGGCGTACAACATGCACGACGCACGTGCGGTCGGCGCGCTGTTTACCGCCGATGCGCAAATCGTCGATCAGCAAGGCGGCGCGATTCAAGGCCGAGCGGCAATCGAGCAGGTCTTTGCCGACCTGTTTGCCGCGCATCCGCAAGCCAGCACTTCGGTCACGATCAAGAGCATTCGCTTTTTGAATCCCAGCCTGGCGGTCGAGGACGGCACGGCCTACGTCGTGTTGGACGAGGGTGCTCCGGCCGAGCCCAACGACTACACGGTGCTCCACATCAAGCAGGACGGCCGCTGGCTGATGGCCAGCGCCCGCGACCTGGAGGGAAGCGGCGCGCCGTCGTCGGAGCATCTCAAGCAGTTGGCCTGGCTGATTGGCGAGTGGATCGACGAAAGCCCCGAAGCGCTGGTGAAGACCTCGTATCGCTGGGACGACAGTAGGAACTTCATGCTCAGCGACTTCACGGTGCAAGTGGCCGGCAAGCCGGTAATGAACGGCACGCAGCGCATCGGTTGGGATCCCTTGCACCAGACGCTGCGCTCCTGGACGTTCGACTCCGAAGGCGGTTTTGCCGAAGGCGTTTACACCCGAAACGCCAACCGCTGGATCATCAAGATGACCGGTGTCACGCGCGACGGCCTGCCGGCCACGGCCACCAACACGATCACGCAGTTAGGCCGCGACCAGATGAGCTGGCAATCGCGCGATCGCACCGTCGGCGGCGAGCCGCAGCCCGACATCAGCGAAATGAAAGTTGTCCGCACGCCGCCGAAGCCCATGTAACCAAACTCCGGCGGGCTGCCGCCGGACATTGCCCCGATATTCAACGATCGCACATTCACACGCCGCGCCACTGGCACTGGCGCTTTTTACGGAGAACGTTTCGATGGTCAGGAAGTTTCGCACGGCACTGGTGGCGGCAATGCTTTTGGCGCTAGTGACTGAGCCCGTGTTTGGCCGAGGCGGCGGCGGCCGAGG
>JBGSYQ010000216.1:0-18199 GCA_041750795.1 Pirellulales bacterium | reverse complement strand
TTCGTCAGCCGCATCCGCGTTGATCCGACGGTCGATAATGGTCTCGCGCTGTGGATTGTCTCTGACAATCTCAGGAAGGGCGCGGCGCTTAACGCGGTTCAGATCGCGGAACTGCTGCTCAACCGCAAAATAATTTCGCGGGCGGCGTGACGCGCCGGCTGTTGTGCGGCGGGGCGATGCGGACTGCGCGGCTGTTGCTCGGCCGGTTGAACGTGCGTCTTTTCCCGGGCCGCGGCCTCCTTGGACGGCGCAGGGCCGTCTTCGTGATCGTAGTCGTCATAGGTCGAGCGATAGCCGGGCAGCTTCGAGCGCTCCATCTCCAGCCGGAACTCCTTGATGACGCGGTCCTGGATCATCTCGCGGCAGGAGGAATTGATGGGATGGGCGATGTCTGCGTACAGCTTGGCGCGGCCATCCTCGTCCTTGACGAGTCGGTCTTCCTGCAAACGACCGCCGCACTGGTTGCAATGCGCGGCGCGCAGGTGGTTCTTATAGCCGCACTGCGGGCAGTGAGCCGTCAGCTTGCGGCTGGGCATGGCCACAAACGGCCCGTTCGATCCGTCGATGATCTTCAGATCGCGGATCACGAACGCGTTGTCGAAGGTGATGGAGCAAAAGGCCTGGAGTCGCTCGCTCGCCTCTTCCATGAGTTTGATGCGCACTTCGGTGATTTCCACGGCCGTTCTCCTTGCGAAACTGCGTTACGTGCTCGTGCTCACGGCAACTACCTGGCCAATGCCGCGCGACCGCAATCGTTGAGCGACGCGCCGCGCATGACGTGCATGATGACAAACTCCGAAGTACGCCGAACCGCTGCCGCTGAGCTGGACCGCCCTGCAACCGGCGCGGGCAAGCTCCTGCCGCAGGCGTCCGACCCACGGCGACAAACCGTCGGCCGCAGCTTCCAGCCGGTTGTGCATCGCCGCGCCAAGCCGGCGCAGATCGCCGCGCTCAAGCGCCGCAATCACTGGTTCTATAGGACGCGGTTGCGCAGCCACCTGGCAACGGGCATAGACTTCGGCCGTTGACAGGCCCTCCGGCGGGCGCACCAGCACGAAATCGAGCCGACCCAAGCCCGCGATCGGCTCGACGCGTTCGCCCCGTCCGCGGCAAATGGCCGCGCCGTGAAACAGGAAGAACGGGACGTCGCTGCCCAACTCGGCGGCAAGATCCGTGAGCGACGCGCGACTCCAGCCGAGATCCCAAACCTCGTTCGCCGCTACGAGTGCCGCGGCCGCATCGCTCGAGCCGCCGCCCAGACCGGCGGTCGCCGGAATGCGCTTCAAGAGCTCGACGTGCAAACCGTGGTGACAGCCGGCGCGGTCGCGCAGCAATGCAACCGCGCGATACGCCAGGTTACTCCGTTCGTCGGGCAGCAGCCCGAAGTTGGCAGCCAACTGCGCGCCGTCGCCGTGCGCGGCCCAACGACACCGAACGGTCAGGGATCCCTCCGGGCGGGGCGTAGCGACAAGAGTGTCATACAAGCTGATGGGCGCCATGAGGGTTTCGACCTCGTGGTAACCATCGCTGCGCTTGGCGAGAACCTCAAAGAAAAGATTCAGCTTTGCCGGCGCCCGGACGAGCACGCCCGTGGCCAGCCGGATGACGTTCATGCGAAGCGTTCCCTGCTTGCCTGACTCCTGTGATGGGATGTGTCGCGCCGGGGCGCGTCGAGTTCACTGCGATCGATTCGGCCTTGATTAGAGTCGCCCTGCGCCTTTTAAACCGCATGAGATTGTACTAATGCGACTGAAACCGTCAACGGAAGTGGTGGACATTCGCCAACTTACCGCAAGCAGCACGCCGATGCCGACAGAACGTTGGAGAAACTGTCTCCGCTGTGGCAAGTAGCACAAGCTAGGGCGATGGTGGATTTGGCCCTGACATACAGTGCAGATGCGCAGGGTAGCCCCTTCAGCAGTCGCGACTAGTTCTCGCCGGCCGCGAGGCTCGCGCACACTAGTTCTTCATCGTTGCGCGCAAACACGTGGCGATTGGCATAGGCCGGATGCGACCAGCAGACACCGCCGCGCTGGCCCAGTTGCACGCGCGTGGGCTCGAGCAGCTTGGCGCGGCTGATTTCGCTGTAGCCTTGCGGCGAGAGCGTGGCGATGACGATTTCGCCGCGCTCGTTGAACATCCACATTCGCTGGCCGTTGCGCACCATGTGGATCGTGCTCCAGCGCGACTTGGGTGTCGGCTCCAGGCTCTCCCAAATGCGGTCGCCCGTCTTGGCGTCCAGGCAGCGAAACTCGCCATAGCTATCCACGCCGTAGACATAGTCTCCTTCCAGGTAGGGCGTGCTGATGATCGAGTGCAGACTGTCGGTGTGCTGCTCGTCGCGGCCGCTGCGGCGCCACAGCGGTTCGACGCCCAGCTCGTCGGTCTTCAGCTCCAGCATTAGCGATCCATCGTAGAAGCTGGTGAAGAACAAGCGGTTTTTCTCCAAAACGGGCGTGGCAATGTTGATCACCATTTTGGCCGGCTTGAAGGGATGCTGCCAGTAGACCTCGCCCGAGACGGGGCTCATGCCGACGACGCTGTCACCGGTCCAGCAGACCATCACGCGCTTGCCCGCCTGCTCGACCATGATCGGCGCGGAATAGGAAGCATTATCCTCCAAGGCGCGCCAACGTTCGGCGCCGGTAAGCTTGTCGAACGCCACCAGGCACGCGCCTTGGCCGCCGATCTGCACGATGACCAGATCGCCGTCGACCAAAGGCGCGGCGGCGATTCCCCAAATCGGCATGCGGATCTTGTACAGAGCGTTGCAGTCCTTGCTCCACAAGACTTTCCCACTGGCCGCGTCGAAGCAGAACAGGTGGCCCATCGCGCCCAGCGCGTAGGCGCGGTCGCCGTCGACGGTGACCGACGCACGAGGTCCGGCCGTATAACCGACGTCGATATACTCGCAGTCATACTCGTGCGTCCACAACGGCTGGCCCGTCTGTTGGTCAAACGCCAGCACGCGCTCGATCTGCTTCGGCTCGACGACGCGGTCCGTAATGAATACGCGACCGCCGGCGACCGTCGGACCGCTGTAGCCGCTGGAGATCGGTTGCCGCCAGGCGATCTTGATCTCGTCACCGGCGAACTTGTCGAGCAGCCCGTCCTCGCGCCATACGCCGTCGCGCTGCGGCCCGCGCCATTGCGGCCAATCGTCGGCAATAGTGCGGGTTGCGTCTGTTGCCGACACGATCAGTGCAAGCAGCAAGGCAACGATGGCGAACGAGCAGCGTATCATCAGAGAGCGCTCCATCAGGCAGGCGAAATCGGGGCGAGGAACGAGCGTGACCTACGAGATTATAGGCGAATCTGCCATCCGAGCGAAACAAGGGACGCGAGGAAAACGGCCCGCGGTCGAGCCCCGGGTGAAACGCGCGCCCACTAGCTACGTGCCAGCTTGTGAAAGCGCTCTTTCAGATCGCAGGTGATCGGGCCGGGTTTGCCGCTGCCGATCTTGCGACTGTCCACCTTCACTACGGCAATCACTTCCACCGCCGTGCCGGTCAGAAAGCACTCGTCGGCGATATAGACGTCGTGCCGCGTGAGAGATGCCTCGCGAACCTCCAGCCCCTGCTGGCGCGCCAACTCCATCACGGCCTCACGCGTGATGCCTTCCAGCACACCGGCGTCGGTCGGCGGCGTGAGCAACACGCCGTCGCGCACCAGGAAAATGTTGTCCGCCGTACACTCGGCCACTTCGCCCTTGTGGTTGAGCATCAACGCTTCCATGCAGCCGGCTTGCAGGCTCTCGATCTTGGCCAGGATGTTGTTCAGATAGTTGAGCGACTTGATGCGCGGGTTCAGCGCCGCCGGATGGTTGCGCAAGGTGCTGGCCGTGATGATTTCGAGCCCCTGCTGGTAAAGCTCCTGGGGATAGACCGCGATGAAGTCGGTGATGATGATCACCTGGGGATCGGACGTGCGATTGGGATCGAGCCCGAGCGTGCCGGACCCGCGTGTCACGATCAGGCGGACGTAGCCGTTTTGGATGCTGTTGGCCTTGAGAGTCTCGTCAATGGCGCGGCCAATGGCCTCGGCCGACATGGGAATCTCCAGCGCAATGGCCTTGGCCGAGTTCCACAACCGCTTGAGGTGTTGCTCCAGGCGAAAGACGTTGCCGTCGTAGCTGCGCAACCCCTCGAACACGCCGTCGCCATACAGCAGTCCGTGATCGTAGACGCTGATCTTGGCGTCCTGCTTCTCGTACAACTGGCCGTTGATCCAGACCTTGAATGCCGGAGCGTTGGTCGCGGCCTTGTCGCTGGGGCTGGTGCGCACCGATTGGGAATGAACGGACACGGCTGTTTCCCCGAGGACAAGGGCATAGCGATCGCGCCGACCGCCAGCGCGGGCGTCCACGCGCGCTTCCAACGCGAGACTACCACCTATTCCACCAGGGCCACCTGTCCCTGGGCCAGGCGCACGGTGCGATCGGCCAGCGCCGCAATCGCCCGATCGTGCGTCACCATGACTATAGTGAGATTCTGTTGGCGGTTCAAGGTTCGCAGGATGTGCAGAATCTCTTCGCCGGTGGCGGTGTCGAGATTGCCCGTCGGCTCGTCGGCCAGCAGCACTTGCGGGTTGGCAACCAGTGCCCGGGCGATCGCGGCGCGTTGCATTTCGCCCCCCGACAGCTCGCGCGGCCGGTGGTTCAGTCGGTGCGCCAATCCGACGATTTCCAGCAGATGCCGCGCCCGTTCCAGGTGCCGCTTGCGATTGCGGAAATAGCCGAGCACCCCTTCGGCTATCATCAACGGCGCCATCACGTTTTCCAGCGCCGACAGCTCGGGTAGCAGGTGATAGAACTGGAAGATCATGCCGAACTGCTTGTTGCGCAGCTTGTCTCGCGCGGCGGCCGGCAGATGATCGATGCGGCTGCCGTGAAAGACGATTTCTCCCTCGTCCGGCGCGTCGAGCGTGCCCAGCAAGTGCAATAGCGTGCTCTTGCCGGATCCACTCTGGCCAATGATCGACAAAAACTCCCCCTGGTGTACCTCCAGGTCGACGCCGCGCAGCACAGGGATTTCGACGTGTGCTTTGTAATAGCGCTTCCACAGGCCGACGGCGGACAGTTGCACGATCGGCGAAGGATGCGCGGAGGCGCGCTGCCCGGCGGACGTCAAGGGCACGTGAGGTCCATGGCCATGCAGGCTGAGCGAAGGAGCCGATCGCGGTTGCGGATTATTCATAGCGCAAAGCCTCCACCGGATGTAATCGGGCGGCGCGGCGCGCCGGCAGTATGCTCGCCAGGATGGCGATCAGCATGGCGCCGGTGACGATCCAGGCCAGCGTGTGCAGCTCAACGATGGTCGGTATCTCTTGGAAGTAGTAGATCGAGGGATCGAAAATCTCCTGGCCGGTGACCCAGGCCAACACGTCAGCAATGTCGTTGATATACGCGACGAACAGCAACCCGATGACCAGCCCGGCGCCGGAGCCAACGATGCCCAGCGACAGCCCGTAGCCCAGAAAGATGCCCATGATGCCGCGGCTCGAAGCACCCAGTGACTTGAGGATGCCGATGTCGCGCGTCTTCTCTACCACAATCATGAAAAAGATGGCCAGGATGCCAAAGCCGGCCACGGCAATGATCAGAAACAACAGCACGTTGAGGATGTTGGTTTCGAGTTGCGCCGCGGCCAGCAGCGGACCCTGCTTGTCGCGCCAGGTTTGCACCGAATAGATTTCCGGCGGAAAGGCCGACTGCAGCAGGTCGCGCACCTTGCGGCCGTCGGCGTCGTTGTGCAGCTTGATCTGAATCGAGGTGACGTTGGCGACGCCGGTCATGGGGTCGATCATTCCCCGCATCGCCTGCAACTTGCGAATTGGCACAAAGACGAAGTTCGAGTCGTACTCGCTCATCTTGCTCTCATAGAGATCGACCACGGTAAACTCGGCACTGACCGGCTCGGGCGGCATGCCGGAGCTGGGCACGGTGATCTTCACGTCGTCGCCCGGCATGACGAGAAACCGATCGCTGCCGTCGCGCATGCGATAGCTCGCCAGGGCAAAGCCGATCACCACGCCGGTGTGCTGCTCCTTGGCCGGGTCGAACACGACGGAGGCATCGACGTCGGCCGGGGCGAACGGGTTGGCCATCGCACCGGGCGTTTCGCCGGTCGATTCCTGCGGCTCCGCTTGGGCGTGCAGTTTGGCCTCGATGGCCTGCCGTTCCGCGTCGAGCGCATTGCGCTCCGCTTCGTGCCGCGCCTTGATTCGGCGATAGACCCAGCCGGCGTAGTCCATCCGCTCGCGCTTGATCGCTTCGGCGCCGGCCTGGTGGTCGTACGTGTCGTAGCCGTCTTCGTGCAGGTCGAACGAAAGCCGCTGGCGGTTGGACGGATGCTGCAAATAGCGGCTGAAGTCGCTCACCTTGTCGTGCGTCGTGTCGTCGATGCCGATGATGCTGATGGGCCGCGGCACGAACTGGCCGTTGTAGTCCAGCACCAGCATGGCGGGCACGACCACCGTGGGCGTCATGCCGGCGATATAGTCGCCCGCCACTTCCCGGATCTTGCGCATGTGCAATTCGGGATCGTGAAAGCCGTTCATGCCGTGCGTCTCGAAGACGACGTCGGAGAGGATGCCGTGAATGCGGCCTTGCATTTCGTGCGTAAAGCCGGTCATCACGCTGTTGACGACGATCATCGTGGCCACGCCCAGCGTGACGCTGATGACCGAAGCCAGCGCGATGTAGCGCGTGCGCAGATAGCGCCAGCAGAGCAGCAGCTTGTACATGGCCAATCCTTTGGCGAAGAGTCCGTTCGAGGGTTCGCGCCGCTTACCTTCCGTTGAAAAATGCCGCGGTCAGGGTCGCTGCGGCTCTTCCAGCCGCAACAGCGGAAACAGGATCACGTCGCGAATGCTCTGTGTGTTGGTCAGCAACATCACCAGCCGATCGATGCCGATGCCGAGTCCGCCGGCCGGTGGCATGCCGTGCCGCAGCGCGCGGATGAAATCGTGGTCCATCTTGGCCATGGAGTCTTCCTCCTTCTGGCCCTCCAACTGCGTGCGGAACAATTGCTCCTGCAGGTCGGGATCGTTGAGCTCCGTATACGCGTTGGCCACTTCCATGCCCGCCACGAACAGCTCGAACCGCTCGGCCACGGCCGGCTTGTCACGCTTGCGCTTGGTCAGCGGGCAGATGCTGGCGGGGTAATCGAGCACGAACACCGGCCCGTCCAGCCGGTCTTCGACGCGCTCCTCGAACACTTCGCTCTTGATCACGTCCGGATGCTTGCCGGCCGTCTCGAAGCCGATCTCGCGAGCCAGCGTTTCGATGGCCGCGGTGTCGTCCGGCGACAAGCCCGTGTGCTGCGAGAATAGTTCGTCGTAGGTATGCCGGGCAAACGGCGGCGTGAAGTCGATGATTCGCTCGCCCCACTCGAGCTTGGGCTGCTGGCCCGTGGCGGCGATGGCGTTGACGACCAGCGCTTCGGTCAGCTCCATCATGGTGCCATAGTCGCCATAGGCTTGATACACCTCGAGCATGGTGAACTCGGGGTTGTGCCGCTGGCTGATGCCTTCGTTGCGGTACACGCGGCCCAACTCGAAGACGCGCTCGATGCCGCCGACCAACAGACGCTTGAGGTGCAACTCCAGCGCAATGCGCAGCGACAACGGCATGTCGAGCGCATGGTGGTGCGTGCGGAAGGGGCGGGCGGCCGCGCCGCCAGCCACCGAGTGCAGCGTGGGCCCCTCGACCTCGACAAAGCCCCGCTCGAACAGCGAATTGCGAATCGACTGCACGATCTTGGCGCGGTTGAGGAAGCGCGGCAACACGCCCTCGGTGTAGGTCAGATCGAGGTAGCGCATCCGCTGGCGCAATTCCGGATCGGTCAGGCCGTGGTGCTTTTCGGGCGGCGGTTCCAGCGTCTTGGTGAGGAAGTGCAGCTTTTCGGCAAAGATAGTCAACTCGCCGGTCTTGGTGTGCTTCAGCTCGCCGTCCACGCCGATCAGATCGCCCAGGTCCAGACACTCTGCCAGCGCCCAGTTGTCTTCGCCCACCTGGCCGCGACCCACGAACAGTTGCACCTGTCCGGACGAATCTCGAATGTCGAGGAAAATCAGTTTGCCCTTCTTGCGCTGCAGGACGATGCGCCCCGCGGCGCGCACTTTCGGGCCGTGCTGTTCCGGACTGCGTTGCTCCGTGTCGGGCGGAAGCGGCTCGACGGTGATCTCGTCCTCGCGTGCCCGAATGCTGGCAATCGCCATGACGTTGTCGAAGCGCGCGCCCCAGGGGTCGACTCCCAGCGCTTCGATCCGGCGCAGCTTCTCGCGGCGCGCGGCCTCGTGCATGCCGGGAGAGCTGAAGTCCGGTTCGGCAGGGTCGTTCATCACGGGAGCGGCTCGGGGCGCGGTACGATCCATCGGGGGCATAGTCGTCTTGCAATTCTAGTGGAGAATCGCAACATTTTAGTGCAACTGGAGTTGTGGTCAATGTCAGCTCGCACCGCGGGGCCGCTTCGATGCCTTGCGGAACCACAACCAGCACGCCAACTAGCACGCCCTGGGGAGATAAACGCCGGCCATGGCCAAAGATATCCGTCGAGAAGACCGGCCCGGGCTGTATTGCGTCGAATTGCGAACGACTAATTGGAGCGCGCTGGTGGAATGGTACCGGGAGGTGTTGGGCTTGCGCGTGCTGGTGCGCGTGATCGATGACGGCTACGCGCTGTTGGAAGCGGGCGAAAACCGGCTGGCCTTGATCGCCCGCCCCGAGAGCGGCGCGGCATCGCCACGGATCAGCCTGGCGTTCGAAGTGACCGACGTTGGGCACGTGACGGCAAGGCTGAAGGCCTCTGGCGCCGTCGTGACCCATCCGACGCGCGATCCGGAAGGGCTCCGCGAGGCATCGTGTACCGATCCGGACGGCAATCGCATCCGCGTCTTTAGCTGGCCCCGCGAGCACTAGCGCACAGGCCGCTTGCTACGCGCAGATCACGGCCATGGTCAGCCGCCGGCACTCTTCGGCACAGGCGCGGCACTCGCTCGCCAGTTGCTGGCAGGCCGCATGCTCGTGACGCGCGGCCTGCGCGGCGCAGACATCGCAAATCTCTGCGCCGACTCGGCAAATTTCTGCCGTAAAGTGCGACTCTCGCCGCATCATGGCCACGGCCATCCGGCAAAACTCGGCGCAATCCTGCGCCAACGAAATGCAATCGGCAATCGATTCGGTGTGCGGCTCGTGCCGCCAGGTGTCCGCCCAATGCTCGCACTGGGCAGCGCAACGGTCACAGGCGTCCATGCAGGTCTGAAACTGTTCGCAATCCACGGGCACCTCCTTGGCATTTTGCAAGTTGTCTGTCGGGACGCAGCACTATCATGTGCTGTCGCGGCGCAGGCAGGCTCACGGCTGCGCCGATTGGTTTCGGACGTACGTGTCGTAGCGGTCCTTCACGCCGGGGATCAACCTCGCGGCATTTCCATTGTACACTTTTCGCAGCACGTCGTCCGGGAGTTTGACGCCGTAAATCCGCCAGAAACCCTGGGGGGGGGAGTCATTTTCCGCATAGGGGAAATACTCGTCCTCGGTCTCCAGGAAACGCCAATGATAGCCGATTCGCTCGACGACGCGGGGACCGTCAGTGCCAAATAAAATGCGGTCGGAGTACTTCCGAAAGAACCGCCGCGCCGTGAAAGGCTGACGCCCCAACTCGGCAATACGGGCCGCGATGTCGACATTCAGGTTGGGATACTTATCCAGCCACTCGCCCACGGTGCCCAGATCCTCGCCGCTGCTGGCGACGTGGGCCCCGATGAAGGTGGTACGCGGGTGGCGCTCGACCACCGCCAGGAACTGCTGCATGAGTTTGTCGTACGTCGGAAAACCTGGCCCGTGAAAGCTCCAATCGGGGTGCCGCCGCAGCTCTTCCCATCGTTCGTTCGTTTCGTCGATCGGCAAGAAAAAGGCCTTGGGGTCGGCCGTATGGATCAACACCGGCAGGCCGAGCGTGCCGCAGGCTTCCCAAATCGGGTCCCAGCGCGGGTCGTCCACGCGGATGAGCGACCCGTCAGGATTGCGATATTCGAGGCCCAGGTTCTTGAAGACCTTCAGACCGCTGGCGCCCAAATCCTTGGCTTTGGCAAGTTCCGCGGCCATGCGGCGGCCGAAGTCGGGGCGCTGGCAATCCCAACTGGCCGGGTCGTCGGCGGCGCCCTGCCCTTGCCAGTCGATATTGGCGAAGATCACCCAGCGATCGCGATAGTTGGTCCACAGATACTGGCGATGCTCGATAAAGTTTTCGCCCAGGCCGCCGTCGAGGCTGACGCAAACGGCGATGTTTTGTTCGTCCATCAGCTTGACGAAGGCGTCAAGGGCCTCCGTCGAATGGCGCAATCGGATGCGCGGATGGACGTGCACGTCGACCACCGGAAACCTGGCTCTCGGCAGCAGGTGCTCGTCGACGCGGAGCATCGGCTGCGGGCGGAAGCGGTCCAGCGCAAGCTCGCGCCCCTGGCGACCATCGAGCGGCATAGGCTCGGCGGCGGTCGCAACTCCCCACAGCAGGGCGAGCACTGCGAGCGGCAGGTGGGCACATTTTCGCTGCAACATGAACATACCTCGTGCGCGTTTGCGTAATCTGGGGCCGCACCCCCAAATATAGCCCAAAGTGATCTGGCGGATCCGCCGCGATTGACCGATAAACTCCCGGCGCGACCCCATTTTCCCTGGTGCTGGTGCCGACTGCGGGAAGTCTCGCGACGGTTCCGGCGAATTCCCGGCGTTCGGCTGGGAATGGGCTCGCGGCAATTGGATTGCAATGCGTGGTGGCGGACTACGCGATGGCCCACCGTTTGAGTGCAACCATGCGTGCAAGCGTGCTGCTGGGATTGCTGTGCGGTTCTCTCATGTCGATACCCGCCTATGGCGCACCAGCGGTGCATCCCGCCAAAGAAAGCACCATCACGGTCGACGGCCGGAAACGCACGTACCTGATCTTCGTGCCCGGCGAGATGAAGGCGTCGGTCAGCGTTGTTTTTTGCCTGCACGGCGGGGGCAGCAACGCTCGCCAGATGGAGCGCTACACGAGATTCAATGAGCTGGCGGCGCAGCAAAGCTTCGCCGTCATCTATCCGGAATCCGTCGATGGCCATTGGAACGACGGGCGAGCCGTCGAAACCATTCGTGCGCATCGCGAGAACGTCAACGACGTGAAGTTTCTCCGCGCGGTCCTCGACGAAGTCGCCCGCCAGCACGATATCAACCGCTCGCGAGTGTTCGCAACCGGTATCTCCAACGGCGGCATGATGGCGCATCGGCTGGCGGCCGAAGCGTCCGACATGGTGGCCGCCATTGCGCCGGTGGTGGGCGGGCTGCCGCTGAATCTCGCCGAATCCTTCTCGCCCAAGTCGCCGGTTTCGATTCTGATCATTCAAGGCGACGCCGATCCGATCGTGCCGTTTGCCGGCGGCGAAGTGGTCGCCGGTGGATCCCAGCGCGGCCACCTGCTGCCGACGACCGATACGATCGGCAAGTACGTGGCCTGCAACGGAAATCCGCACGAGGCACTGGTCGCGGCGTTTGACACCGATCCGACCGACGGCACGTCGGTGGAGATCACGCGCTTTCCGCCCGGACGCGGCGGCGCCAAGACGGAGTTGCACGTCGTCAAAGGGGGCGGCCACGCCTGGCCTGGCCGACCCAATTATCTGCCCACAGCCGCCATCGGCAAGGCCAGCCAGGATTTCTCGGCAACCGAAGTCATCTGGAGATTCTTCCAGAGCAGCCCGCCGCGCAAATTTGCGGCCCGTTGATCGCGGCCGCCCGGCATGCAACGCGCTAAAACAAGCGTCGCTGCACGGCAGGTGCAGCGATGCTGCCGACCGCGCCGTCCTCGAGCGGAAACGCGTTGTAGCCCTGGTCGCGCAAGTGGCCGACGAACGCGGCCGGCCCGTGCGTGCAATAGATCACCTTCGGCGCGACGCGCTCGATCGCCTCAAACAGCTCGTCGTAGTCGGCGTGGTCCGAGAGGGGCACCGCGTGATCAACGCCCAATCGATCGCGCGTCTGCTGGTGGCTGGCCCAACCGGTCACTGCGAACGTCACGGTCCGCTTGAGCCCCGGCAGACGCCCGGCTCGGTGCATTCGCGGCGGCACCACGACGACGTGGCCCGGCAAGGCCTCGCCCGCGTAGGGGTGATGATCTCCCAACTCGACGCCAAAAGCCCGATAGACCAGGCTGATTTCATAGATTTTGGGATGCTGCAGAACGGGGAAGCCGCCAGCCGTAAGAATGCGAGTCACTTCCTGGCTCTTGCCCATCGTGTAGGCCTCGACGACCGGTGTTGCACCGCGCGCGATGACGTCGCCGATCAGCGAAAGCAGTTGATCGATCACGCCGGCGCGGGGCGGATGGCGATAGAGCGGTTGGCCGAAGGTGCTTTCGATCACCAGCACGTCGGCATGCGGCAGTTCGGCCCGTTCGGCGGTGGCCGATTCGCCGAGCTTGAAGTCGCCGGTGTAGAGCAGCGACTGCGCGCCGTCTTCGGCCAATAGCATGGCCGAGCCGAGGCAATGACCGGCGGGAAACGTGGTGAGCCGCAAGCCGCCCCAATCGAGCGGCGTGCGGTACGGCAGGTCGCGCGTGGCGCGCTGGCCAAACCGCCGGCAATACAGCGCGGCGGTGGCGGGCGTACACAGCGCGAACTCGTGCCGAGCCATGTGATCGGAATGTGCGTGCGAGATAAACGCGCGTGGCTGCCGTCGACGAAAGTCGATGGCCAGATCGGCCTTCGTCAGCTTGAGACCGCGATCGTAGTGAAACACGCGCGCACCATAACAGGGTCAGGCGCCTCGTACCGGCGTCAACTTGCCGGTGCTCGACAACCCGGCCGCTTTCCAAACGGCGTCCAGCGCTGCGCCGGCTTGCTTGACGACTTGCTGGCGACTCGCCGCGCCGAATTGGCCGCGGTCGGGCTCGGGCGACACCGGGCCGTTGTAGCCCATCTCCGCCAACGTCACCAGCACAGCCGGGATGTCGATGGCGCCGCCGTCAGCGGGCAAGCGCCGCGATTCCAACGTCGCTTCGGCGGCCGTCGTCTCCGGCTCAGCGTCGGCCAACGCAACCGCGACGATCTTGTCGACCGGCACAGACCGCAGCGTCTCGAGCGTGCCGCCGCTCAAGTGCCAGTGCCAGGTGTCAAACGCCACGCCCAGGTTCGGCGCGCCGATGGTGCGCAACAGCAGCAGCACTTCGTCGAACGATTGGATGAACTGAAATGCGCGTCCGCCGCGAGCGCTCATCGGCGCCAGGAACTCGACGCCCAACAAAATCTCAAACGGCGCCAGCGCCGCGGCCACCTCTCCCAAACGCTTCCGATAAAACTCGAAGTTTTCGTGATACGGCCGATGATCGTCCGACGGCTCGATCAACGACACGGCCCGTGTGCAGTTCATCTGCTGGGCCAGTTCGGCCAACGGGATCAGCCGCGCCAAGTCGGCCTGATACGGTTCGTCCTCAGCGGTCCAATCGATCGGCAAGCGGAAGCTGCCCATCTTCAGCCGCGCGCTCACTAACAACCGCGATGCGCGTGCCATCCCTTGCGAGGCCACTTGCTCCGCGAAATCGACGAGATTCAGACTCACCCCTTTGAAGCCATACGAGAGTGCCAACTCGATCAGTTCGCTGTCTTGTCCGGAAATGCCCAGAGCCTGGGCGTTCAGATTCTTGTACATTGCTATCCTTCTGGTCCTGGCGCCGGCGGCGAAAAAAACGCCGGACCGCCTCGCTTCGCCACTGCTTTTCGCCTTTGCATTATGCCAAATATCGGGGTCGCCTTGAAGGGTTGCCCGGCAAACGGCCGCACCTTCACCGGTTTTAGCGCCGTATCAAGCTATATTTGCTAAACCCCTTGACCGGCATGGACGGCACGCCCCCCTCGATTCACTGGAGTTTGCGTACGTGGACCTGATGCAAGCATTGATCCTGGGAATCGTGCAGGGGTTGACCGAGTTTCTGCCCATCTCGAGCACGGCTCACTTGCGCGTCGTGCCGGCGCTGCTGGGATGGCCCGATCCGGGCGCGCCTTTCACGGCCGTCATTCAGATTGGCACGCTGGTGGCCGTGCTGGCATATTTTCGCGACGATATCGTGCGGATCGCCAAGGCCTGGACGCTGGGCCTCGTGAAACGCCGTCCCGTGGCGACGCTGGAGGCACGCTTGGGCTGGATGATGATTCTGGCCACCGTGCCGATCGTCGTGTGCGGCCTGCTGTTTCAAGACCAGATCGAGAACCAGCTCCGATCGCTCTATGTGGTCGCCGCTGCGGCGATCGGATTGGCGATCGTGCTGGGGATTGCCGAAGCCACCCTGATGCACCGCCAGCGCCAGGGTGTCCCGCTCAAACAATTGGAGGACGTGACCTGGACCGACTCGATCGTCACCGGATTGGCGCAAGCGGTGGCGCTGGTGCCGGGCTCTTCGCGCTCGGGCACGACGATCACGGCCTGCTTGTTCTTGGGCCTGGCCCGCGACACGGCGGCGCGGTTTTCGTTCCTGTTGTCGTTGCCCGCCATTCTGGCCGCAGGGATCTATCAACTGCTCAAAGCCCGTGACGAGTTGTTCAGCAGCGGCGACGACGTGCTGGCACTGGTGGTCAGCACCGTGGTGTCGGGCATCGTCGGCTACTGGTCGATCGCATTTCTGTTGCGTTACTTGAAAACGCACACGACCTATCTGTTCATCGTCTACCGGCTGGTCGGCGGCGGTCTGATCCTCATCGCCCTGCAACAAGGGATGCTCAAGCCATAGTCGAGTTGGCCAGCGCGCCCGGCTGCGCAAACGCTCGCTCAGCGGCCCGTTGAAGAATTCAACGGGCAACTAGCTCACCAACAGCGCGGCTTCTGCCATGCGCAATAGCGCTGCGGGCACTTCGGCGTCGAAGAAGCGGCGAGCTTCCTCCTGGCTTCGCACGGGCACGCCGTGCTTCGCAACCAGCAGCTTGCCGGCGGCGCATTCGGATGTGGCCTTCTCGATGAGCTGCGCCTGCGTCACCTGGCCATCGAGTTGGAGGAGCAACCAGCGGTCGAGCGGGTTGATCGCCACCGGCTCGTGACGGCGGTTGGCCACGGTTGCGCCCTGACGCGCTTGGACGCGGGCCAATTCACTGACAACGGGCGATTCGCTCGGGCGCGTCACGAACAACGGCGCATGACTGTGAAGCTGCATCACTAACCGCTCGCAACAGTCGACCACCGTGACTTCCAGTTGCTCGATCTCCGCGGGCGTCGGCGGGCAACCGGCGTCAGACAAGCGGCGGCACGCGGCCGCGATCAATTCTTCATAGCGAAGGAAACCAGGCCAGGCCTGTCCCAACTCGCACAGAGCCGCCTTGAGCAGCCGATCCGCTGTGCCGACGCGCCCCCCGGCGCGATGCACGAAGTCTTCGTTGGTCGTCGCGCAAGGATCGAGCTGCGCATTGACGGGCGCGAACGCAGCTTCCACGTAGAGTCCCTGCAGCATGGCCGGCAACGTCCGCGGCGAGAGCGCCAAGTCGCTCCGGCACAACAGCGTTTGGCGGAACGACCGATTTCGCACAACGTCGCGATACTGCTCGCGCTGGATCGGATCGGGGAAGGCCGCGGCCAACGGCGCTTCCATTTGAGTGCCCAGATCGTCGAACCATCGCACGCCGACCGCGCCATCGCCCACGAATTGCAGCCCCTGCGCCACCGCGTGCGTCAAGAACTGGTGGAAGTAGACCGGATGATTGACGGCTTCCAGATACTCGTGCCAGAGATAGCCGTCGGGCAAGGCAGTCACGCGGGCCACCTCGGCCAACAGCGCTTCGTGGCGCGGACCCTGGGGCGAGAGCAAACCCTGCAGCGCGGACAGTGCGGAGCGCGCGCCGGCGATTTTCTCGGCCCGCGCATGCGCGCTTTGCGAGCTGTAGTGCATCATCGCGCGAATCATTTCGAACTGGTGCCACGCCGGATAGGTCTTGTAGCCGACGTAGGCGACGCCCTGCTCTGCCAGGCATTGGCGCGACAGGGCCAACAGCTTGTCGCGCACCGCCTCGTCGACCCAGGAATAAACCCCGTGCGTGAAAACGTAGTCGAACTCGCCCAATTCATCGCCCAGTTGCAGGACGTCCGCCTGGCGGAACTCCACGTTCGCCAGCGAGCAATCGCGGGCCACCGCTTGGGCCATTTCGACTTGCCGCCCCGAAAGGTCAACGCCCAGGAATTGTGCCTCCGGATACCGCTCGGCCATGGGCAGTAAATTCGTGCCCACGCCGCAACCAAGCTCCAACACGCGTGCGCGCACCGCCGGCGCCGGTTGCATGCCGCGCAATCGCGCCACGGTTTCCAAGAACGCCGGATGCGCATGCGGCACCGCGTCTCCATAAAACGGCATGGCGTCGTATTCTTCGGTCACGTTCGACAAGGATTCGCTCCGGCTCGAGATGGATCGTGATGGCAGGCACAGCATACCGCGGGCGGTGCCCAGCGAATGGTAACACGCACGGGGCGACTTCGTCGAGTAACCGGGAACTCGCCAGGCAACGTCCGCTGTCGGATCAAGCAACCGGGCTTTTCCAGTCGAGCCCGCGGCGTGTTATACTGGCAGCCTGCCGAGCATCGAGCCACCGCGCCCTCCCTCCCACACGCTGCCCTTCCCTTTACGCAGGAACCCTTTCCATGCCACGTCAAACCTTGCCCGTCGCGAACCGCGCCAGCCGTCGCCAGTTTCTGGGAACGGCGGCTTCCACGATCGCCGCGGGGGCGTTCGGCGCGCCGCTCATCGTGGCGCGGACGGCGTTGGCTGCGCCGGGCAAGCCGGGCGCCAACGAGCGCATCACCGTCGGCGCGATCGGCGTGGGCGGCCGCGCGAGCCTGCTGCTCGAACAACTGCCTGAAGCGGCGCAGATCGTGGCGCTTTCCGACTGCAACCTGCCGCGCGCCGAAGCGTTCAAGGCCAAGGCCGGCGGCAACTGGCCCGTCTATCAGGACTATCGCCGCATCCTCGATCGCCAGGACATCGATGCGGTGATCGTGGCCACCGGCGAGTTTCAACGCGTGGTGCCGTGCATCCACGCTTGCCAGGCCGGCAAAGACGTGTATGCCGAAAAGCCGCTCACGCTCTACATCAGCGAGGGCCGCGCGCTGGTCGACGCGGTGCGCAAGCACCACCGCGTTCTGCAAGTGGGCACGCAGCAACGCTCGATGGAAATGAACCGCGTGGCGTGCGATCTGGTGCGCAGCGGCGGACTCGGCAAAGTGCTGGAAGTGCGAGCCATCAACTATAGCGGCGCCGAAGCCACGCCCGCGCAGGTGCCGGCCGAGCAACCGGTGCCCCAGGGACTCGACTGGAACACGTGGCTCAACCAGGCAGCCATGCGGCCGTTTAACGGCGAGTGGATGGGCTGGATGCGCTGGCGCGACTTCTCCGGCGGAGAAATGACCAACTGGGGCGCGCACGGCGTCGATCAGATCCAATGGGCCTTGGGCGCCGACGACACCGGACCGGTCGAAATGCGACCGTTGTCCGACGGACCCCACGGCCAGGTCGAAATGAAATATGCCAACGGCGTGAAGGTGAGCTTCGTGATCGAACCCGGCAAGGGGCCGATGGGCGGCGCCGTGTTCGTGTGTGAAAAAGGCAAACTGGAAATCAACCGCAACAAGTACACGTCGAACCCGCCCGAGATCGCCGAGGCGCTGAACCAGCGGCTGGACGTGGCCGAGGAAGAGCGCAAGTGGAGCGATTCGCTGGCGCTGTGGCAGGCGCGCTGGCACATGCAAAACTGGCTCGACTGCATCCGCTCGCGCGAGTTGCCGGTGGCCGACGTCGAGATCGGCCATCGCTCGGTCAGCGTTTGCCACCTGGCCAACATCACCCGCGCCGTCGGCCGCCCATTGCGTTGGGATCCGAAGCGCGAGCAGTTCGCCGACGACGACGCGGCCAACGCACTGGTCGACCGACATCGCCGCGAAGGATTCGAACTGCCGACGGGCTGAGCGGGCAGGCCGTGAGGAGGTTTTTGATTGGTGATTCATCTGCGGAAGCAGGCTGGAGGCTGGAGGCGGGAGGAAAGAAAAATCGGGCAGCGGTGAATCGGTCATCAAAAAGCGGTTTGTTGGAAATCATCGTTTTGGCTGGGGTTTTTGGTGGGTTGGTGGGGTTTCGGCGCTGGTGGGCATAAAAAAGGGCACCGCTGCGATTGCGCGCAGCGGTGCCTGGGCGAAACA
>JBGSYQ010000215.1:0-39700 GCA_041750795.1 Pirellulales bacterium | reverse complement strand
AACGACGATGATTTCGCGCGGGAACTGTGCAGGCGATTCTTCGACTGCAAGCTGAACCACGGCTTGAATGCCTGCGTCAAGAACCTTGGCTACGTCGCGGCAATCGCCGGCGTGGCCCAACCAAAGCAAATGTGGCTCGATCTGAATCATGTAAATAAATCATAGATTGCATGGGCTGCTCGTCCAACGGGAAGACGCCTGGCTTGCAACCAGGAGATCGGGGTTCGACTCCCCGGCAGGTCCACTGAACAACGAAGGGCTCATGGTCCAAAGGGAAGACATCAGGCCGGCAGTCTGAAGATCCGGGTTCAATTCCCGGTGAGTCCACTGAAGAAACGGAAGGTAGCCGGATACGGTTGGCCGGGCCGCTCTGCTAAGGCGGTTCCCGCAAGTCGGGATGAGGGTTCAAATCCCTTGCCTTCCGCTTGTGAAAGTATTTGAGGACTACCGCCCTGCGCTCGGCTGCCGCCCAGGCAGCCGTGCTCGGTTGCTCGCCTCGATGGTGAAACGGATGATCACTCCTTGCTTCTAACAAGGCATTCCGGGTTCGAATCCTGGTCGGGGCATTTTTGACGAACGAAGACAATAACTATGGCGTCCGTGGTGTAGCGGTTTCTGCACGTCTGGCTGTGAACCAGAAGGTGGCGGTTCAACTCCGCTCGGACACCCTTGGAGGAGGTGTGAGGCTTGAGACCTGAGGTGTGAGGAAGTCAGCTACCAACGCACGAGGACAGGACCGTCGCCGCGCTCGCAGAACCAGAGTGCAGGGGGGCGCGTTGCGTTCGTTCGAGCAATGGGGTCGTCGTACAAGTCGTTTGAGTGGAGCTGGCCGCAGCGAGGACAGGTCCAGAAAAGCTTGACGGGAACATAAGGAATTGGCGGCGATGAGTTGCCCTCCTCGTCGAGGGCGATCATTTCGCCACCGCCACCTTCGTAGAGTTCAGCGACAGCAATGGGCACAAGTTCACGAGTGCACTCAACAGTCCATCCACCAGGATCTTCATCGTATGCCCACAAGTCGTTGAGCGAGGCCCACGCGTCGTCCTCCGACAAGGAAATCGTGAACCGCTGGTCGCGTTGCACCGTCCAATAGGCATCGATCATTTGTTGTTCCGTTGACATCCATTTCATTCTCTTACCTCCGGCCTCAGGTCTCAAGCCTCAGGCCTACTAACCATGGTCGCACAGGTACTTGAACATCCGACGCTGGTCCTGAACCGCAACTGGCAGCCGGTGAACGTGGCCACGGTGGCCCGGGCGCTGGTGCTGTTGTGGAACGAGTCGGCTCGCGTCGTGGACCCGGTGGACTACCGGCTCTACACGTGGGCCGATTGGTCGGAGCTGCGCCCGGACGAAGGCGAGCGGTTCATCCAGGCCGTGCGGTTGCGGCTGCGCGTGCCTGAGGTGATCGTGCTGGCCGAGTACGACCGGCTGCCGACGGCTGCCGTGAGCTTCAGCCGCCGCAACGTATTCAAGCGGGACCATTGGGCCTGCCAGTACTGCGGCCGGCAGTGCCGGTCCCCATTGGGAATAGTGGATGAGAGTGGCAAGCGATTCGGCGACTCCAGCCCGCATGACCATGGAAACCGCCCTCGGCGGCAGCCCGGCGGCGAAGAGTTGACGATCGACCACGTGATTCCGCGGTCGCAGGGTGGCACCTCGACTTGGGAGAACTGCGTGTTGGCGTGTATCGGCTGCAACAAGCGCAAGGCCGACCGCACGCCGCAGCAGGCCGGCATGCGGCTCCGCAAGGTGCCGGTCCGGCCGATGTGGAAGCCAATCTACGCCCGCGACAGCGTGCGGATCGAAAGCTGGTCGAAGTTTATCAGCGAGACGTACTGGAATGTCCCGCTGGAGAAGTAACGAGTTGCCCGGCACAGCGGTGTCAATCGCTGTGCCGGGCCTTTGGAGGCAACGAATGCGAAATATCAAGTTCACCTTCAGCCGAACCGGCGCGGGCCGCAAACACTATCTCAACGAGGAAGACGTGCGGGTCCTGTTGGCGCGACTGCCAGAGGAGCTATGGGAACGATTGCGAGCCGTTCACTTCAATGACAGAGCGTGGGGCCGGCGGCGGCTGGGATACGTCAATGAAGGACATCGTGAGATCGCGATTTGCGCGCTGCCTGAGCGAGTCAGCCCATCAAGAATTGATGTGCGACAATCGCCATCGTGCTTCGGAGCAATTCGAGGCCGCCAATGGCCAGCGATCGCGGTGCGCCGGTTCATGCTGTACGAGGTTTTCTTACACGAGTTAGGACATCTGCAAATTGTCGAACCCAGTGCCCGAGAAGTGCGTCGAAGGTTTGCAGGTGAGCGAAAGGCACAAGAGTTCGCCGACTATTGGCGAGAACGATTGTGGTCGTCATGGTTTGATCATGCCGATCCGGTCCACAACCGAGCAGGACGCAACGAAGTCGAACAACTAGACCAAGCTGATGAAGGTGTGCTTTTGGATAGTTGATACACGAGTGTGCTCCTGGGAGAGCAGTCAGTCTCCAAAGCTGACGGACGGGGTTCGACTCCTCGCGCTCGTGCTAGTGGGAGGCTTGAGACTTGAGGCTACAGGCTTGAGGACGACGAAAGACAGCAGGCGCTGACTTCGCAACCCTCAGGTCTCAGGACTCAAGGCTCAGGCCTATTCCGCCGAAGTGGCTCGACTGAGAAAGGCGCCTGTCTTGTAAACAGGTTGATGCTGGTGCGAATCCAGTCGTCGGCTCTTGAGAAACTTGAATCCCGATGGTGTAGCGGATTTGCATCGGACCCTCCGAAGGTCCGGGTCCTGGTTCGAGTCCAGGTCGGGATATTGCGACAACAAAGCGCCTTGCGGGTGTGCCGGACGAGCACGGCAGTGTTCGAAGCTGCAAGACGAGGTTCAATTCCTCGGCGAGGCACTGAAAGGCGACGAGTTGAAAGATCATGTTGCGAGCGATCCTGACAGCACTGAGACGTGTTCTGTTTGGCCAGCCTGTGGCCAGCGGGGTGACGGCGAAGTCACCGTCGGCAGAGGCCGTCGCGTGTGCGGTCGTTCATACGACGACCATGGCGGATCGCAGCGAAGGGGGGCTTACCATGAACGCAGCCTACGACAAACTATGCGAACACCTGACCAACCAGAACGTCGGCTTTTGGTCGCGCAGCGAGGACCTGTCGATCTGCACGGACTTTCGGGGCGAGGTCGGCACGTACCGGATCTTCGCTCGGATTGACGCTGATGACAGTTTGTTCCAGGTTTTCGGTCATTCGCCGGTTCGCGTTCCGCCAGGCTCGCGCCCGGCGATCGCCGAGGCCGTGGCGCGGATCAACTGCGGTCTGAAGGTCGGCAAGTTTGAGATGGATTGCGACGAGGGCGAGCTGCGGTTTCAGGCGGCCCAGATTCTGCCCGACGACGATCTCGACGAGCAGACGATTCAGCGACTGATTGGTACGACCATGTCGATGTTGAACATTTACCTCCCGGCCATCCTGTCGGTCATCTACGGCAACGAACTGCCGAAGGAAGCCGTCAGGCACGCAGAGCCCGGGCGGCAGGTGTCCGACGAAAACGAGCGCGGTGAGGCCTGATCACCGCGCATTTGTCCTCGGGGTGTGCCGGATTCGCACGCGACCCTGCGAAGGTCGAGGACCAGGTTCAATTCCTGGCGAGGACACTGAAGTTCGTTTGGTTGACTTGGAAGGAGGTGCCTTATGTGCAGCAACGACTCCAACGACAGCGCATTTTTTCGAGACGATGAGCAAACGGCGAAAAGGCTTCCCATCGGAAACCAAGGTGAAACGCGGCATCCGCAAGGTCCACGGCGACAAGCTCCTGGAAGAGAAGCTCGGCCGCAATGACCTGTGCCCATGTGGCAGCGGCCAACGGTTCAAACGGTGCTGCCTCAAGTCAGGCCGCTTTTGATGGGGTCAACCGTGACCACTACTTTTAGAGACTGAACGATCGCGTCGTCCGCCACCCCCGGCGGGCGACGCTATGACGCTGAAGCCAGACGGCATGGCAACTGCCTGCAAAGCAGTTCACAGTGGGTTCGACTCCCACCGGCGTCTTTGAACGTAATCAGAAAGGAGATTTAAGCGAGGTTGATTCAGCCAGTTCCAGCGGCGCACGTTGGCTCGTCCTTGGTAAGAGGCGATTGCCGCACGTGCGTTCCGTGAATGGGTTCTGAAGAAGGCTACGTCTGCCGCAAGGTTAGCTCAGAGGCAGAGCACCAGACGTTGAATCTGGCAGTCACGGGTTCGACTCCCGTACCACTGTGCGTGGTAGTACACCAAGAAGCCCGCGGGGGCGGGCGATTCGTAGGTCTGCCGCTGGCACAGCGTTGAAAGACGCAGGCCCGCGCGACGCGAGAGCGTCGCGACGTGTCACATGCCGGTGGCAACACAAGACGGTGCCTTGCAGTGCGCAGATACCGCTTGTGCGAGTCCTTGGCAACGATGAACCGACGCCGACGGCAATGCGAGAGCCATGCTCAAGCAGCGCCCTTGGCTGAGCCAAATCAAGGCCTTGGATATCACAGGCTCAAGCGCACTCCGCATACGGATGTGGGACCGACGTTTCGCTTCGCCCCCAACGGCATTTTATTTGTGAACTAACTCGGTGGCTCGAACGTCCTATACGTTCATGAACCGAGAGGAGGTAACGCCAATGAACATCTTCATCATCCGCTCAATCAAGATCCGCAGCTACGAAATGGGTCTGTACTTCCGCGACGGCGAGTTCAAGGGCTTGCTGCGCGAAGGTCGCCACTGGTTCGTGGACCCGCTGGGCAAGGTCAAGGTCGAGGTCGTCTCGCAGCGCGCGCCGTGGCTCGCGCACGAGAAGCTCGACGTGATTGTGCGCTCGGGTGCGCTCAAGGACCGCGCGGTGGTGTTGGACCTGAAGGACTACGAGCGGGCTTTGGTCTGGATCGATGGTCGCTTCAGCCACATCCTGCCGCCGGGTCTGTACGCCTACTGGACGGCTCTGCGTGACATGAAGGTTGAGGTGGTCGATGCACGCAAGGTGCGGTTCGAGCACCCGGACCTGAAGGTCATCGTGCAGTCGCTGCTGGTTGAGCGCGTGCTGGAGTTGGCGACGGTGCAGCCGCACCACGTGGGCGTGCTGTTCATCGACGGCGACTTCGTTGAGACGTTGCCGCCGGGCCGCTACGCCTTCTGGAAGAACATGGCCCAGGTCAAGTTCGTCCAGGAGGACTTGCGCGAAGCCATGTTCGACGTGGCCGGCCAGGACATCATGACGGCCGATAAGGTGACGCTGCGGATGAACGCGGTCGTCACGTATCGCGTCGCCGATGCCCGGACGGCCGTGAGCACGGTGGACGACGTGCGGCAGGCGCTCTATCGTGAGGCGCAGTTGGCGCTGCGTGCCGTGGTGGGCGCCCGCGAGCTCGATACGTTCCTGATGGAGAAGGACGGCGTGGCGAGCGAGCTGGCTGAGATGGTGCGTGCGCGCGCCAAGACCTTGGGCGTGGAGCTGATTGCCGTGGGTATCCGCGACATCATCCTGCCGGGCGAGATGAAGGACCTGATGAACAAGGTGATGGAGGCCAAGAAGGCCGCCGAGGCCAACCTCATCGCTCGCCGTGAGGAAACGGCCGCCATGCGCAGCCAGGCCAACACCGCCAAGCTGTTGGCCGACAACCCGACCCTGATGCGCCTGCGCGAGCTGGAGGTCCTGGAAAAGGTCGCCGCCAACTCGAAGCTCAACATCCTGTTGGGCGAGAAGGGCCTGACGGATCGGGTAGTGAACGTGTTGTAGCGAGAAGCCCCGAGGGCTGGATGAGAGTCTGGCCCTCGGGGCTATTTTTTGAAGCGACTGACATCGCGCCTCGGCGTATCGGCCCGAAGCACCGTAACTCGTCGCCCATTGCGGTCGCCGTCTAGCAGCCCGTTGAAAAATGCCGTCGTGGCATTTTTCAACCTCGCCAAGTGCGAAGCAAAGCTTCGCACGGCTCGCAGAATAACGACTTACGTCGCTATTCTGTCATCGCATCCATGCGATGTCGCAGGCAGTCGAATTCTTCAACAGCCTGCTAGGCCGGAACTAGCCAAATCCCGAGTGGCCACGAAAGACTTATTTTTTTGTGAAGTCGAATTGACGCGCCGCATGTTAGTGTATACAAGACACTAAGAAAAGAAAGGCGCCACGATGCTTGATGAACTGTATCGACCGCGGTTGGCACTGCTCACGGACCTTTATCAGCTCACCATGGCCTATGGCTACTGGAAAGTTGGCCGTGCCGATCAGGAGGCTGTGTTTCACTTGTTCTTCCGCAAACCGCCCTTTGCCGGCGGCTATGCGATCGCGGCCGGTCTAGGGCTGGCGCTCGAATTTTTGGGGAGTGTCCGTTTCGACCAAACGGATATCTCGTACTTGCGGACGCTCAGCGGGAACGATGGCCGGCCGCTGTTTGACGACGATTTTCTCAGCTATCTGGCGGAACTTAAATGGACGGTCAGCGTCGATGCCATGCCCGAGGGCACCGTAGCGTTTGGTCACGAACCGCTGGTTCGCGTACGCGGACCCATCCTACAATGCCAATTGCTGGAAACACCGCTGCTGAACATCATCAATTTTCCAACGCTCATTGCCACCAAGGCATCCCGCATTTGCGCAGCAGCAGGGGGCGAGGTGTTGGAATTTGGCTTGCGACGCGCCCAAGGAATTGACGGTGCTCTATCCGCCAGCCGCGCGGCATACATCGGCGGTTGCGCGGCCACCTCCAACGTGCTGGCTGGAAAGCTGTTCGGTATTCCCGTCAAGGGAACGCACGCCCATAGCTGGGTGATGTCGTTCGATACCGAGGCCGAGAGCTTCGAACAATACGCGGCCGCCATGCCGAACAACTGCGTTTTCCTGGTGGATACCTACGACACGCTCGATGGCGTGCGGCAGGCAGTTGAAGTCGGCAGAAGGCTCCGCAAGTCAGGCCACGAGATGGTCGGAATTCGCCTCGATTCGGGCGATCTGGCCTATCTCAGTATCGAAGCGCGCAAGATCCTCGATGAAGCGGGCTTCCCCGAGGCCGGCATTGTTGCCTCGAACGATCTGGATGAACACGTCATCGAGAACTTGCGAGCCCAAGGTGCACAGATTGCCGTCTGGGGCGTGGGCACCAAATTGATCACGGCACACGATCAACCGGCCCTGGGGGGAGTGTACAAACTGGGCGCGCTCAAATGCGCCGACGGTCGCTGGCAACCCAAAGTGAAACTCTCCGAGCAGGCCATCAAGACGTCGATCCCAGGAATTCTGCAACTGCGACGGTATGAATGCGACGATGGCTTCATCGGCGACATGATCTATGACGAAACGCTAGGCGTCGATCCCAGAGGCATCATCGTGGACGTAAGGGATCCAACACGTCAGAAGAGACTGGCAGGCAAGGCACACGCAGTGGACTTGTTAACCCCCGTGTTTCGCAACGGCGAAATCACCTCGGGAAGCGACACATTGGCGACCATCCGCGACCGGGCGAGCAACCAGTTGAGCCGCTTGCACCCGACGATTCGCCGCTTCATGAATCCGCACGAATACCCCGTCGGGCTGGATATCGGTCTCCACGAACTGCGCGATGCCATGGTTCATCAGGCGAGGCAGGCAAAATTGGAGACAGCGCCATGAAGCTGATTCATGTTGCCGCGGCCGCATTGAACCAAACGCCACTAGACTGGGATGGAAACACTGAGCATATTCTGGCGGCGATTGACGAGGCACGCTCGCGCGGCGTGAGCGCGCTTTGCCTGCCCGAGCTCTGCGTGACGGGCTACGGTTGCGAGGACGCCTTCTTTTCTCCAGCGGTGTTGCGGATGGCAGAGCGGGTGCTGGCTGAGATCGTTCCCAAGACGAGCGGAATGGTCGTATCGCTGGGATTGCCGTTAGCGTATGCCGGCGCAATCTACAATGCCTGCGCCATGCTGGTCGACGGGCAGTTGCAAGGCTTCACCGCCAAACAGCGTTTGGCGGGCGACGGCCTGCATTACGAACCACGCTGGTTCAAGCCGTGGCCTGCCGACACGGTCACCACGATCGAGTTTGTCGGCGAGACAGTGCCCATCGGAGACTTGTTGTTCGACGTGGGCGGCATTCGCCTCGGCGTCGAAATCTGTGAAGACGCCTGGGTGGCCGATCGACCCGCCGCAGGACACGCCAGGCTGGCCGCGGACGTCATTTTCAATCCCAGCGCCAGCCACTTCGCTTTTGGAAAAACGGACGTTCGCCAGAGACTGGTCTCCGAGGCGTCTCGCGCGTTCGGCGTCACGTACGTTTACAGCAACCTGGTCGGCAACGAGGCCGGCAGGGTTATCTACGACGGTCAAACGTTAATCGGTACGCGCGGCGAAGTCGTGGCACGCGGCCCTCGACTGAGCTTCCAGAGAGTCACCATTTGCGACACGGTCGTCGACATCGATGCCACGCGCATGCGCCGCGTGCAGTCCACAAGCTACGAACCGCTGCTCGTTCACGACTCCGCATGCGTCGTACACGTTGACTTTGACCTGCCTGCGGCACGGCCAGTTCCAGTAATCGCGAAACCGCAATCCTGGGAACAGAACCGACATGTGCAGGAGGAGGAATTCACTCGCGCAATCGCGTTGGGATTGTTCGACTATCTTCGTAAGAGTCATTCGCAGGGATTCGTCGTTTCGCTGAGCGGCGGCGCCGATTCGGCAGCCGTGACTTGCCTGGTGGCCACGATGATCAAATTGGCGATCGCGGAAATCGGAGTGGAAACCTTTCGCAATTCGACCGGCATTTCCGCGCCGGCTCGGTCAACGCAGCACGCGGCAGCGGACCTCACACAGCAACTGCTGACAACGGTCTATCAAGCAACCAGGCATAGTTCCGAGACAACGCGGTATGCGGCTCGAACCGTTGCCGAGGCCGTTTCGGCCAGGCACTACGAGCTTGACGTCGAGGACATCACTGCGAGCTACCTCAGCAAGATCGAGGCGGCGCTGGGACGCACGCTTGACTGGGAGCGCGATGACGTGACGCTGCAAAATATCCAGGCGAGAGTGCGTGGCCCCGGCGCATGGTTGCTGGCCAACGTGAATAATGCGTTGCTGCTGGCCACCAGCAACCGCTCCGAAGCGGCCGTCGGTTACGCGACCATGGATGGAGATACCTGCGGTGGTATCAGTCCCATCGCGGGAATCGACAAAGCGTTCTTGCGCAAGTGGCTCGTCTGGATGGAGCAGAAAGGTCCCCTTGACCTGGGGCCGATTCCCGCATTGCACTTCGTCAACGAACTGCCGCCCACGGCCGAACTGCGTCCGCAGGCGGCCGCTCAAACGGACGAAGCAGATCTCATGCCGTACGATTTGCTAGATGCGATCGAAGATCAGGCGATCGGCGAAAAGCGCTCGCCGGCCGAGGTGCTGGCGGCCGTCGCCGTACAGTTCGAACAATACTCTCAGCCGCAACTGACGGCCTGGGTCCGCCGGTTCTTTCAGCTTTGGAGTCGAAACCAGTGGAAGCGCGAGCGTTATGCTCCGTCGTTCCACGTCGACGACAAGAACCTGGATCCGAAGACCTGGTGTCGCTTCCCCATCCTATCGGGCGGCTTCGAGCGCGAGTTGGCCGAACTGACCACATCACGTTAACGGCTGGACGAGCCCAGGGCATTGTTTACCTAGCAGATTCCGGCAAAAAACTCGCGATCACTTGACTTAGTGTAAATGGAACACCATAATAGTGTCGATGGAACACTAAGAGGAGTACGAGACATTGCCATGGCCAAGACTTACGAATTCGCCCGCCCGGCATTAACCGTGGATATCGTCGTGTTCGCTCTCGACGACGAGGACCTGAAAGTCATGCTCATTCAGCGTGATCTGAAGCCCTTCGAGGGTCAATGGGCGCTGCCGGGTGGATTTGTGCGCGTCGACGAGACCCTGTCCGACGCCGCACGTCGCGAGTTGCAGGAGGAAACCGGGCTCAAGGACATCTTCCTGGAGCAGCTCTACACGTTCGGCGACCTCGATCGCGACCCGCGCGAGCGCGTGGTGACTGTGGCCTACTACGCCTTGGTGAAATTGGCAGGGCACGACGTGCACGCCAGCACCGACGCCCGCAATGCTGCGTGGTTTTCGGTGAACGATCTGCCCGGGCTGGCGTTCGATCATGCCAAGATTCTGGAAGCAGCGCACGACCGATTGAAGCGCAAGGTGAGATATCAGCCCATCGGCTTCGAGCTGCTGCCGGAGAAATTCACGTTGCGTCAGCTTCAGCACCTGTACGAAGTGATCCTCGATCGCGAGCTCGACAAGCGAAACTTTCGCAAGAAGGTGCTAGGCATGGAAATCGTTCAGGAAACCAAGGAAATCGAAAAGGACGTCGCCCACCGCGCAGCGCGGCTCTACCGATTCGACAAACGACGGTACGACCGGCTGACCCGGCAGGGATTAAATTTCGAGATCTAGAAACCGAGAACGAGCCGGACGCGAACGGCGCGCAGGATTCCACCGATGAAAGCCTTACTCCTGATTGACCTGCAAATCGACTTTCTGCCGGGAGGTGCATTGGCGGTGCCTCGTGGCGACCAGGTAATCTCCGTCGCGAATCGGCGGATGCCTGACTACTCGTGCGTCGTTGCCACGCAGGATTGGCATCCGGCCGATCACAAATCCTTCGCCAGCCAACATCCCGGCCACCGTGTCGGCGACATTGTCGAAGTCGACGGCATCGAGCAGATTCTCTGGCCCGATCATTGCGTACAAGGGACGCGAGGCGCGGAATTCGCCCCTGGCTTGAACGTGGCCTCCATTCGGCGTGTCGTTCGTAAGGGAATCGATCCCAACCTGGATAGCTATAGCGGTTTCTTTGACAACGCACGACGCGGCTCGACAGAGTTGAAAAACTATTTGCGCAGTCGCGGTATGGACGAAGTCGATGTCATGGGGCTTGCTACGGACTACTGCGTGAAATCTACCGTGCTGGATGCCCTCGATTTGGGATTCCGTACGACAGTTATAGCTGAGGGCATCCGCGCAGTGAATTTGTATGAAGGCGATCAACAGCGAGCGCTGGATCAAATGCGGGCTGCTGGAGCCACGATCGCCTAGGGAGGATCTCGCCATGAATCGCAACGACCGGGCGCAACTGGCCAAGGAAACCGTGGAGCTCGTCGCACGCGGCTGGTATGAGGCCGTCGATGGCCGTCGCATCGACATTGGCAAGCAAGTCTCCGACTGCCTGAACGCCACGCGGCTCTACGGGCCGCTCGATTCAGAGGGACTTGAGAGATCGTTCCAACAGCGCGCCAGCAAGACAACGTTCGAAGTAACAAACGAGACGACTTTGTCTGCTGCGCGCCGCGTGGTCTTTGAACGAGGCCGTGTCAGCACGTTGTGCCTGAACTTTGCATCGGCATTAAATCCCGGTGGGGGATTCCTCGGTGGAAGTCAGGCGCAGGAGGAAAGCCTGGCTCGCTCGTCTGCCCTGCACGCGTCGCTCTTGACCAGGAATGACTACTACGACTCCAACCGCGCCTGTGGCACAGCACTGTACACCGACCACATGATCGTCAGCCCCGATGTTCCGGTGTTCAGAGATGATGATGGCGCCTTGCTCGCGCAGCCGTATACGTTGAGCATTCTCACCGCACCGGCCGTCAACGCCGGCGCCGTCAAGAGGAACGAACCGGAGAAAATGGAGCTGATTCGCCCCACGATGGCCAATCGAATCACAAGGGTCCTGGCCTTGGCGGCGCACCACGAATACCAACATCTGATCCTCGGTGCCTGGGGGTGCGGAGTCTTTCAGAATGAGCCCGCCGAGATCGCAGAGCTATTCGCCGCCGAGTTATTGGACGCAGGAAAGTTCGGCGATCATTTCCTCAGCGTGACGTTCGCAGTGCTGGATACCAGTAATGTCGAACGAACTATCAGGCCGTTCCGTCATTGGTTCGTCAGAGGAAACTAATCACAATTGATGGGAATTGGATCAATGATCAGGGTGCGAACAATACGGCGTGGCAATCGCGTGGCGGTTTGGAATGCCAGAGGGGACGTGCGATTCGTCAATGGCCCGAAGCGGCTGCTGCTGATTCGAGAGCGCATCGAACCCCTGCGTCGCTATCGAGCTGAGCCGCACCAGTATCTCGTGGTAAAACTCCTGGATGGCCGTACCGAGCATGTGCGCGGGCCGGCCGAACTCTGGTACAATCCGATCGAGCACGACTCGATCACGATTCACGACATCGAGACGATCGACGCCAATCAGGCCGTGCTCGTCTATCAACGACAGGCGGACGCAAGCGTAAGCCGCCGCGTGCTGTACGGTCCTGCCCAGTACATGCCGGTGGCGAACGAGTGGCTGCAGCGACTGGACACGCTCAGGCGGCACAACGCCGAGGCACATCAATACCTAGTGGTTCGTTTTCTCGACGGCCGCACCGAGCATCTGCGTGGACCGGTCGACCTATGGTTTCACCCGGACAGGCACGAATCGATCACAGTCGAGGATGCAACGCCGGTCGATGCCCATCATGTACTGGTCATATATCGGCGCGAGGCCGACGAGACGGTCAGTCGGCGTGTCTTGCGCGGTCCTGCGCAGTATGTTCCGCAGGCCAATGAATGGTTGCACAAGTTTAGTTGGCACGGAGCCGACCCAAACGACCCCAAGCATAAAGCGCCCAGGGCGTTGCGATTCACGAAACTGCGCGTGATCCCCGACCAAATGTACTTCGACGTCGCGGACGTACGCACGGCGGACGACGCCCTGTTGGTCGTGCAGTTGATGGTCTTCTTCGAACTGGACGACGTGGAGAAGATGCTCGACGAAACACACGATCCGATTGCCGACTTTATCAACGCCCTGTCAGCCGACGTCATTAGTTTTGCCGCCGCGCGATCCTTCGAGGAATTCAAGGAAGCAACTAACAATTTGAGCGAACTTGGCGAGTATGCGAACCTGACCGGCCGCGCAGAACGGATCGGCTATCGTATCAACAAAGTCGTGTATCGCGGATACGTCGCATCGGCCAAGCTGCAATCCATGCACGACGATGCCATCGAGAAGCGCACCGCGCTACGGCTCGAAGCCGAAACCGAGCGACAGACACAGGAGCTCGCCGACCTGAAGCTGGAACGCGAGGCCGAGCGCGAAACCACACGCCGCGAAATGCAACGCGACCAAGCCGAGCACGAACAACGATTGCTGCAGGTCCAGCACGACGGCGACAGTGCACGAACCGAGGCCGATCACAATCAACAGTTGGCGCATCGGCGACAAATGCAGCTCGCGGAACTTGAACACATGCACGGCGAAAACGAAGAGCGGCACCGATTTCTGCGCGAGCTGCAAGCCCTGCAGGTCGATCTGACGCGATACCTTGTTGCTCAGTACCAGAACCCGGACCGCTTGATCCGCATCGACGGAACAGACGGCAGCCAACTCCATGTGCACGAAAACTAGCAGCAGACTTGTGTATCGTTTGCTGAACCGAATCTGCCCGCACGAAATGCAGGATGTCATGGCCGAAGAAAACGAACGGATCGCCCTCTATCAGGGTCAGCACATTTCCATGGTAGCTCGCGGCCACTGGGAGTTCGTCACGCGGAACACCTGCCGGCCCGCTGTTGGCATCGTTGCCATAACTGATGCGCGAAATGTTGTTTTGGTGGAACAATATCGTCCGCCCGTTGGACGAACCATTTTCGAATTGCCGGCGGGCCTGGCAGGCGATCTTGCGACGGCAGAAGACGAACCGCTTGTCGAGGCCGCCAAGCGAGAGCTGCTGGAAGAAACGGGTTATGCCGCGACACGTTGGACCGAGCTCGGCAGCGGGTATTCGTCGCCGGGACTCACCGATGAGTCCATCGTCCTGTTCCTGGCGGAGGGCGTGACGAAGCACGGACCGGGCGGAGGCGATGACAACGAACGGATCACAGTTCACGAGGTCGCGGTGGATGACGTCGTCCGCTGGCTGCGAGCACGACGCGCTGCTGCCGATCTCAAGCTCTTCGCCGGCCTGTACGCCGCGCAAGTACACTTCAAGCAGCGAACCTGAATCTCGGCGCCGCGCGCAAAGGAATCAACCCGTGGACGCGATATCGCGAAAGAACGTCAGCAAAAGCTTGAGTTACGTACTCCGGCACCGCCCGGACTCGGTCGGGTTGCAGCTGGGCGACGGCGGTTGGGCATCGGTCGACGAGTTGCTGTCGGCGTTTGAGCGAACCGGCTGGACGCTGTCGCGCGAGCTCCTGGAGACCATCGTTGCCGAGAGCGACAAGCAGCGTTTCGAATTGTCGAAGGACCGACTGAGCATCCGCGCCAGGCAAGGTCATTCAGTAAAAGTTGATCTGGGATATGAGCCGGCTACGCCGCCTGATGTTCTCTACCACGGCACCGCCGAAAAGAACCTGGAATCGATTTTCCGAATCGGCCTGATCAAGGGTTGCCGACATCACGTCCACATGTCGACGAACCGAGACACGATGGTTCAGGTCGCGATGCGCCACGGAAAACCAGCGCTGCTGATCATTGACGCCAAGTCAATGTTCGCCAATGGCCACGAGTTTTTTGTCACCGGCAATCACGTCTGGCTGACGGAACACGTTCCGCCGGAGCATCTTGAGAAAATCTCGTGAAGCGTGGACTGCGCTTTCGGTTCACGTCAATTCGTCCACGGAATTCGACGCCTCGGGCTCATCAACTGACGCCCGACTCTAAATGGAGGGAGTTTGACGGGTCACGGAGGCCAAGAAGGCTCGTCGACCTCTTGGTCGCAGGAGCGACTGGCCAACCTCATCACTCGCCGCGCTTGAGACGGCCGCCATGCGCAGCCACGTTTTCGATTGATAAGACCTACATCGGTGTGTCGGACCGACGCGTGCCAGGATGCGATCGAAACGGTACTTCCGACTAGGTTTTTGCCACGTTGCTTGTTGCGATGAACCCAACGCGAGTGTCAACCAACATATTGACACGGACTATCTAGTGCGTTAGATTTAGTCAACTAAACGATCTATGGTAAGGGAGACACGCCTGACTATGGGGGCCACTCAACTAGGACGAGTGCAGCTGCTGATCATGCAGGTGCTTTGGGAAAAAGGTCGCGCCACGGCACGGGGGATCACCGAATCGATCAGCGCCAGCGACCCGATCGCCCATAGCACCGTGCAGACACTGTTGCGTGGGCTGGAAGAGAAGGGGGCCGTTGCACACGAGGCTGACGGGCGAACGTTTGTGTTTTTTCCGCGCGTCGCGGAAGACAAATTCAAGCGCATCGCCACGCGAGATCTCGTGGAGCGCGTCTTTGCGGGCAAGGCTAGCAGCCTCGTCGCCCATCTGTTGAAAAACGAGGAAGTTTCACGAGAGGAAGTCGACGAAATACGCAAGTTGATCAACCGCCGAGCCAAAAGATAACAGGTGCGCGATGAGTTGGCTTCATTCGCAGATGGCGCTATTGACCGCGGCGACGACCGTCGTCGAGCTCGCACTCAACTGGGTTTTGCAGTCCACGCTGCTGATCGCGTTGGGGCTTCTCGGGGGACGCTTGCTCCAGCAGCGCGGCTCAGCCGTTCAGTCGGCCGTCTATCGCACCACGTTGGCAGCCGTGCTTCTGTGCCCGATTGCCAGCATGGCGCTCTGGCTGGCCGGAGTCTCCGGGTGGTCTGTCGCTCTGCCCGAGCCCTGGACGCTCGCCGTGGCAACCGTCGAGGCGACACCAAATGCACTTCCCGCGCCGGAACCATTGGAGCGGCTTCCGGCGCAACCGATCGATCCCGAAACTCCTCCGCAGCAGATCGATACCACGACCGAGGCGGACCGGCTTGATGCGCCGACGCTGCCGCTCCAGCAGCTCTTGCCGCAAGAAATCGCTGGCCCTCCCGCGCAGGAAGCAACCCACGCAGCAACATCCGTCGAGCCAGAACCCGGGTCAGGCACTCAGCCGGTCGCAGCGCCAGCGGCGCTCTCTGTGCACAATTCCGGCTGGACCGCCTTGGCAATCTGCGCTCTCTGGCTGTTGCTTTGCGCCGTGTGGATTGGGCGATTGGCAACGGCCTGGTGGCAATTGTCGCGCTTGTGTCGTCGGGCTGTGCCGGCTGAGGACATGACGCAGCAGGCTTGCCGCGAGCTGTCGAATTTGCTCGGAGTACGTGCGCCGCAAGTGCTTCGCACTCCCTACCTGCCCAGCCCTTGCCTGGCAGGACTGCGCCAAGCGGTGATCCTGCTCCCCGATGAAGACATCGGTCTCTCGATGCGCGACGTACTGGTGCACGAGTTGGCACACCTGGTGCGCCGCGATTGTCATTGGAATTTGTTGCGACAACTGGCGCTGTCGTTGTTCTTTTTTCAACCACTGCTTTGGATGCTTTCGCGCCGCCTAGAATCGGCGGCCGAAGAGGTGTGTGACGACTACGTCGTGCAATTCGGCGGCGATCGCCAGCAATACGCCCATCGTCTGGTCGACATCGCCGAGCTGTCCACCGCCCCGGTTGCGCCGGCCGGAGTCGGCATCGTGTCGCTGCGCTCGATGCTCGCCAAGCGCGTGCAACGTATCATGGACACGTCGCGGTCGCTCTCAACCCGCGTCGGTAGCGTGCTTTTGTTCGTGGTGCTGGTCGCTGGGCTGTTGGGTACGCTGATCGCCGGGTTGGTCGGCGTTGGCCCCAGTGACTCCGTCGCCCAGGTGCCAAGCACCGCCACGCAAGATGAAGCGCCGGGTATCAGCTCGCAGGAGAGCGACCGAGACACAGACACGAAGCCCACAACGGCCGCCGAGGAAAGCTCGCTTGCGGGCGTGGTACTCGGCGCGGATGGTAAACCAGTCGCTGGAGCCAGGTTCTACTGGTTCCGCTCTCGAGTGCTCGAGCTCGAGCCGATGTCGCCGCAACTCGTCGCTGAGAGTGACGGTGCGGGAGAATTCAACTTCGAGCTGCCGCCGGTTGGCGCCGAAGCCGACGGGCCGTTGGGCTGGGAGTATCACGATCGAATCGTCGTGCGCGCATCCGGGCATGGGTTTGTTGTCACATCTCCCCATGGCCTGCGGCAAGAGACCGAGCGATCGAACTCGCTCTCGGGCACACTACCTCCCGCTACTTCGGGCAGTAGAGGCGTTACCGTCAAGCTGCCCCTCGCGGGCAACACGCTGCGCGGTCAAATCGTCGACATCGACGGCCAGCCGGTGAAAGATGCCATGGTGCGCATCCGCTGGTACGTCGACAAGGATAATCACTTCATTCAATCCTTTCTTTCCGAAGAGGAAGCCCGAGACAAGGACAGCGCTCTGTGGCGCGTACGCGTCGCAGCCTTGGTCAACGTCATCGAACCTCCGCCGTTGCGGCATGTACTGCCGATGGCCAAAACCGACGGCCAGGGTCGATTCGAAATTCACGACGTGGGCACCGACCGGATGTTCCAGTTGCTCGTGGAAGGAGAGCACGTCGAGTCGGCCGACATCCTGGCGCGCAACGAACCCGGCGAAGTGATCGAAGTGCTCCCCGAACGCCACACCGGCGATGGCGACGTTCGCAAGGTGTATCCTCGAGACATTCTGCACGTCGCCGGCCCCTCGAACCCCGTCACCGGCATCGTGACGGATTTCGACAGCGGCCAGCCGATCGCGGATGCCATGGTGCGCGCCTACCTGATTCACGGCAATGAATTGTGGTCCATCCGCGAACGTGAGGAGTTCGCCGCGCACACCGATGCGCAAGGTCGCTATCGAATTACCGGACTGCCGATGGGAAACGAAAACGGCCTGGTCGCTTTCACCATGGGAGACCAGCCATATATTGCCGCCGGCGTGCAGGTGGACACTTCCAACTCCGGCGCCGAGGCGGTACACGACTTCCGCTTAAGACGCGGTGTCTGGGCCGAGGGACGTGTGTTCGATTCGCAATCGGGCAGGCCGTTCACTGGTGAGATCTCCTATTACTACTTCGACAGCGATCAACTGCGGGCCGATTTTCCCGGCCTCGACGAAGCGTTCATCGACGGTCAGTTTTGGACGAATCCCAACGGCGAATTTCGAGTGCCCGTGCTGCCTGCCCGCGGAATCCTGGCCTATCGCTACGACGGCTCCAGCCACGATCGCGACGGCATCGAGCAGTATCCCCGCGGATACGGTGCTGAATCGATCGCGGGATACCAACATGAAGGCTCCTTGCCTTACTTCCGCACGCAGCCTTCTCGCTTGATTCCTTCCAACTACCAGCGCGTCGTCGAAGTGCATCCCACTGCCGGGCAAATGACGATTCGCGCCGATATGCCGCTCGTCGGCAGCACGCCCGTCACGATTCGCGTGGTCGATGCCGACGGGAAACCGGTCACTGGCTACCGCGCCTACAATGCCGAAACGAACTGGGGTTGGAAACAACAAGACTCCGCGCAGTTCGTCGTAACCGGTCTAAAGCCCGACGAACGGCGCAAAATATTCATCTACCATCGTCAGCGCAACCTCTCCGGCGCGGTGATGGCCGACAGCTCCAACCGCGAGCCGGTCGAGATCAAGCTACAACCCGCGGGCAGCATCACCGGGCAACTCGTGGATGCCGATGGCGCACCGGCCGGCGACGCGACACTGTTGCCCAATCTCGAAGCGCTTCGCGACGACGACCGCGTTGCCATCTGGCCGCCTCATCCCGAGCTCAAAGCCAATCCGACTAATATTCCTGTCGAGGAGCAAGGCCGCTTTCGGCTCGATGGGCTGGTCGGCGGGATGAAATACAGCGCCCACGTCTCGGCTCCCGTGAGACAAAACGGACGAGTCAATGACCAAATCGTCGCCCAAGCGCTGATCAACGTCGTCGCACGCAGCGGCGAAACGATCGATCTGGGCCAGATCGACATCACCAGCGACAAGCGGCCTGGATTGACCGGCGTCCTGATGACTCCAGAGACTAATAACTCCAGCAAGGTTGTCGAACCGCCCAAGTCCGACGCCGCGGCTCAAGCCGACAAACCGGCCGCCGCACGCGACGGCAAGATCACGGTGCAGGGCCGTGTGCTGGGAGACGATGGCAGTCCGGTTGCGGGGGCCTCGGTTTATGCCGCTTGGATGCTGACCCGGCATGTCCAGCATCCCTCTTCGCACTTCGACTACACGATCGTTGCCGAGGATAAGAGCGACGACCAGGGAAACTATGAGTTGACGTTCTCGACCAGTCACCCCGACCCGCCACGGCTTTCGCTCGGCTGGCACGTTGCCGCGTTCGCCCCTGGCCTGGCGCCGGCATGGCAGACGGACGACCAGGTACAAAAGAACGTCGACGACAAACAGCCAACGAACTTGACATTGACCGGCGCACAAATCGTTCGCGGTCGCGTCGTTGACCTGGAAGGCAATCCCGTTTCAGGCGTTCACGTACGAGTCCACAATCTGCGGCGGCCGGAAAGCGACCGCGCTTTGCTAGACTGGCTCAAGGAAGCGAAAGAAAAGTCGCCACCGGCCAACGTCGACGACTACTACAACAACAGCTTTAGTGCGTCTCCCACCACCAAATCACCCTACGCCGCCGCGTATCCCGCGCTCTGGCGCGACAGGTTCCTGCAGCACGGTTCCCTGGCGCTCCCGGCCAACACTTCGACGGACGAGGAGGGCCAGTTTCAGTTGCAAGGACTCGGTTCCAATCAGTTGGCCGTTCTGGAATTGGAAAGCCCCGCTATTGCAAAGTGCTACGCGCACGTCGTCGTGCGGGACATGGCGCCCGTTGCTGCGAAGCCCTTTGAGTCGATGGGCGTCCGCACGGGAACCTATTTCGGCGAAGAGTTTCAATTCGTTGCCGAACCGACACAACCCATTTCCGGCACGGTCACCGACGCCAAATCGGGCCAACCGCTGGCTGACCTAGAAGTCCGTGTCAATCAATTCGCCGGCAGCCGCTTTTCACAGGAGGACTTTTTGACGACTCGCACCGATGGCGAGGGGCGCTACTCGCTCATCGGCGCGCCGACCGGCGGCGGACACCGCATCGAAGTCAACCCCAGCCCCAATGAGCCCTACTTCCCCACCGAAAAGAATCTCGACAAGATTTCCGGCATCGAGCCCCTCGCGCTCGATTTCGTGCTGCACCGCGGCCAATGGATTGTCGGCAAGGTTACCGACCAACATACGGGCGAACCGATCAAGAATGCGAACGTGGAATACCTGCCCCTGCGCGATAATGAATTCGCGAAGGATTATCCCAACTATCGCCCGGAGATCACAGGTAGTGTTCCTAGCCAGCGCTACCACACTTCCGACGATGGCTCGTTCCGCGTGTTGGCGATTCCCGGCCCCGGCATCCTGGCGGCAATCGCCCGCGACGAAGACAAGAAAATCTATGCCAGCCTGAGCCGTGACATGGTTCCTGAGCACCTGGTGCAAAAAAATGGACAACTCAACACTTACGATCCGTGGGTGGTGACCGGCTATCACGCGCTTCGGGAAGTCGACTTGGCGAAGTCCGCTGATGACACGACCATCGATCTGCAACTGACCAAGGGCCTGACGCGAGCAGTCCGCCTGGTCGATGCCCAGGGACAGCCGGTCAAAGGTGTTCATGTGCTCAGCCGCAATGCACCGCCGAGTCTGGAAGGACCGCTCGACGATTCGACCGTCACCATCATCGGTTTGCAACCGAATGAGACTCGGGCAGTCGTCTTCATTCAAGCCGATCGACGCATCGGCAAAGCCGTGATGATAACAGGGGGCGAAACAATGACCGTCGAGCTCGAGCCGTGTGCGGTGGCCCACGGCCGCGTGGTCGATGAGGACGGCAAGCCAGTTGCCGAGTTGCCCATCAATGTTACCGTCGACAAGTCCGACACCTGGCATCGCCCGCTGGTGGGCACTGCCACCGACGAGGACGGCCGCTTCGAAGCCATACTAGCGCCCGGAACGACCTGCCGCGTCTGGCACTATTCGAAAAACGGTTCCGACTTTTCGGCCGTGTGCCGTGCCGAAGCAGGTGCGACCTTCGAGCTGGGAGACCTGACCAACGAGACAAAGCTCGACGCGTCGCAGACGGCGAAGTTGCGCGACAAGACCGCGGGTGAATTGAAAGGCCTAGATCTGACGAGCCGGGCCGCGACTTCCTCGCAACCTTCACAAGCAACCGTGGTCGGCCGCATCACGCTTCCTGATGGGCAGGCGGCCGGCGGCGCGCACGTGGCGCTGGTCGCAATGCGAACGGAATTGCAGCGGGGCGGCGACCTTTCGCACCGAGGCGAGGTTCTGGCCGAAGGAATCGCCGACGCAAGCGGCGCCTACCAATTGACCCTTAGCGGCGTCAGTTCCAAATCGCATCGTTATGCCAATCTGCTCGCGCGGAAGGATGGTTATGGCATTGGCTGGAAGCAAGTCGACCTCGACGCAATGTCGAACGAAATCCCGCTGGCGCTGGCGATCGAAGAGCCCATCCGCGGCCGACTCGTGAATATCGAGGGACTTCCGGCCGGCAACGTACGTCTGGCCGTTCGCTCGCTCATGAAGACTACGACCGATGGCGAGCGCATTCGAGACGGCGTTGGTTACAGCGGTGAAGTGATCCCGCAGGCCTGGTTCCAGCCGCTGGTCTCCGACGAGCAAGGCCGCTTCACGCTGGTTGGCATTCCCGCCGGATACGGCACATTTCTCATCGTGGAAGGCGATGATCATTTCGCGCCTCAGGATGTCGCCCTGAACACCGGCATGTCCGAACAGCGCGGCCAGCGCGATGGAACTTATCGTGCGCTGGTGTTCAACACCAAACCTGGCGAAGAAGCGGTGCTTCCGCTTTCACCGGCGCAGCTCTTCGAGGGAACCGTTACGTATCAGGACACTGGAGAGCCGGCCGCCGGCGCGCGATTGACCATTTGGGCCAGCCAGCAGGAGCCCTTTGGATCGATGGTCTCGGTTGCCGGAAGAGCGGATGAAAACGGACGCTACCGCATCAGTCCGCGTCCCGGCATTCGCTTCGGCGTCAACGCGTATCCCCCCGACGGCGCGCCCTATCTGGCGCGCGAAACCGGTCCGTCGGATGGCATTCGCTGGAACGCCGGCGATCGCGTGCGGCAAGTAGACGTACAATTGCGCCGCGGCGTGCTGGTGCGTGGCACGGTCGTCGAAGCCGGAACCGACCAGCCCGTGGCTGGCGCCTCGATACAGTATCATCCCGAAAGCGCGCACAATCCCAACGTCTCCGAGGATGTCCTCACCGGTTGGCAGGGCATTCAACTCAGCGACGATGAGGGCAAGTTCGAAATCGTCGTCCTGCCCGGGCCGGGTCGACTGCTCGTGCACGGCCCGCAGGACAAACACGTGCTTCGTGAAATCTCGGAGCGCGAGCTCAGTCGCGGAGCCAAGGGCGGGCGACGCTACTACGCCAACGCTATCGAGCGCGTCGATCCAGCCGTCGGCGCCGATTCGATCGAACGGACGATTCACCTCGAACCGAGCGTAACTACCACCGGCAAGCTCGTCGACGAACAGGGACAGCCGGTCGACAAGGTGTCGGTCATCTCTCGCCTGTTCGTCATGCCGCACTCACCGTTTTGGCGCGGATATGGCGGGGAGGTGCCACAACCCCGCGCGGGCAATACGTTCGATATTTCCGGCCTCGCCGCCAGTCAGGAGTGCCCAGTCTATTTCCTCGACAAGGAGCGCCGCCTCGGTGCGACCGAGATCCTAACGGCCGGAATGCCCGAAAAGACCGTCGTGCTCAAGCCATGCGGTCAGGCCACCGCGCGCTACATCGACACCGAAGGAAACCCACTCGCGGGTTTCGACCCCACGCTTTTCGTCGTCGTCACTCCCGGTGCGCACACGTATGACTACGATGCCGCCAAGCGCGGCGAGCTTTCTGCGGACGAAGATTTTCTTTCCAATGTCGATAGTGTGAACTATCGCCCCTGGCCCAAAACCGACGAGCAAGGGCGCATCACGTTCGCTGCGCTCATTCCCGGCGCAACCTACCGCCTGTATGGCCAGCAGAACGACAAACCGCACCTGCTCAAAGAATTCACTGTGAATGCCGGGCAGAAACGCGACCTGGGCGATTTCACCATCGACGCGAAAGACTGACGACGCCGAGCCAATATTCTGTCGGACCATCGCCATGCGCCCACTTCACGCTGACGAAAGCGTTGCCTCGGCCTGGGCTCCTTATGAGCCGAACGAGAGCGCTCCCTGGAATCTCGAGCGCGTCGTTCACCTGCACCGTCGTGCTGGATTCTCCGCGCCGTGGGTCCAGTTGCAGCGCGACCTGAGCGATGGGCCGCAACCGTCGATCGATCGCATGCTGCGCGGGCAGGTGAGCGACTCCTCGGCCGGATTCGAAGCCATGGCGGCCACGATCGGAGACGCGGCCATGGCCTCCGGCAGTCAGGGTCGACTGCAAGCCTGGTGGATGTATCGCATGTTGCTCACGCCCGATCCCTTGGGCGAGCGGCTCACGCTCATGTGGCACAACCACTTCGCCACCAGCAATCGCAAGGTGCAAGACCTCGTGCGCATGCGCGAACAAAACAACCTGCTGCGCGCACACGCACGGGGGCCCTTCGGCGAGTTGCTTTCCGCCGTGGTGAAGCACCCAGCCATGTTGATTTGGCTGGACGCCGATTCCAATCGCCGCGGCCATCCGAACGAGAACCTCGCCCGCGAGACGATGGAACTGTTCACGATGGGCATCGGCAACTACACGGAGCGCGAGGTGCAGGAAGCCGCCCGAGCGCTAACGGGTTGGTCGATCGTGAACAATCGCTTCGCGCTGGTCGAAGCGCGGCACGACGACGGCGAGAAAACCCTGCTCGGTCAATCTGGAAGCCTCACTGGCGATGACTTTCTGCAAGCCGCGGCACGGCATCCGGCCACATCGCAACGCATTGCCTGGCGGCTTTGCCAAACGTTCATGGGGGAGGATACCGTCGACGATACGGCAATGTCGGAGTTGGCCGAAGGGCTCGTCACGCGCAATCTCGACGTCGGCTGGGCGGTCGAGACCATGCTCCGCTCACAACTTTTCTACTCACCTCAGAACATGCGCAGTCGGGTGTCGTGCCCCGCGGAATACGTCGTCGGTGCGATTCGCGCGCTGCAACTGTGCGATCCACCCCCCAGCACGCTGCTGTTGGCCGAATGGACCTCGCGGATGGGCCAGGAGCTGTTCTACCCGCCCAACGTCGGCGGATGGAACGAAGGTCGCGCCTGGCTCGCCTCGCGCACGATCGTCGCCCGTGCCAATTTCGCCAGTGCCCTGGTCGAGGGAAAGCTGTGGCATCCGCCGCACGTGCCCGACGTCGCCGAGCTGCTATCGCGTCACGATCAGCCGACCGAATTCGACTCGGCGACCGACTGGTTGACGCGCTTGTTGTGGGGTATTGAACTGCCGCCCGGCGTGCGGCAGGCGATCCGTTCCGACGAATTGCTCAACAACGATGAGCCGCTTTCAACCGCCCTGGCGCTGCTACTTGCGCGCCCGGAACAACAACTGGCATAACACTCCAGAATCACTCGTCGCAGAGACATGCAGTCGCGTCAGTCACCCGATCGATACAATGCCCCCTCGGAAATTTCTGGGAGGAACCGTCATGCTGTCGAGACGAAAATTCCTGCAGACCAGTTCGCTCGTCTCATTGTCCCCCGTGCTTCCCTACCTGTTGAGAAACACGGCCCGCGCCGCTGGCGCCGCGCCTGATTCCAGGGCTCTGGTGGTCATACAGCTCGATGGCGGTAATGATGGGCTGAACACGGTTGTTCCATTTGCCGACGACGGCTATGGCCAAAACCGAGACAAGCTGCGTCTCGAGCTCGACAAGTTGCACAAGCTCGACGATCGCGTCGCATTGCATCCGAGCATGGGGGCTGCCAAGGAGCTTTTCGACGATGGGCGATTGTGTATCGTGCAAGGAGTCGGCTATCCGAATCCCGATCGTTCCCACTTTCGCAGCATGCGCATCTGGCAGACGGCCCAGTTCGACGACGATCGGCACGATAGCTACGGATGGCTTGGCACCGCGCTCGATCGATCGGCCGAACCGGGCGCCGCGGCAAACGCCATCTACGTCGGCGAGCAACAAACGCCTGTCGCCCTGTGGAGTCGCCGCTCGACAGCCACGGCCCTCTCGATCGCCGACGATCTGATGCTTTCGCTCCCCATCGCCGCGACGCCTCCTCCCGCGGCCGACGAAGCTTCGCCGAACTTGAGTCAATTCGTGGCCCGCCAGGTGCTGTCCGCCTACGCGGCTGCCGACGATTTCGCGCGCCGGCAGTCGGGCTTGCCCGCCACCAGCCAAGGCGACTATCCCGATACTTCGCTGGCTTCGCATCTCAAATTGGTGGCGCAGTTGCTTAAAAGCGGCGCAGAGTCGCGCGTGTACTACACCATTCAAAGCGGCTACGACACGCATTCCTCGCAACTCTACACGCACTATCGCTTGCTGCGCGAGTTTGCCGGCGCGCTAAAGGCCTTCCTCGATGACCTGAAGTCGGCCGGGCTCGACGATCGGGTGATCGTTCTCGCGTTTAGCGAGTTCGGACGCCGGGTGGAGGAAAATGATTCTCAAGGCACCGACCACGGCACGGCAGGACCCGTGTTCCTGGCAGGCAGCCAGGTCAAGAGCGGCCTGGTCGGAAACGCGCCGGACCTCGTCAACCTCGACGGCGGCGATCTCCGCATGCAGGTTGACTTCCGGCAAGTGTACGCCGCGATTCTGGACGATTGGCTCAACGTGCGCTCCAAGGATGTCTTGGGCGAGTCGTTCAAGAGACTCGGCGTATTGTCTTGAATGTGAGAAATCGACCGCTAGCTCTGCCGAGCCGAATCGGGTCACGTCCGAATTCGCGCGCAGTCAAGGGAAACCGCATTGGTTTCCAGTTGAAATGAATTTAGCGAATTCCCGCCCGATGTCGTCAACAGCGCTTGATGTTCGTCGAGACCCATGGCTCCTGTGTGACTGTTCGCGGGTGGGTCCGCGGGCCTGACGATGGCAGCCAACCCATCGCACACGTTTTCGAGGAGACGAACCATGCCGACGAAGAAAGCCCCCAAGAAGCCCACCCCCAAATCGCCGAAGGCCAAGGGCACCAAGTCCGCACCCGCCAAGAAGTCCAAGGCCGCGAGTGCCAAGCCGAAGAAGCTCAGCGCGCTGGATGCCGCTGCACAGGTCCTGGCCGCGTCGAAGGAGCCGCTCAACGCCAAGCAGATGATCGACGCGATGGCAGCGAAGGGCTTGTGGTCCAGTCCCGGCGGCAAGACGCCGCACGCCACGCTCTACAGCGCGATCCTCCGCGAGATCGGCACCAAGGGCAAAGAGGCCCGTTTCAAGAAAACCGATCGCGGCCACTTCGCCTCCAACGGCTAGGGCCGCCCCGGGGTTCCGCCCCAACGCCCCACGTCGCAAACGTCGGGGCGTTTTCTCGTTGGTGGCGTCCGTGGCCAACTCGGACCACCAGCCGCGACACGGGCCAAACTGGGCGTTCACGGGGCGACCTTTGCCCAACCCCACCGCAAATCCGCACTTGTGCCTCTTGAATTCCGACCTGTTCGCAACGCCTCGCATGATTTCGCGTTCGACAGTTTCTTGCCAACGGACGGACTGTACCTTGGGCGGTCGGGGCGGGGGTGGGAAACCATCTGTGATGCGCCAGAAAGTACCTAAGCGTCCCCCGGGGGCCCTGAACGCGCTCCCAGTATTCCCGTTACTCACCAGCTTGCCTCGACCTCGCTCCGTTTGGCATTCGCGTTGGCACGTTAGCGCTGGTATTCGCGGCGTGCCGCAGTTTGTCGCTGGGAGTAGAATGTTTCCAGGTTAGGGCGAGCATGGTCACACGCCCCACTCCGAGCTGAGGCTACATCGACCGACGAGAGGCGACACGATGGCGATTCTGTTGGGTCCGCTGCCGGAGGTGATCGAGCGTAAGGCGAGGCAGTGGTTCGTCCGGCTCGACGCGCGGAAATGGCGGCAAATCTCATGGCACAACCTCACCGACATGGAGAAGCGTGCCATCGACCGGATGTGCACTTGCGGCGTGGCCCAACAACGGGTGCGAGAGGTGTTCGAAGTCGAAGGCGTTGAGCACACGCTCCGGGCCGTCCTCAGCGGGGACTGTGCCGATCGGTTCGGTGCCGAGTACTACGAACAAATGATTGCGCATTTTGGCCGGGGCCGTAACATCACAACTCGAATGGAGATGGAGATAGAAGCGGTCAGGCTGACGGCGGCAGGCCAGGCGATCCGTGAGAGAAACAACCTGAGAGAAGACCTCTCGACCGCGCTCAACGGGTCCTACTTCCCAGCACCAGGCTGCGTTGAATGGCTCGGCTGGGAGATTTCTGATCCACCCGCCGTAGGCGATGAGAAAAAGACATCTGGCGTGGCCGTTGCGAGCCAGTCGGCCGCAGACACAGAGCAGAGAACGGAGCCGAACGCCGACCAAGGCGCCGTCCAGCGGCTGCTCAGCGTGTTCACAGACGGAATGTCCGACGATCGTATCACACAGGCGGCGAGTGTCCTCAAAACGACCAGTTTGACGGTCAACGAGAAGCTGCGCCAGATTGACGAGATTATCCCACTGCCTGCAACTGCGTCGGCGGACCAATTGGGAAGTCTGCTCGGCGTGACCAGGCAGGCGGTCCTGAAGTCCGATTGGTGGATACAGCATCGCAAGGGCGAGAAGGCCAGCGAGGTTGGCCGGCGTCGCGAGGTGCATCGGCGACGGGCCCAACAGTACGACCCAGAGCAAAGAGGGAATGAGGTTACGTAACCGGTTACTACGGTTACTGGTCAGTTGCCACAAAAGAATCTTCGCAACTTCTCTAAGCCGTTCGGCGCAATGCCTTGCGGCTTTCTAAATGCGCTTCCGGTTACCAGTTTTGGTTGGCGCCAAGGGATTTGGGGTATGCGAGCCGCATTTCGTGGCAAGCGACCATTGAGGATCCCTGCAATGTCCGACGAACTGCATGACTTCCCACTGGCACTCCGGCCCCGCGAGGCCGCGAAGGCACTCGGAATCTCGCCCAGGCTACTGTGGCAACTGACGCATGATGGGGAGATTCCCTGCGTGCGGATCGGCACCGGGACGCGGCGAACCGTGCTGTATCCCATCGCTACTCTCGCGTCCTGGCTCGAAAAGCAGGTCGAGCCTGCCCAGGGAGGTGACGATGACCACGCCGCTTGAACTGATTCTGGCAAAGCTGCCTGACGCCAAGAAGTCAGGCAGCGGCTGGTCGGCCTGCTGTCCGGCACACGACGATCGGCAGCCCAGCCTGTCGATCGCCGAGGGGGAGGACGGCCGGGTCTTGCTCAAGTGTCACGCCGGTTGCCCAGTCGATGCAATCTGTGCGGCGCTCGGCCTCAAGCCGACAGATCTGTTTGCAGCGTCAACGTCAACGGTATTGCGCCCGGCTCGGGACAAACACCAATACCGTGGACAGGCAAACGGCAAATCGATGGGCAACTCGTTCGCCACTGCGGACGAGGCAATCAACGAGCTCGAGCGGCGGCATGGCCCATCCACGAACCGATGGACCTACCGCGACGGCAGCGGAGTTGTGGTCGGCGTGGTCGTTCGCTGGGACTTGCCGGACGGCGGCAAGGAGATTCGGCCAGTTAGTCGGTATGGCGACCACTGGCGAATTGCGGGAATGCCCACGCCACGGCCGTTGTACCGACTGGAGGACGTTCGTGATGCGAAACGGGTCTACGTCTGCGAGGGCGAGAAGGCCGTGGAAGCGGCCCGATCGCTCGGACTGATCGCGACGACGTCGGCACATGGATCCAAGTCGTCGGACAAGACCGACTGGAGTCCGCTGGCTGGAAAGGAGGTTGTGCTACTGCCCGACAACGATCCGGCCGGACTCGAGTATGCGGAAGCTGTCGTCGGGCGGTTGGAGCGACTCAAGCCTCCGCCGACGATCAAAGTTGTAGAGCTGCCAGACCTGCCCGAGAAGGGCGACATCGTCGAGTGGATCGAATCGCATGGCGACGCGGCGGAGCCCGAGTCAATGCGAGACGAACTGGAGCAGCTGGCCGACGAGGCAGATTCGGTTCAGCGCAATGGTCCGGCGAAATCAGGCACTCGCGTGGTGAGCTTCAAGCCATTTCCGACGGAGGTGTTGCCCGAACCGATTCGCAGCTTTGTGCTTGTTGCTGCCAGGGCGATCTGCTGTGACGCGTCGTACATCGTTCTGCCGCTGTTGGCCGTGCTGGCGTCGGCGATTGGCAATACGCGCCGATTGACGCTCAAGCCGGGGTGGAACGCGCCAGCAATCATCTGGACGGCGATCGTGGGCGAGAGCGGCACGGCCAAGACGCCGGCGTTCTCGCTCGTGATGCGGCCCATCAAGAACCGCCAGGCCAAAGCGCTGAAGCAATACGAAGCGGACTTGCAACAATACGTGACAGACCAGGCCAACTATGACAAGGCGTTCACCGACTGGAAACGCGACAAGAAAACGGCGGAGCCTCCGCCGGACAAGCCGAAAGAGCCACAGGCCAGACGGTGCATGGTCGGCGACACAACCATTGAAGCGCTTGCCCCGATCCTGAAGGCGAACTGGTGCGGCGTGCTGGTGGCCCGAGATGAGTTGGCTGGCTGGATTGGATCGTTCGATCGCTACGCCAGCGGCAAGGGTGGTGCGGACTCCGCGCATTGGTTGAGCATGTTCAACGGCGAGAGCATCTCCGTGGATCGCAAGACGGGGATCCCAAAAACGATTTTCGTTCCGCGGGCGTCAGTGTGTGTCACTGGAGGCATCCAGCCGACCATTCTGCACCGTGCCCTAGGAACGCAGCATCGAGAGTCGGGCCTGGCGGCGCGTCTGCTCGTGTGCTGCCCTCCTCGCAAGGCCAAGAAATGGAGCGACGCGGGGATCGATCCATCCATGGAAGCACAGCTTGCCACGCTGCTGGATCGTCTGTTTAAGCTCGAGCCCAAGTTCGATGAGGACGACGAGCCGATGCCGGTCCTGGTTCGACTGTCGAAGGAAGCGCATGAGGAGTGGAAGGCCTACTACGATGCCCATGCGCAGGAGCAGGTCGATCTGACCGGCGATCTGTCGGCGGCGTGGTCAAAGCTCGAGGAATATGCCGCTCGGCTGGCGCTCGTGGTCCATTTGGTCCGCTGGGCCGCCGATGACCCAACCTTGGAATCAGAGCACGTTGTCGATGTCGACAGCGTTCGAGCGGGCGTCGCGATGACCCAGTGGTTCAAGCACGAAGTTCGACGTGTCTATGCGCTGCTGTGCGAGACGGACGAGGAGCGAGACGAGCGCCGGCTCGTCGAGTGGATCGATCGCAAAGGCGGAGCGGTCACTGCTCGCGAAGTGCATATGGGTTGTCGCTGGTTGCGGGAAGCGGGCCTGGCCGAAGCGGCGCTGAATGCGCTCGTGCAATCTGGGCAGGGCACGTGGGCACCTTCGCCGCGCGGAGCTCGTGGCCAACCGACGCGCCGATTCCGACTGACAACATCGTCAACCGTCAACGGTAATCGCTTAGTACCCGAGGAAGAAGCGAATACCGTTGACGTTGACGACGCAGACGCAGCGTAGATCGCGCCGTCGAGGGAACTTTTCACAGTTCCCCGCCAACCGGGCCCGTTTGCTTTGCAAGATGCGAAACGTGCCGGTAGTGTCCGCGTGTGGCCCGTCGCGAGCCACTGCAACTTACAACGACCAAGTTCCAAACCTCGACACGAAAGGAAATGAAGATGGCAAGTATCGCAACGGATCAGAATGGCCGGCGGCGAATCCTGTTTATTGCGCCGGACGGTCGGCGACCGACGGTGCGGCTGGGCAAGGTGTCGCAGCGGGCGGCCGAGAGCGTGAAGCACCGCGTGGAACAACTGCTTGAGTGCAAAATGCTCAACCGGCCGATGGAGGCGGATTTGGCAACGTGGGTCGCGAGGCTGCATCCTCGCATGGCCAAGAGATTCGCAGCGGTCGGGCTGATTCCCAAGGTGGACGCGCTGGCGGGCCCGACGCTGCAGAACTTCATCAATGAATACATCACGGCACGCAGCGACATCAAACCGCGGTCGGTCAATCGGTTGGAAGCGGCCGGCAAGAAGCTGGTGGAGTGCTTTGGGCCGGATCGGCGGATGAAGGAGTTTACGATTGGGGACGCCGACAGCTTCCGTATCTGGCTGCTCGGGCAAGATTTCGCCGAAAACACCGTGCGGCGGCTATGTGGCCGGGCCAAGCAGTTCTTCAGGGCCGCCGTGCGGCGCAAGCTGATCCCTGAGAACCCGTTCGGCGATCTCGTATCGGCCGTGCGAGGCAACCCCAGCCGCTTCTACTTCGTTACTCAAGAGGAGGCCACCAAGGTTCTCGACTCCTGCCCGGACGCCGAATGGCGGCTGCTTTTCGCGCTGAGCCGTTACGGCGGGCTGCGCTGCCCCAGCGAGCACCTCAGCATGCGGTGGGGCGACGTCGACTGGGCGAACAACCGGGTCCGCGTGCCCAGCCCGAAAACGGAGCACATCGAGGGGAAGGAATCGCGGATGATTCCGATGTTCCCCGAGTTGAAGCCGTATCTCGAGGAGGCGTTCGAGCAGGCGGCGCCCGGCACCGAGTTTGTGATCAACCGCTATCGCAGCTGCAACGCCAATCTGCGCACCCAGCTCATGCGGATCATTAAACGGGCCGGAATGAAACCATGGCCCAAGCCGTTTCAGAACCTGCGAAGCACGCGAGAGACGGAGCTGATGGAGAAGTTCCCGGCCCACGTGGTGTGCGGCTGGATCGGGAACAGCGAGGCGATCGCGCTGAAGCACTATCTCCAGGTCACCGACGACCATTTCGAGCGGGCCGTGCGGGGCGAGGCCGAGATTGGGCCGGAAGTCGCGCCGACTGTTACCAATCCAGCGGCGCAAAAAGTGGCGCAGCATGCGCACGCAGGGGGGAGCAGCGAGCAGCACGCGGCTCAGACCACCAACGCAAAAGCCCCGGGATTGCCGGGGCCTGCGACTTCCTGCGATATAGTGAACACTTGTTCAGTACCCCCACGGGGAGTCGAACCCCGGTTTTCGGACTGAGAACCCGACGTCCTGGGCCACTAGACGATGGGGGCTTGCTGGTCGCTCTGGACCGCTCTGGCTATTTATCGGCCAGATGGGCGACTCTGATTAGTTCGTACCGAATCATGGCTCGACTGTCAACGGGTGGCGGCAGCATGTGAAGAACTTCAACGGGCGCTTAAGCAATTTTCTGCTATTGGTTTTGTACGTTGCCGGGCGGCGCTGGTTCGTCGACCTCTTCGCCGGCCGGCGCGGTTTTCTCGAACCACTCGTCCCATTGACGATTCGATTGCGTCTCGCCCAGCGCCTGACGATTCTTTTGATAGGTCAGCCGCACCAGTGCACCCATGTCGCTGTCGAGCCGTGCGGTGCTCAACAGCGGGTAGAGCTCCGCCAGCTTGGCCGCTGACTCGCGATAGTTTCCCAGCCGGTTGAGCACGACGGCCTGGCCGGCCAGACCAAACGCCTTGTACTGTGTTTCCACGTTGCTCATTTGCGCGAACTCATCGAAGATCGCCAACGCAGGCTCGAAGTCCAATTCGCGCAGATAGAGCCGGGCCAGGCCTTGCTTGGCCGGCAAGGTGTACAATCGCTCGTTCGGAAAATACTCGCCGACGCTTTTCCACGCGCCCTCGCTGTCGAGCATCATCGCGTGAAAATATTGCTGCGCCGCCGAATCGTAGCGGCGGATTTGCTCGTCCTCGGCCTGGGGCGTGATCAGCGGTTGCGGGCGAACGGCAAATGCCAGCGCCGTGCCCGCGACGAGACATGTCAGAGCGAGTCCCATCCAACCCCAGGCAGCGCGGCGCCGTCGGACGGCGGGCATGGCCGTGGTTCTCATGGCTGCGGCCAGCCGCTCGGTGGCCTCGCGGCGGGTGGCAATCGTGCCGGCCAACTCGTCGCTGGTCCAATGTTCGAGTTCGTCGCCCGCGTCCTCGGGAAACAGCTCGAGCGAAACGGCGCGCAATTCGCGCAGTAGCTCGCGCGGCGTGGCATAGCGGTTGTTGGGATCCTTCTCGAGCATCTTGTGGACGATGCGGCAGACCGAGGCCGGCAGATCGGGGCGGCGGTTTTCCAGGCGTGGCGGCTGCGACTTCAAGTGCTGCACGGCGATGCCCAAGGCCGTTTCGCCGCGAAACGGCGGCTCGCCGACCAGGGTTTGATAAGCGGTCACGCCCAGCGAGTAGATGTCGCTGCGCGGATCCAGCGGCCGCCCTTCCACTTGCTCGGGGCTCATATAGAGCGGCGTGCCCATGGTGATGCCGATTTGCGTCAGGTTCGTGGCGGCCGCGTCCTGATTGTAGACGCGGGCCAATCCGAAATCAGCGACTTTCACTTCGCCGCCGGCGGCCAGCATGATGTTCTCGGGCTTGATGTCGCGATGGACGATGCCGGCCTGTGCCGCTTTGTCCAGCGCCGCGGCCACCTGGCGCAAGATGGCCAACGAGCGGGCCAGCGTGGGCGGTGCGCGGCGTGCCAGCACGTCGGCCAGGTTCGAGCCTTGCACGTACTCTTGCGCGATGAAGTGAACGCTGTCGACACAGCCCACTTCGAATATCTGTACGATGTTGGCATGCACCAACTGGGCTGCCGCCCGTGCTTCCTGATCGAAGCGCTGCACGTAGGTCGCATCGGTGGCCAGATTGGGACGCAAGACTTTGAACGCCACCTGGCGGCCCAGCGAGATTTGCTCCGCCAGGTACACCTCGGCCATGGCGCCTTGCCCCAGCCGGCGCAACAAGCGATAACCGCCGATCGCGCGGCCCGACAGATCGGCCTCGGGTGTGGAATCCGTCGCGGTGCGAGGCGGGTCGGACATCGGAGATGAATGCGTGCTGGGTAGGTGACGCGGTCGGAACAAGGGTCGCGGGGCGGGTGGCTCAACGTCGTGCCGCCATCGTCGGCGCGCGGCCGCGACTGGTTTTCAGCGAGCAGGTGCGGTTTGGCGGCACACTCTAGTATGGAAGGCCGCCGGAAACTTGACAAGCTCACGCACAACGTCATGCACGACCGCTAGCGATTGAGTTGCGCCGGCCAACGCAGGTGATGGTGCAGAAACTCGAACGTGCCCACGCCGTGGATGGTGTGCGGGCCGTCGAAAAACTCGATCCGGGTCCGCTCGGGAATCCGCAAATCCGCATAGAGTTGGCGGATCTTGGCGTACTCGTAGGCCACGCGCGTGTCGGGCGCCACGCCGTCGCGATGACCGCGTTCGACCATGAACGGGCGCGGCGCGATCAGCGCGGCCATTTCAGCGTAGTTGTAGGTGCTGCCCAGGTCGAACTCGAAGATCTCGTACTCGCCGGTGGTGACGTACGTGTACGGCGAATCGGTCGAGGCGTTTTTCCACACCCAATCGTTGAAGTCGGCCGAGCAAATCGACAGGCAATACTGCGGCACCAGCGCCGGGACGCGCATGGCCGTCTTGCCGCCGTACGACAGACCGTAGAACGCGATGCGCTCGGCATCGACCTGCGGCAGCGTGGCCAGCCAGTCGACAATCTGTTTATGCTGCGGCACGATGATCGAAAACAGCGTCTTGCCCAGCGGGTTGGCCTTGCGCTGCAGCGTGCGAAACTTGTCGCCAAAGATATAGGGGTTCTGCGGCGCAAAGACGATAAACCCGCGCTCGGCCAGCCGGCAGGCGTATTGATTGTACGACGGGTTGATCTTGTTGGGATCGGCCACGTCCGTGGGTCGGCCTTCCAGACCGTGCTGGCAGACCACCACCGGGCGGCGCTCTTCCGGCGGGATGTTTTTGGGCACCAGCAGAATGCCATAGGCGAACACGTCGGGAAAAACGTCGAGCACGACTTCATGGCCGGTGTACAGCGGCTCGTCGTAGACTTGCCGCGAGCGTGGATTCGCAGGCAGCAACGGCTGATCGAAACGGCCGATCACTTCGTCGTAGAAGTGCTGGCGATACGTTTCGGTTGAGGCCGCGAACTTGTCCGGATCGCGTGATGCTCGATCGGCCTTGGACCAGAATGCGGCGCGGACGTTCTCGGCCTGAGTGAGCAGATGCTGCGTGTCGGCGTTGATCTGATCGAAGAGACGCTTGTGGCGCGCATCGACTTCCAACTCCTGGCGACGCAGCGTGGGCGACTTGCCCAGCGGCGCGAGGTTGGCGTCCTCGTCGAGCGCGCGCAGGAATTGCTCGGCAGCAGGCGGCGCCAGTGCAGGTCCATCTCCCTCGCCACTGGCAACCAGCCGAATGGGCTGCGCCATGTCGAGGCCGGCGACCTGTTCGTTCGCACGGTCCACCTCGGCTTGCACGGCGCTCAACGGCGGAGTAACCAGACGACCGGGCGCCGCCGAGCTATTGCGGCCATCACGAGCTTGGGGCGGACCAGCGACATTGGGTACGCGGCAGGCCTCGATGACCAAGGCGCGCGGCGCCACCAGGCTGGCCAATTCCGCATCGCCGAATTGATCGAGCAGGCCGAAGACGTTGCGATAGATGGGCTCCTGCCAAACGTCTTGCCGGCTGGCGAAGTAGCCGCTGACGAGCGCGGCGTCGATGCGCGGATCGAGCGCCGCCGCATGCAGTGCGAGCAATCCACCTTCGCCGTAGCCGGCTACGCCGATCGGCCGTGCGACGTCGTCATTTGCAAACCAGTCGACCGCGGCCAACACTTTTTGCACTTCGTAGCCGATCATGTGACGGCCCAGTTCGAACGCGGGGCGATAGAGAAACTCGCGATGAGGTTGATTGGTCTGGCGATACGGCGTCACCGACAAGGTGTCTTGACGATTGATCACCGCCGGCACGAGAACGCGACAGCCACTCTCGGCCAAACGCCTGGCAAGCTGGTGTTCGGGTTCGATGCCCGGCTCGATGCCCGCAAGTTGTTCCGGCGTTTGGCCGGCATCGGGAATGACGACCACGTCGGCCACGATGCTTTTGGCCACCGGCATCGCTTGGAACCAAAGCCCCTCGCTTTGCACGCCGCGAACGACGGGCCAGCGAACCGTACCGATGGCATAGTGGTCGCCATTGCCCATGATGATCGACTGGGACATTGACATGACGACTCCCCCGTCGGCAAACGGCTCGCGCTGGTCGACTACGCCCAGAATCTTCGCCAACCGCGCGCGATTCGGCGCGACTGAAGCGTTGTACTTGTCTGCCGAGGACGTGTCGCGCCGCCAATGACGGGCGCGCCTCTCGACGGACGCGTCGAGTTCGCGGAGCAGGAATCGGTCGATGCCGGCCACCATCTGCTCGGCCAGATCGCCTTGCGTTTCCAAGGGCGCGGTGTTGGGCAGCGGCGGACCGACGGCCGCGTCGTCTGCCGACACGCTTGCCGCGACGTTACATGCGAGCAAGACGGCAAGGAACCTGAGCAGTTGCATCGATGACTCCGTGCGGTATCGGGAGTGAGGCCGAGCAGTTGTGGTTTGAGTGTAACACGCGGCTGCACGCGTCTCTATCCGCCGAAATTGTCGGGGCCGTTGTGCGGGTCACTTTCGACCAACTATAATCGCCCTTGTCGCCGCCAAGAGTCGACCGAAAAACAACTTCTTCGCAAATCTCCTCGCCCCTTGTGGGAGAGGGCAGGGTGAAGGGTGGGAAAATCAGGAAGTTGTTTTTCGGTCGAACCCAAGAATTCCTTCCCGCAAGCGCAGGAGACCGAGCCATTTTCACCGCAACGAACCCCAGCCGCCGCCGTTTTCTGGCCACCACGCTTGCTGCCGGATTGGCTGCGGCCGCGCCCGCGCGGCTATGGGCCGCCGAGTCGAAGCGCAGTCTCAAGAAGGCCGTCAAGTTCGGCATGATCAAGGTTCCCAGCGCTTCGATCGAAGAGAAGTTCACGCTCATCAAGTCGCTGGGATTTCAAGGCGTGGAGTTCGACAGCCCCAGCGATATCAACCGCGAGGAGGCCGCCAGCGCCCAGGCCTCGACCGGCATCAAGATCCACGGCATCATCGACTCGGTACACTGGCAAACGCGGCTCTCCGATCCCGATCCGGCGGTGCGCGCCAAAGGTGTCGAGGCACTGCGCACGGCCATCGCCGACGCGGAGTTTTACGGCGCCGATACCGTGCTGCTGGTGCCGGGCAAGGTCAGCAATCCCGACACGGAGAACTTCGAGCAGTGCTATTCGCGCTCGCAGGAGGAAATTCGCAAAGTGTTGCCGCAGGCGGACGAGGCGGGCGTGAAGATCGCCATCGAAGTGGTGTGGAACGACTTCATCACCACGCCCGAGCAACTGGTGCAGTACGTGGACGACTTTCGCACGCCCACGGTCGGCGCGTATTTCGATTGCAGCAACATGCTCAAGTACGGCGTGCCTTCGGCCACCTGGATTCGCAAGCTGGGCAAGCGGATGCTGAAGTTCGATTTCAAAGGCTACAGCCACGAGAACAAGTGGGTGGCCATCGGCGAAGGGGACGAGGACTGGCCCGAGATTCTCCAAGCGCTCGACGAAATCGGCTATCACGGCTGGGCCACGAGTGAAGTATCGGGCGGCGGCGAGAAGGAGCTGCGCGACATCGCCGAACGCATGAACCGCGTGCTGGGATTGTCGTAGTTCCGCCCAGTGCGACAGCCGCTGGCGTCTTATGCCAACCGCGAGGCCGGATCCTGCCGGTAGTACTCGCGCAACAATTCGTAGAGCCGCGGGTGCTCGTCGCGCAGCTCGACCGGGTTGTCGAAGAAGCACTCGGTCGCCACGGCGAAGAATTCCGCCTCGTTCTTGGCGCCGTAGGGATCCAGCACCGTCTCGCGCCCTTCGTGTGCGTCGTCGACGAGTTGCTCGTACTCGGCGGTCATGACGTCGTGCCAGCGGCGGCGCTGCTGGCGATCGGCCAAGGGGGGCGTGCCGTTGGTGCTGCGGTCGAGCATGTCGAGCTGATGGGCGAACTCGTGCCACACCAGGTTGTTGCCGCGGCCCGGACGATGCGCGTCGCGATTCACTTCGGCCCACGAGAGGATTACCGGCCCGCGATACCAGGCCTCGCCCAGACGCGCGTCCACGCCCTTGATCGACCAGCCCTCGTACCAGCGCTCTTCGGGCACGGCATAGCCGCTGGGATAGACCAGCACGGATTGCAGGTTGCGAAACGGCTCGCCATCGAGCCCCAACGTCATCAGGCAGGCGTGCGCGGCGATGGTCACCTTCATTTCATCGGTCAGCTCCAGCCCGTTGCAGCCCTCCCAGTTTCGCTCGGCCACGAACACGCGCACTTCATCGCACAAACGCGATTGTTCGGCGGGCGTGAGGTGCCGGTAGTGCGCGAGGTTTCGCTCGAGATGGTCAAGCCACTCGACAGGAAAGGGCGCAGCCAGGATCTTGCGTCGCCGCCGTGCCCTGAGCCAGGAAAGTATCATTGCTGCAAAACCATCCGTGGGCGGATACGCCGAACCCGCGCGACGCCGGCTACCCGTCCAGCGACCAGCCGGAACGGTACTCGCGTCGGATGTACGCATCGGCATCGGAGGTGTTGGTGGCGCGCAGCCTCTCGGCGTCCCAGTCGAGCTTTTGCCCGCCGGCGCGATACGACACGTTGCCCAACAACACCGCTTCGGCCAGCGCGCCGGAATAGTCGAAGTTGCAGGTCGTCGGTCCGCGCGACTTGCAGGCCTCGGCCCATTCGGCCCAATGGCCGCTCGAGTTGGCAATGCTCTGGGGCGGCGCGGCTGGCTGGCTGTCGTCGTCCATGTACAGCTTGTTCGTGCCATAGTCGGCCAGCAGGCGACCCTTCGTTCCCTCGAACAATACGGCCGAGTTCTTGCCATAGATTTCGGCGCCCTCGGGCTTCCAATTGCCGTGATACCAGGTCATGTGTACCGGCGGCTGATCGCCCCGCGCGGGAAACTGGTAATCGACCTGCATGTTGTCGGGGACTTCGTTGTCCCCCTCGTAGGACTTTTCTCCCTTGGCGACCACCGAGGTGGGGTAGCGCAAGTCGAGCGCCCAGAACGGCAGGTCCATGTAATGGCAGCCGAAGTCGGCCAGCGACCCGCCGCCGAAATCCCACCAATAGCGCCAATTGAAGTGAAAATGCGATTCGTGAAACGGCCGCATCGGCGCAGGTCCGGTCCACAAGTCGTAGTCAATGGTCTTCGGCGGACTGCCTTGTGCGACGCGCACGCCGGGACGCACCGAGCCGCCCAGCCATACGTGGACGCGCGACACCGGGCCGATCTGCCCGGCTTGCACGATCTCGACCGCGCGGCGATAGTTGTCGCCGGCGTGGATTTGCGTGCCCATCTGGGTGACGGCTTTCTGCCGCGCTGCTTCTTCGCGCATTTGCCGCACTTCATAGACCGAGTGCGCCAGCGGCTTTTCGCAATAGACGTCGAGCCCGCGGCGCAGCGCCCACACGACGGGAATAGCATGCGTGTGGTCGGGCGTGGAGACGACGACCGCGTCGAGATGCTTTTCCTTGTCGAGCATCGCGCGGAAGTCGTTGTACGTCCTGGCCTGGGGAAACTTCTCCGACGACTTGCCGAGGAACACGGAATCCACGTCGCACAGCGCGACGATGTTCTCGCTGGTCAGGTTGTCGATGTTGTGGCCACCCTTGTTGGCCACGCCGATGCACCCCAGGTTCAGCTTCTCGTTGGGGCCCTTGGCGGCCAGGGCCGTGCGCGGCCGCAGCAACGCGCCGGAGCCCACCGCAAACGTGGTCGTGCCCGCCAGTACGGCCCGGCGCAGAAACTCGCGTCGCTGAAGGTGCTGAGACATGGAATGGAAATCCTCGTGGAGTGGCGGGGAGCGGTCGGGGCAGGGGAGGTACGCACCCAATTGTGAACCGGCGCCGCATGC
>JBGSYQ010000214.1:0-10696 GCA_041750795.1 Pirellulales bacterium | reverse complement strand
GCTGACCGATCAAATGAGCGTACTGCAACACCCGCCGCGGTGACTTGCTGGTCTTCATACTCCTTGTACTACGCACGCGGAGATGCTAGCAGACTAGCTAGCAAGGAGTGGATTTCTACAGAGCAGTGATGTCCCTTTTTCTTCCCCCTTCTCCCTTCCCCCTTTTTCTTCCCCTTTTTCCGCCCCAGACTGACACACTACCAAGGGGCCGGTAGCGGGCCGGTTTGAAATCCGAACTTCCGAATGTCATTCGTGCGGCCATGGGCGACGCTTGCGCCGGCGTGCGAATGCCAGAAGTGCCGCCAGCGACATCGCCAGCATAACGCACGTTCCCGGCTCCGGAACCGTGGCAAGCAAGACCGCCTCACTTGCAGTTAGCACGCGATCGTAGATCTGGATCTCGTCCAAGGCTCCGTGCCAAGAGCCGTTTGTATTGTTAGGGTCTTGGTTGTGGCCGAATACCCATCGCGTGTTGAGTACCGGCAGAGCAACGACGCCAAAATCCTTAATCGCACCGTTTTTGTAGACAGAGAGAACGCCAGAAGGGCGATCGAACGTGATGACATAGTTCTCCCACTCGCCCAAGACGGGTTCCGTCGCCTGACGAACGTCATGGACGCCGATCCCGCGCTTGGCAAAAGCATTTGTATTGCCAGTAGGGTTGTACGTGATCCAATTGTCGAGTTGTGGGGTCACCGTGACGGAATCATTGTTGTTAGGCTTACTATCGAGTCGCGACCAGAATGAAACGCTAAACTGGCTTGCGGCGCCGGCCGAGAGCGGCAGATCGGTTATGACGAACGCGTTCTCGTTGGTAAACAGGATGCCATTGCCAAAGACACCGGGAATCCATTGTGTATTGCCGGGACCAAAAGCTTCCAAGGACGCATTAATCCCACCAACCGAGTCCGCGGTCGTCGTTCCGCTGATTTCGTTGAAGCTGTATTGGTGCGTGATACCGCTCAACGTAATCGGTGCGGCTCGCGCAAGCTCGGCAAAATACCAAAAGGCGATGAATGCCAGACAGCAATTGCGAGCAATCGCCACACGCCGGCCCAACAATCTGATGTTTCGCGAATCCATTAGCGGCACCTCCAAAAAGAGTGGAAAGACCTGTTGCACAAACGCCCCCATCATAGCTGACCGGGATTGCAACCCCGAAGCCTTGGCGTATACTTCAGGCGTGCCCAAGCGCTCACGCAAGCCAGTCGCCAAGGATTTCAACCAGCTCGCCCGGTCGATCGTAGACCGCGCTGCGGGCAGCGCTAGGGCCGTCAAACCGGCACCCAATAAAGCCACGCCGGCGCGTCCCAAGAAGAAGGCGGACGTAGCCGACATCGAGCGGGCCGACGATGAGGGCATGGCGCAGCCCCAGGGGGTCAGGCCCAAGGAGTAGAAACCGGCCGCTGTGGCGCTCGGCCACATGGGTGGGCTGAAGGGCGGGCCGCGAAGCTCACGAAAGAGGAGTTGAGCGAAAGTGCGCGAATAGCTGCGGTAGCGCGGTGAAAAGCCAGAGACGAGCTGTCTGTTGAAGAATGCCGTCGTGGCATTTTTCAACAAGCGCCAAGTGCGAAGCGATGCTTCGCACGGAAGCGCAAAATAACGACTTGCGTCGCTATTTTGTCATCGCATCCCTGCGACGTCGCGGCCCGTTGAATTCTTCAACGGGCTGCTAGAACAGCAGGATCGCGCGCAGCGTGACAGGCAGCGCGCTGTCGATATCGGGCGCTGCTGCTGGGTTGGGGATGTAGGTGATGTTCGGCTGTAGGAAGCAGTTCGGCCCCACCATCCATTGGTAGTACCAGCTCAAGATGACTTCGTCGGCGCCCAGGTCGAGCGCCGGATCGCCGTTCATCTTGCCGTAGGCCAGACCCCAGCCGACGCCATCGCTTTCGCGACCGGGCAGCAGACCGATGTAACTAAGGCCGCAGCCGAAATAGCGGTGCGTTTCGATGAAGGGAGAGTTCGTACCCGCGAACTGGTAGTAGACCGACAAGCCCTCGTTCGTTTCGCCTGGCTTCTCGTAGTACAGGCGTTGCGATCCAAACAAGTAAATACCCTGCGCGCCCTCGACAGGTCCACTGGCGGCTTGGAGCACCCCCGTCTGCGACCAATAGCCCGTGCCTATCTTTCCGGGTAGCTGGTCGCGGCCGAGACGCCAACTGGCGCCAACCTCGGCGATGTGCAGCATGTAGCCGTTAAAACGGGGACCCTCGGTGCCGACCTGGCGGCCGGCAGCCAGATTTCCGTCGTAAAGACCATACTTGACGTACGTGCTCTCCGTTGGGATCAAGGTCGTCACGACGCCGGTTGCCGAGTTGAAGTATCCCGGCACGACTCCCAACTGCGTCGGGCTGATGTACAGCGGCGTGTAGATCAACGCCGATACGGCTGCGATGTTGTAGGCCGGATCGGCGAAAGAGGACCCGACGACGACGTTGTTGAAATCGTACGTCGTGATCGACTTGCCGATGCGAATCATCAAGCGGTCATCCAGAAACCTGTGCAAGTACCACAAGGTGTAGAGCTCCGCGCGATGGTGAATACCGTCGTCCAGCGAGTTGTAGCCCATCACCGTACCGGCGTTGGCGTTGACGGGGCCGCCCGAATAATAGAGCAGCTCGCTACCGATCAAACCGTTTTCCCAGCCCAGGGCTTCGGCCGTGTCGATGGAGACGTCGACGATCGTCAGGTTGTCGCCTGTCCAGCCAGGCACCAAACCGCCGCTGAGTCCGTTGGCGTCGGTGATGTTCAACCCGGCGAATCGCCAGCCGTTGCGATTGATTCCCAGGTAGTCGCCCAGCCAGCCGCTGCCCACGATCACGTTTGATGCACCCGGGTTACCGGAGACAACGCCACTATCGAGGATCCTGCCGGAGTCGCCCCCTGTCTGGAGGAAGCCGGCCAAACCTTGCGCGGCGCTGTCCTGCTGGGCAACGAAGAAGATCGGGGGCGAGTCAGATTCGGTCGAGCTCGAAAGGAATGGCTTGCCTAGCAGCCAGCTCTCGCCGTCGTCGGCAGCATCGTATGGAAGCGGGGCCGCTGTCGACAGGAACAGAGGCTCGGCGGCGGCTGCCTGGACGGTCTGCCATAGCACGCAGGAGGCGCTGACGACCAGGACGGCGGCACAGACTGCCGCGCGGTACCGCCGCGCCATTTCGTCACAAGCATCCATGCTGCGATCTAAGGGCCCAAGTCCGAGGAAGGGTCAGCACTATGCTCCCCCCCTTATTTCGACAAATCTGTCGTCGTGTCTGAGTTGAATCCTTCCTACGACCGTCACGTCCTGCGACCGTTCGGCATCCACTTGCGGCCTGCAGACCCGCTAACGTGCCATCGCCGAGCAATTCCGCGGCGTCTTTGGCATCGCGCTGAGTTCACGGCCCGTTGAAAAACGCCGTCGTGGCATTTTTCAACAAGCGCCAAGTGCGAAGCAACGCTTCGCACGGCAGCACAAAACAACGACTTACGTCGCAATTCCGTTATCGCATCCATGCGATGTCGCAGCTTGTTGAATTCTTCAACTGGCTGTTAAGTTGCGTCGAGTGTGGCCATTTTATTGCGTGAAGCGGTTACCCGGATTGCGACTAATGCAAAGGACAGCCAGCACGTCTCGCAGCACGGGATATCGCTTCGGCATTTGCCCCCCATTGTTTCGGGGTCTAGCGTTTCTAAGATCCTGAATCATTCTTTGGAGCGATCCCATGCACAGTTGCAGCCAAACCGCGGTACGCGGTTGTTTCTTCGATTTCGTCGACGATCCCTGGAAACACGTGGGAAACGACCGGGCTGCCGCCCGATTTCTGCGCGACGGACTGCTCGTGATCGAAGACGGAGTGATCCGTGACTTTGGCCCCTACAGTGAATTGGCCGAGAAGTATCCCGACGTGCCGGTGACGCATATCCGCAACCGGCTGATCCTGCCGGGCTTCATCGACGGGCACATTCACTTTCCGCAAGTCCGCGTGCTGGGAGCTCACGGAGCACAGTTGCTCGATTGGCTGCAAACCTGGATCTTTCCGGAAGAGCAAAAGTACGCCGACCGCGAGTACGCGCAGGAGGCTGCCGGGCACTTCTTCCAATCGCTGCTGTCCGCGGGAACGACCACCTGTCAGGCCTTCACGACCAGCAGCCCCGTCTCGAGCGAAGTGTTCTTCGAGGAGGCCGCTTCGCGGCAGATGCGTGTGATTGCCGGTCTGACGGGCTTGGACAAATTTGCCCCTCCGGAGACCCTCATCTCGGCCGACTATTTCTACCGAGAGAGCAAGCGACTGATCGAGCAATACCACCGCCACGGTCGAAATCTCTACGCCATCACGCCTCGCTTTGCCGTGGGCTGCTCGGACGAAATGATGAGCCGCGCAGCTCAACTGAAGCGCGAACACCCAGACTGCTGGGTCAACACGCACATCAGCGAGAATCCCAGCGAAATTCGGACTGCCCGGCAGGAGTTCCCCGACTGCCCCGACTATACCGCGGTGCACGAGAAGCACGGACTGCTGGGGGCGAAGTTCACGGCCGGGCACGGCATCTGGTTGTCGGACGACGAGCTCCGCCGTTTCGCCAAGGCCGGGGCCGCCGTGGCCTTCTGCCCAATGTCGAACTTCTTCCTGGGCAGCGGGCTGTTCCGGCTGGGCCGGGCTCTCGATCCGGAACACCGCGTGCGGCTGGCGATCGGCACCGACATGGGTGGAGGTAACTCCTTCAGCCTGACCCGCGTGCTGGACGAAGCCTACAAGGTCGGACTGTGCAACAACACGATGCTCGACGGATCGGTCAATCCGCGCGAACAGGATCTGGCCGAAGCCGAACGCAACAAGCTGAGTCCTTACCGGGCCTTCTATCTGGCCACGCTGGGCGGAGCGCAAGCGCTGTACCTGGACGACGTGCTGGGGAATTTCCAGCCGGGCAAAGAGGCCGACTTCGTCGCCCTGGACTGGACGGCAGGACCGTATGCGTTGGCCTGGCATCAGGCGCTCACCACCACGGCCGATACGCCCGCCACGATCGACGAGGCTGCCGAGCTGCTGTTTGGCGTCATGGCCGTGGGTGACGACCGCAACGTAGCCGAGACCTGGGTGGCCGGCCAGTGCGTTTATCGCAAGGAGACAACTGACAGGTCCCGGACCGCAGTGCCGTCCTTCTCGTTGGGCGCTCCTGTGGATGCCGTAGCGACTCCGCAAACTTCGTCCGCCAGCCTTTAGAGAGGAGTCCAGCGATGAGTACGAACTGTCCGACCGACATCGATCTGCGCTCCGCCCATGAAGCGTCGATGGTGATCGTGCATCACGTCCCGCCGGAGCTGACGGACCGGTTTGTGACGTTGCAGGAGGAAATCACCGAAGCCGGCAAGCTGGCACCTGGTTACGTGAGGACCGAGGTCTATCCGCCCGCCGAAGAGGATTCCGACCAGTGGGTCGTCGTGATGACCTTTACGGACCACGCCAGCCTGGAACGCTGGTTCGAGTGTCCCGAAAGACTCCGCCGCGTGGAGAAGGTAAGTGAAGAGATTGGCTCGTTTACGATCAGGAAGGTGCCGACTGGTTTCGGTGCCTGGTTCGCTCGAGTGGACGCCGATGGCGAGGCGGCTGCCGTCGACGAGCTGCCCGGATGGAAGATGGTCCTGGTCGTGCTCTTGGCGCTGTACCCGACGGTGATGCTGATCACGACGTTTGTCAATCCGTGGATCGTCGGCCTGGGGCTGGCGGCTACGATACTGGTCGGCAACATCTTGGGCGTATGCCTTCTGCAATGGGCCTTCATGCCTCCGCTAACGTCCGCGTTGCAGCGCTGGATAAAGACGCCGGTCTCCAAGGCTCCACTGCTGAATCTCGCCGGAACGGTGGGCATCGTGGTGATACTTGGAGTCGTCATGTCGCTATTTCATCAACTCTCGGATTGATTCCAGGCGGAAGCGTTCGTCAACACGGCTTCAATTTCAGTCTGACAGCGAAGTGGCTTGCAACATTCTTAAGGCCGCCCGCTATCCGACGGCCTACACGCCGGGCAAGCCGTTGAACTCAGTGTTCTCCGGATCGTCCTCCACGTTGCCGCTGGCATCCTGGAAACCAAACGACGCGCTGCCGCCGCCCTGGGGAATCGTGCGGTTCCACGATTCGGCGCGAATCTCGTAGTGATGGCCGACGTGGCTGACGATCACTGCGTTCCAAACGCCCCAAAGCAGGACTCCCTGAGGGCGTAGTCGTAGCAGCCTGTCGAATTCTCGAGCGGGTTTTTGCGGCCCGCGGAACCAAGCGGCCCGGGCGGGGTTCACTAAGACGATGCTGGCAACACCAGCGGGTAATTGGAAGTCGCGGGATTTGCTATAGCGAAGCTATGGATTCCCAGCGAACCCATGGGCTGGGCGCTGCGAGCCGACTGCCCGAGTTTTTTCCGGGGCGTGCGGTTGGTCGCTAACTTGTGGTCGCTAACTTGGACTCCATAAGAATCGTGCAAATTCAATACGCTGAGAAGTATCGGGCGCTGTGCGCAGCAATCGATAGCCTGCCAGGGATGAGTGCCCTGAAAGTCGCCGAGCCGATGCCGATGGAGACGGTTTGCATTGGCGTCGAGATCGCGCACGCGGCGGCGTCACTGGCGAGCCTGACGATGCTCGCTTGGGCCACGTGGGAGTATTGTTTTCGCCATGGAGATGGCGGCGAGGCCCGGCCGGTTGAGCTTGTGCTGTGGTACAACAGCGAGGCCGACAATCCTGGAAGTGTCGATTGTCTTTGCGCTTCGTTAGAGTTTGCCCCGGATGCTCAGTTGGATGCCATGAGCGAGCTGATTTACGAAGCCAAGGTGCGCGCGGAACGTCAGGGTTCTGGCCCAGCGACGGCCACGGCCGATTGAATGGTCGGCCGCATTGCGGAGGGATTCTGACGGGCCCCGCTTGGCGATGCTTGTGGCGGGACACGGGTAGCTCGACCTGTGCGGCTTGTTCGCGCAGGGAATGGAATTGCCATGCACGGTGTGCATGACCTACCAAGCGTGCGAATCTTGCCCTGCGCGGCCCCAAACACTCTTCTCCTGGCCATTCCTCCACCTTCACCGAAATGTTTGCTTCGCCCCCGGTTGGTCACGTATCATGGCGGTTAGGCAATGTGGATCATCTCCATTTGCCTCGCGGGAAGGGGTGTGTTTTTGGTATGCGTGGTGCGGCGTGCGGCGTGCTTGCCTGGTGACTGGGCGAGGCCGTTGGCGGCACGAACAGCGACGCCTGGGAACGGGGGAGGATGGCGATGGAACAGGCTACCGATGTGGCGACTGCGGATCGACTGAGCGACGATGACGTGCAGGCCATCGATCGCTTGCGCGACTTGTATGCGCGGCTGCGACAAGAACTGGGCCGCGTCATCATCGGCCAGCGCGACGTGATCGAACGGCTGTCGATCTGCATGTTCGCGCGCGGGCACGGCCTGCTGATGGGCGTGCCGGGGCTGGCCAAGACGCTGCTGGTCAGCAAGATCGCCGAGACCATGTCGCTCGACTTCAGCCGCATTCAGTTCACGCCCGACCTGATGCCGATGGACATCACCGGCACCGACATTCTGCAAGAGGGCGCCGACGGGCGGCGCGAGTTTCAATTCGTCCACGGCCCGGTGTTCGCCAACATCGTGTTGGCCGACGAGATCAATCGCGCTCCGCCGAAGACGCAGGCGGCGATGCTGCAGGCGATGCAGGAGCAAAAGGTCACGGTGGTGGGCAAGACGTTCGCGCTGCCGCCGCCGTTCTTCGTGCTGGCGACGCAGAATCCCGTCGAGCAGGAGGGCACCTATCCGCTGCCCGAGGCGCAGCTCGATCGTTTCATGTTCCTGATCGAGCTGGACTATCCGTCGGAGGCCGAGGAAGTGCAAATCGCGCGCACGACCACGGGCGACGCGTTGCCGGAGCTGAAGCACCTGTTGACGGCGGAAGCGATCTGCGAGCACCAGGATCTGGTTCGCCACGTGCCGGTGCCGGATCACATCTATCAATATGCGGCGAAGCTGGTCCGCAAGACGCGTCCCAAGGATCCGACCGCGCCGGCGTGGATGAGGCCGCTGGTGGCGTGGGGGGCGGGCCCGCGCGCCGTGCAGTTTCTGATCCTGGGCGCCAAGGCGCGTGCGGCGCTGCACGGCAGCTATATGGTGCGGCTGGAGGACATCCACGAGGTGGCCATACCCGTGCTGACGCACCGCGTGATCACCACGTTTGCGGCACAGGCCCAGGGCGTCGACGCCAAGCAGATCGTGCGGCGTTTGATCGAGGAGATGGACGAGGCCTCGTAGGCGGTGCGCAGGCCGGCGCGGCGTTGCGCCGGTTGCCAGGATTCGCATTCGGACAACTGCCATGCTGACCGCAGATCAACCCGGCGCCCTGCTCGATGCGGACGTATTGTCGCGTCTGTCTGGCGTGCCGTTGTTTGCGCGGCGGCCGATGCAGGGGAGCGTGTCGGGCCGGCACTCCAGCCCGCACCGGGGCAGCAGCGTCGAGTTTGCCGAGTATCGCAAGTACGTGCCGGGAGACGACCTGCGGCGGCTCGATTGGCGCGCGTTCGGGCGGTCGGACCGCTATTACGTCAAGGAGTTCGAGGCCGACACCAACCTGCGCTGCTGCCTGGTTGTGGACACCAGCGGCTCGATGGGCTTCGGCTCGACCGGGACGACGAAGCTGGACTATGCGCGGCGCATCGCGGCCACGTTGGGCTACCTGGCCAGCCAGCAAGGCGACGCGGTGGGACTGGCGTGCGTGGCCAAGGGCATCGTGCGGCAGTTGCCCCCGCGTCGCAATGCGGCGCACTTGCGGCTGGTGCTGGACATGCTGGAAGAAGTCGGCCCCCAGGGCGAGACGCAACTGGCGGGCGTCCTGCACGAACTGGCCGAGACGATTCGCCAGCGGGCCTTGGTGATTGTCATTTCCGACCTGTTCATCGCCCCCGAGATTCTCAACGGTTGTTTCCAGCACTTGCGGTTCTGCCGGCACGACGTGGCGGTGTTTCACTTGCTGGATCCCTTGGAGCTGGAATTTCAGTTTCGGCGGCCGATGCGGTTTCTGGACATGGAAGGCGGGCCGGCCATCTTCGCCGAGCCGAACGAAATCGCCGACCGATATCACCGGGCCTTGCAAGAGTACTTGCAGGACTTGAACGACGTGGTGCTCGAGTCGGCGGTGGATTACCACCGGGTTCGCCTCGACGAAAGCTACGAGCAGGCGCTGATGCGGTTTCTCATCAATCGAGCACAATCGAAGACCGTGCGATGAGCTTTCTGCAACCCTGGCTGCTGATCGGCTTGCCGTTGGTGGCGCTGCCCATCATCATCCACCTGATCAATCAGTGGCGCTTTCAGAGCATTCCCTGGGGCGCGATGATGTTTTTGCTGTCGGCGCAGCGGATGGCGCGCGGCTATTCGCGGCTGCGACAATGGTTGATCCTGCTGCTGCGCACGCTGGCGGTTGCCACGCTGGTCTTTGCCGTCAGCCGGCCGTTGGCCAGCGGCTGGCTCGGCCTGACCGTCGGCACGCAGGCCGACACGACCATCATCCTGCTCGACCGGTCGCCCAGCATGCAGCAGCGCGGCTTGGGCACGGGCGACTCGAAGCTCGACACCGCTCGGCATCAGCTTGTGGGCACGCTGGAAACGCTGGGCTCAGGCCGCTGGGTGCTGATCGAAAGCGTCATGCATCAGCCGCGCGAGCTGGAATCGCCCGCGGCGCTGTTGAAGGTGCCTGACGCCGGTCCGGCCAGTGCGCCGGCCGATCTGCCGATGCTGTTGCAGGCGGCCTACGATTACATCCGCGACAACCGCACGGGTCGCACGGAGATTTGGATCTGCTCCGACTTGCGCGAGAACGATTGGAATGCTTCGAGCGGGCGTTGGGCTACGCTGCGCGACGCATTTTTGGAACTGCCCCAAGGCATTCGCTTTCACCTGTTGGCCTATCCGCGGCAGCCGGCGGCCAACGTCGCGGTGCGCGTGACGGACGTGCGTCGCCAGGAGACCAGCGACGGCGCCGAACTGCTCGTCTCGCTGCGGTTGTCGCGCCAGGGGGACGCGGGCGAGACGGTCACCGTGCCGGTGCAATTCGAGATCGAGGGAGCGCGTTCGGTGTTGCCGGTCGAGCTGAGCGGGTCGTACGTTGATTTGCGGGATCACCGCATTCCGATCGAGCGCGAGCGCGCGCAAGGCTGGGGGCGCGTGACGATTCCGGCGGATGCGAATCCGGCGGACGACGAGTTCTACTTTACTTTTGCCGCTCGCCCGCCGCGGCGCACCATCATCGTGGCCGACCATCCCGAGGCCGAGTTGCCGCTGCGGCTGGCGGCCGGCATCAGCCCCGATCCTGCGCTGCAATCGTCGGCCGAGACGGTGACCAGCGAGCAATTGACGTCGGTGGAGTGGGACCAGGTCGGACTCGTATTGTGGCACGCGCCGTTGCCCGCCGGACCGGCGGCCGATCTGATGACGTCGTTCGTCGATCGTGGGGGCGAGGTGATGCTGTTTCCGCCGGATAATCCCGGGGATGCGGAGCTGTGGGGCCTGCGTTGGCAAGCGTGGCAAACGGCCAGCGAGCGGTTCGCCATCAGCTCTTGGCGGGGCGACGAGGACTTGGTGGCGCGCACGCTCAGCGGCGCGGCGTTGCCGCTTGGCCAGCTCAGCGTGCTGCGGTATTGCACGGTCAGCGGGGAGTTTACGGCGCTGGCCACGCTGGACGG
>JBGSYQ010000213.1:0-7375 GCA_041750795.1 Pirellulales bacterium | reverse complement strand
GACCGCGAGCAGGCGCTCGACCACGCTGCCACGTCCGATCGCTCGGCCTTCGATCTGGCCGCCATGATCCGCGACCGCCAGCTCACGCCGGCCGCGGCCGCCACGCATCACGAACTGGAACAGCGCTTTCAAGCCGCCGTGGAACAACTCGAGGAGACCGACCGCGAAGTGATTCTGATGCGCCACTTCGAGCAGCTTTCGAACGGTGAAGTGGCGCAAGCGCTGGCGCTGAGCGACGCCGCGGCAGGCATGCGCTATCTGCGCGCCATGCGCCGGCTGCGCGATCTGCTGCAAGAGCCCACGTCCGGGGAGACTTCCACGTGAAGGACGACGCCACGGATGCGCGCGATGAATCTGACCAGCGCAACGCGATCCCACACGTCGACGCGCCGCACGATATCGGTACACAGCGCGAGACGCGGCTGGCCGAGCTGGCCAATCAACTGGCCGAGGAGCTACGCGCCGGCAAGCTGCCCAACGTCGATGCCGTGATTCGAGACAATGCCGATCTGGCCGAGGACCTGCGCAGCTTGTGGGCTACGATGCTGGTGACCGATTGCGTGGCCGCCGGCACGGCCCAGCACTCCGCCGACAGGACGTCCGGCTTCTCGTCGCCCGACTTCGCGCCCGACCGAACCGACGGCGACGGGCCGCTATCGGTCTTCGGCGATTATGAGTTGCTGGAAGAATTGGGCCGCGGCGGCATGGGCGTGGTCTACCGGGCACAGCAGATCAGCCTGGGACGCACGGTGGCGCTCAAGATGATCCTGCGCGGCGCCAGCTCGTCGGCCGCCGATCTGGCGCGGTTTCGCGCCGAGGCCGAAAGCGCCGCACGACTCGATCACCCGGCCATCGTCCCGATCTACGAAGTCGGACAAGAGCACGGCCAGCCCTACTTCACGATGAAGCACGTGGCAGGCACGACGTTGGCGCGCAGGCTGGCCGACGGCCCGATTCCGCCACGCGAAGCCGCCACGGTTCTGGCGCCGATCTGCCGCGCCATCCAATACGCGCACGAGCGGGGCGTGCTGCACCGCGATCTCAAGCCGTCGAACATCCTGATCGACGAGGAGGGCCGCCCGCACGTCACCGACTTCGGGCTGGCCAAACGCGTCGCGCAGGACGAGGCGCTGACCGCCTCGGGCGTGGTGCTGGGAACGCCCTCTTACATGGCGCCCGAGCAAGCGGCCGGCAATCGCGGCGAGCTGGGCCCGGCCACCGACGTCTACAGCCTGGGCACCATTCTCTATCAGATGCTCACCGGCCGTCCGCCGTTCCAGGCGGCCACGGCGGTCGAGACCGTGTTGATGGTGCTGGAGCAGGAGCCGCTGCCGCCGCGATTGCTCAACCCGCGTGCCGACCGCGAGTTGGAAATGGTGGCGCTGAAGTGCCTGCAAAAGCCGCCGGAGCTGCGGTATGCCAGCGCCAAGGACCTGGCCGACGATCTGGACGCTTATCTGCACGACGAGCCGACCGCGGCACGCTCGGGCGTGTTCACGCAGATCATCGCCCGCGCGTTTCGCGAGACGCACCATGCCACGGTGCTGGAGAACTGGGGCCTGTTGTGGATGTGGCACAGCCTGGCATTACTGGTCGTGTGCATCGTCACCAACGCCTTCGAGTGGCGCGGCGTGACCTCGCCGATTCCGTACCTCGTGCTGTGGACCGCCGGCCTGGGCACTTGGGCGACCATCTTCTGGAAGCTGCGCCGCCGCAGCGGGCCGGTGACGTTCGTCGAGCGCCAGATCGCCCACGTCTGGGCGTCGAGCATGATCTCCATCGCGCTGTTGTTCATCGTCGAGATGATTTTGCAGATGCCCGTGCTGACGCTTTCCCCCGTGCTGGGACTGACCAGCGGCATGATCTTCCTGGTGAAGGCCGGCACGCTGACCGGTCAGTTTTACATTCAATCGGCCGCCCTGTTCGCCACGGCCATCGCCATGGCCGTCTTGCAGCGCCTGCAAATCCCGCTGGGTGTGACCTTGTTCGGCGTCGTCTCGGCAGCCTGCTTTTTTGTGCCGGGGTTGAAGTACTATCGGCAACAGCAACGCGGCGCGGCGAGGTGAGGGGGCCAGTGTTTCGAATGGCTAGTCATTCGGGTTGCGCACAACCATGGGCAACTTCCAGCTATGCACCCATTGACAGTGAATAGCCTATAGGCTATATTTGTCTTATGTGGCGAATCGCGACGACCGAGCAGTTCGATGACTGGTTCGCCGAATTGGGTGAGGACGCTCAAACGGAAATCGTCGCTAAAGCGGAGCTGTTGAAGCTACTGGGGCCAATGCTCGGCCGCCCACACGCCGACACGTTGAACGGGTCGAAGCATGCGAACATGAAAGAACTGCGCGCCGATACGGCCGATCAAGTGATCAGGATCGCATTTGCGTTCGATCCAGAGCGGACGGCGATCCTGCTCGTGGCGGGTGACAAGGCAGGAGTGAGTCAAAAGCGCTTCTACAAGCAATTGATACAAAAGGCCGACAAGCTGTTCGATGCTCATTTGACAATACTGAAGGCGAAACGGAAACGGAAGGAGAAGTGACATGGCCAAATCGTTTGATGAGCTGGTCAAGCGGACGACCACGAAGAAGACACGGGAGAAGGCTGCTCGTCGCGCCCAGGAGTTACTCGGCGAGTTGCTACTGAGCGAGGTGCGGAAACTGACGGGCAAGAGTCAACGTCAAGTCGCGGACACGCTGGGCATCAAGCAGCCAAGCCTGTCGAAACTGGAAAAACAAAACGACATGCAGATCTCAACCCTGCGGAAAATCGTGAAAGCGCTGGGCGGCGAACTCGAAGTTCTTGCGAGATTTCCCAGGGGAACCGTGAGGATCGATCAATTCCAGGCACGGCGGAAGTCCCGGCGACCCGGGCCAGACGAGTTGCAGCTGACGTAGCAAGCGATATTGCGGGGGCGTCCGTCTAAGCAGCGCAGAGGTAACCGGCGGCGATGGCCTGGCTTACTTATCTCTTCGGCAGTGGCCTGGCGTTCTATATCGGAATTGCTTGTGTGCTGCTGCCATTGCCGTTGTCGCTGTCGGCGGGGCGCGGATCACGGGCGGTTTCGAACGTTTCGGCCGGCGTCGGCCTGGTCGTCATCGTGCTGTCGGGAACACCGTTGCCGCTTTGGTTCTACCGAATTGCCATAGCTGCAACGCTCATCGGACTGGGCGTGTTGCAATCCACAAGGCTGTCCAGCCGCCGTCACAAGATCGGGCTCGCGTTGCTTGTGGCGCTCGTGTGGCTGGCTGCCGCGGCAAGTGAGCTGCCGCATCAGTTGCAGCCCAAGCTGAAGGCGTCGCCCTCGCGGCGCCTTTTTTTGATCGGCGACTCCATCTCTGCTGGGTTGAAGACGGACGATCCTGCCGTTTGGCCCAAGCTGCTCGCCAATCAGCATGACGTCGACGTTGTCGATCATTCACGCGCCGGCGCGACGGCTGCCGTCGCGCTTAGCCGGACGAAGGACGTCGCGTTCGGAGACGGCATCGTACTGGTCGAGATCGGAGGCAATGACCTGCTCGGCTCGACCCCGGCGGAGGATTTTGGCCGCAATCTCGATACGCTCTTAAGCCGCGTGTGCGTCCCCGGAAGGCAAGTCGTGATGTTTGAATTGCCGATCCCGCCACTTGGCAACGCTTATGGACGAATCCAGCGAGAACTGGCGGCACAGTATCACGTGCAACTGATTCCCAAGCGAACGCTCATGGGCATCCTGACGGCCGATGGCGCCACGATCGACTCGTTGCACCTCACGCCGATGGGACACCAACGAATGGCCGAAGCGGTGTGGAAGGTCGTTGGGCCGGCATATGGGAACAATTGAGCAACCCCCCGCGCTTCCACCAATCCACGCTTTTTGATACGATACTTGGGCCGGATTCCCCGCCGGCTCTCCCCGCCTGACAATCTCCTGCCTGCTTTTGCGAGTCCCTTCGCATGCTCAACATTCTCAGTTCTCGCACGCACGGGCGGTTTTGCGATCGGCTGTCGCGGCGCGGGTTTTTGCAGATTGGCGGGCTGGCGCTGGGCGGGCTGGCGCTGCCGGATGTTTTGCGGGCGGAAGCGGCCAGCGGGCGGCGCAGCCACAAGTCGGTGATCATGATCTTCCTGCCCGGCGGACCGCCGCACCAGGACATGTACGATCTGAAGCCCGACGCTCCGGCCGAGGTGCGCGGCGAGTTCAACCCGATCAAGACCAACGTGCCGGGCATCGAGATCTGCGAGCACCTGCCCAAGCTGGCCGGCATGATGGACAAGCTCGTGCCCATTCGCACCATCGTCGGCGCCACGGGCGATCATTATTCGTTTCAGTGCATGACCGGCCGCAGCCACCAGCGACAGCCCCAAGGGGGTTGGCCCGAGTTCGGCTCGATCGTGGCCAACCTGCAAGGCGGCACGTCGCGCTCGATTCCGCCGTACGTGGGCCTTTCGCCGCGGATGCAGCATCGCCCCTACAACTCGGGCAAGCCCGGCTTCCTGGGACCGGCCCATGCGCCGTTTCAACCCAACGGCGACGGCAAGGACGACCTGCTGCTGCAAGGCGTCTCGCTCGAACGCCTGGGCGATCGCAAGACGCTGATGACGGCCTTGGATACGTTCAATCGCCGCGCCGATGCGACCGGCATGATGGACGGCATGGACGCATTCGCACAGCAAGCCTTCGGCGTGCTCACCTCGAGCAAGCTGGCCGAAGCGCTCGACGTCGAGCGCGAGCCGCAGTCGCTGCGCGATCGCTACGGCTATGGCACCGAAAAGCATCAAGGAGACGGCGCCCCGCGCTTGACGCAGCAGTTTCTCATGGCGCGGCGACTGGTCGAGGCGGGCGTGCGCTGCGTGACCGTCAGCTACAGCTTCTGGGACTATCACGGCTCGAACTTCAAGTTGGCCAGGGAAAACCTGCCGCCGCTGGATCAGGGCGTCAGCGCCCTGGTGGAAGATCTGCACCAACGCGGGCTCGACAAGGACGTGACCGTGATCGTGTGGGGCGAATTCGGACGCACGCCCAAGATCAACGTCCAGGCCGGCCGCGACCACTGGCCCAACGTCTCCTGCGCCCTGCTGGCCGGCGGCGGACTGCGCACCGGGCAAGTCATCGGCGCCACCGATCGCACGGCCTCGGAAGCCAGGCAGCGCCCCGTGCGCTTCGAGGAGGTTCACGCCACGCTCTACAACCGCCTGGGCATCGACCCCGACAGCGCCACGGTCCGCGATCTGTCGGGCCGCCCGCAGTACATCGCCGAGCACTACCCGGCGCTGCCGGAGTTGGTGTGACGCGTTGGGCCGTTTCGTGGCACGCGGTAACTACGCACTGCGAATGCGCTCCAGCACGTTTTTGGTGATTTGCTGCACGCGGCGGTCGGGGCCTTGGGGCTCGGTATAGACCTTGGGGCGGACGTAACCGGGAGGCTCGCTCAGGCCGTCGGCCCACCAGCAGGTGGCGGCGTTGAAGACGAAGTTGCCGCGCGGTCCGGGATAGACCGTGGCCGTGTACTGCCCGCCGTTGGGCATGTTGGGGGCCGACTGCGTGGGCCCGCTCGCCACGATCTCCAGGCCGGGGATTTTCGCCGGGTCGCCGTGCCATTCCCAACCGATGAGCCCGCGGATGCGGTCGCCGGATTGCATGTCAGTGCCTTGATAGATCCAGTGCTCCGGCAGCGTGCAGATCCAATCGGCGCCGCCGGTGACGACGCCGGTACTGTGAGCGCCGACCAGTTCGTTCGCGTAAGGCCGCTCGTGGCGCAGCGTCTTCATCTGGTCGAAATCGCGCATGCCACCGGGCGGACCAAACACGCCCACGCGCTGGAACGCCGTCAGCGACGGATCGAACTCGACGCGTCCGCAGGCCGTGTTGCCGGAAAGGAACGCGGCGCTCACGCCGGCGCGGACCGCGTCCTGCACGTTGCGAAACATCTCGATGGTCCAATACTCGTCGTGCCCGACGCTCAGAAAGCCCTTGGCGCGGCGCAGGCCGGCGGCGTCGCGATGCGTGTCGAGGTTCGACGTGTAAGTAACGTCGTAGCCCTGCTGCTCGAGCCAGAACACCAGCGGGAACTCCCACAAGAAAAAATCGCCCGAGCCGGTCGACAGCGGCGCGTCTAGAATCTGGCAGTATTTGCCGTAGGGCCGGCGATAGCTCACTTGCACGCCGCCGCCCCAATACCAGACGTTCTTGCCGTCGTCGTACAACGAGAATTGCGATGGCCAGCGATTGTATGCCTGCCAGGTGTTGTCGCTGGCCTGATAGAGGAAGTCGGCCGCACGGTCATCGCGCACGATGAAAATCACATAGCTTTGCCAGCCGTCGGGCACGGTGGTCAGCTTGCCCACGTAGATGCCGCTGGGCCAATCGTCGCCGATGCGCAACTCGGCGGAAATCGGCCAGCGGCAATCGCGCAGCCGCTTGTCGCCCACCGGCGGATCGGGCCGCGTGGCGCCATCCAGCGTGCCAAACTGATGCACCAGCCGCCCGCCGTCGCCGCCATACCAGCCCAGACGATAGACGTCGAGCGTGAAGGCCGAAGCGGGATTCGTGCTGACGTGGAATTGCAGCAATTCGCCGGCGCGAATGCTCGTGTGCGAGCAGTAGCCTTCGATCCAAGGGCAGCGATACTTCGTGCCTGGGTCGACGCCCGTCTTGACCAGCATCCAGTCGCGCGTGCCGGGCCGAGCGTTTTCGGCGCGGATGACGTCGGCCTGCGGGGTGCGCGCCGTCGTGGCGCGCGGCATGCCGGCCAGTCCGATGGCGGCGCCGGCCGTGAGTTTCAGCACGTCGCGGCGAGAGGCTTGGTTGTCGCTCATAGGTGAATCGCTCCTGAGTTGCCATGATATTCGCCCGCTGCGTGGCCGGATAGCAGGAGCGACGGCCGCAGCGCGGGGCCAACAGTCTGTTGAAAAACGCCATCGTGGCATTTTTCAACCTCGCCAAGTGCAAAGCAAAGCTCCGCCCGGAAGCGCAGAATAACGACTTACGTCGCTATTCTGTCATCGCATCCATGCGACGTCGCAGCCCGTTGAATTCTTCAACGGCTGCTATATTGGCGATTCGTCAGTTTGGACTTGTCGGGCGCCAACGCTGGATCGCCACGCCGCACGAGTGGCCAGGCCACCCGTGGCACGACCGGTGAATCCCATGCGGCCGGCTCATACGATTTCACCAAGGAATTCAATCGTGGAACTGAGTCTGTTTTCGGTCAGCTATGCGGGTCTGTGGGGGCAGGCGCGGCTCGATCTGCCGGCGTTCGTGGCCAAGGCCAAGGAGTTGGGCTACGGCTCCGTGATGCTGATGGGCAAACGGCCCCACTTGTCGCCGCTGGACGCCGACCAGCGCGCGATCGACGCCCTGCGCGCCGCGCTCGCCGAGCACGGCGTGCGT
>JBGSYQ010000212.1:0-1882 GCA_041750795.1 Pirellulales bacterium | reverse complement strand
CGATGGGCCGCGCGATCGGCCGGTCGTGGTCCAGCCAGACGTCGGCCATCCCCGCCAGATCGCGCCGCGCAGCCTCCGCCTCGAACGCCAGCGGATCCCCCTCGCGATTGCCACTGGTCACGACCATCGGCCGACCCAGCTCGCGCGCCAGCGCGTCGTGCAACGGCGTCGTCGGCAGCATTACGCCCAGCGTATCCAACCCGTCGGTCACCTCGGTCGCCACATCCGATGCACGCATGGTTTGCGCGACAACGATCGGATTCTGCGCGCTGCTCAGCGCCTGGCGCTCGCCGCGACCAGCATCGACCAGCCGATCGGCCGCCGCCACGTCGGCAACCATCACGGCCAGCGGCTTTCCAAAGCGCATCTTTCGCCGCCGCAACTCGCAAACCGCGTTCGACTGCGTGGCGTCAACCAGAAGCTGATATCCTCCAACGCCTCGCAGCGCGAGTATGCCTCCCGATCGCAGCGCGGCGACGGCCTTCGCCAGAATGTCGTCCGCTTGCGACTCCAGTCGCTTCTTGTCGTCGCTCAACCACCATTGCGGGCCGCAGGCGTGACAACCGTTGGTCTGCGCGTGAAATCGGCGATCGTCCGGCCGTGCATACTCGCGGCTGCAATCCGCGCACAATGCGAACTGCCGCATGGTCGTGGCATCGCGGTCATACGGCATCGAACCGATCAGCGAATAGCGCGGCCCGCAGACCGTGCACGTCGTCAGCAAGTAACCGTGGCGCCGGTTCGTGCTCGTAGCGACCTCGGCCAGGCATCGCTCGCACACCGCCACGTCTGGCGGAACGCGTGCCGACAGCGGGCCGACAGCCGCACTTGGCTCGATGCGAAATTCGCCGGCGCCAACGTGCGGCGCGATCTCGGCAGTCAAGTTCTCAACTTTGGCTTCTCGCGGCAAGCCCTCGCGCAGAAATCGTTGAAACTGTTCGATCGCCACGCGTGGCCCTTCGACGTGGATCGACACGCCCGCGGTCGAGTTGCTGACGGAGCCCGCCAATTGCAGTTCGTGCGCCAGCCGAGCGATTGCCGGGCGCATGCCCAGCCCTTGCACGCGCCCGCCCAGCACGATACTCAGCGCCAGCGGCTGGCTATCGTCAGCGTCGGTGCCAGGCGCGTCAGGCTCGTGCGTCAACTGCTTGGCCATGAGTGTTCAAGATCCTGCTCCGTTGATCGTCCAAATAATCGCACCAGGCTTCGATGCCCGTGGCGTGCAGCGCCGAAACGGGCCAGACCGGCAACTCGGGCTGAATGGTCCGCGCGTCGTCCGTTGCCGCGCGCACCGAAAACGGCACGTGCGGCAACAGATCGATCTTGTTGATTACCAACGCCTGGCTGGTGCGAAACGCCTTGGGATACTTTGCCGGCTTGTCGTCCCCCTCGGTCGTGCTCAACACCACGACGCGCAAGTGCTCGCCCAGATCGTGCGACGACGGGCACACCAGGTTGCCGACGTTTTCGATAAAAAGAGTTTCCAACTCGTGACTTGCCAGTGCCTCCCATCCTCGTTCCACCAACTCCAGCTCCAAGTGGCATGCACCGCCGGTCGTCAACTGCACCGCCGGCGCAAAGGGCGCCAACCGCTGCGCATCGCGATCGGTGGCAATGTCCCCCACCAGCACCGCCATACGCCGCCCCGGTCCCCAATGAACGGCCGTCGCGGCCAACAGGCTGGTCTTGCCTGCGCCGGGCGACGACAACACGTTGACGACCAGCGTCCCGCGACGCGACATTGCCTGGCGAAACTCTTCGGCCTGGGCGCGCGCCCGGGCCGACACGTCCCGCCGAACCGTAATCACTCGTGACACTGCGACACCCCCTGCTGCAACTCGTCCAAGTCGATGCTGTCCAGAATCACGCCATCGCCTCCAAC
>JBGSYQ010000211.1:0-6341 GCA_041750795.1 Pirellulales bacterium | reverse complement strand
CCGCCACGTGTGGATGGCGCCGCTGGTGGCGATGATCGCCCTGGGCGTGGCCGGCACGTGGCTGCGCTCGCACGTCGAGCAATCGATCCAGCAGCAAGTCGAGGAGGAGCTGCGCGCGCTGTTGAAGGCCGACGTGACGGCGCTGTCGCTGTGGATGCAGATGCAGGAAGGCATCGCCACGGCCGCGGCGCACGATCCCGAAGTGGCCGAGGCGGTGGTTTCTCTGGTCCGTTTCGATGCCGCGGCGGAGCGCACCCCGCGCGAGCTGATCGACGCGCCGCAACAAGCGCAGCTTGCCAGCGCGATCCAGCCCATTCTTGCGGCGCACGGCATCACCGGCTGCGCGGTCGTCAATCGCCCGGGGACGATCCTGTCGGCCGAGCACGACAGCATGGTCGGCCAGTTGTCGACGCTGCGGCACGAGGAGTTCTCCGACACAATCTTCGCCGGCGAGGCGCTGGTGTCGCGGCCGTTTCAGTCGCAGGTGCCGCTGCCCAACGAACGCGGCGAAATCGAACTGGGGCTGCCCACCATGTTCGTTGCCGCGCCGGTGCGCGACCCGGACGACCAGATCGTCGGCTTCCTGGCGCTGCGCTTGCAGCCGGGCGAGGAGTTTACGCAAATTCTGAACGTCGGTCGCTTCGGCGAGACGGGAGAGACCTTCGCCTTCGACCGGCAGGGCCTGCTGCTCTCGGCCAGCCGGTTCGAGGATCAGTTGAAACAGATCGGCCTGTTGCCCGACCGGGCCCATGCACGCTCGGAACTGTCGTTGGAGCTGCGCGATCCGGGCGTGGACATGACCGTCGGCGAGTTGCCCGAATTGCGGCGCTCGCAACAGCCGCTGACGGTGATGGCCCAAGACGCCACGGCCGGCAATTCCGGCATCAGTGGCCGGGGCTATCGCGACTATCGCGGCGTGATGGTCGTGGGCGCGTGGACCTGGCTGCCGGAGTACGGCTTTGGCGTGGCCACGGAGGTCGACGTGGCCGAGGTCTACCAGCCGGTGTTCATGATTCGCGCGGTGTTCTGGATCCTGTTCGGGCTGCTGGCGGCCGCGGCGCTGGCGCTGTTGGCGTTGACCTTGCTGGCGGGGCGGTTGGAGAAGCGGATGCGCGAAGCCGTGCTGGCCGCCGGCAAGCTGGGCCAGTATGCGCTGGAGCAGAAAATCGGCGAAGGGGGCATGGGCGCCGTGTATCGCGCGCGTCATGCCTTGCTGCGCCGGCCGACGGCCATCAAGCTGATCGAACCCAGCAAGACGACGGACGTCGCCATTGCGCGGTTCGAACGCGAGGTGCAACACACCAGCCAGCTCAACCATCCCAATACGATCACGATCTACGACTACGGCCGCACGGACGAAGGCGTGTTCTATTATGCGATGGAGCTGCTGGATGGTTTCTCGTTGCAGTCCGTGGTGGAAAAATTCGGCCCGCAGCCGGACGGCCGCGTGATTCAAATCCTGTTGCAAGTGTGCGGCTCGCTGTTGGAAGCGCACTCGCTGGGGTTGATTCACCGCGACGTCAAGCCGGCCAACATCATGCTCACGCGCCGCGCGGGCGTGAGCGATTTCGTCAAGCTGCTGGACTTCGGGCTGGTGAAGGCGACCGACAATCGCATGCAAACGCAGCTTACGGCGGTCAATTCGATTACCGGCACGCCGCTGTACCTGCCTCCCGAGTGCATTCAAGATCCGGAATCGGCCGACGCGCGCAGCGACCTGTATTCGCTGGGAGGCGTGGGCTATTACCTGCTGACCGGGCGAACGCCGTTCGAGGCGGCCAGCGTGCTGGAGATCATTCGCCGCCAGGTGGAGGACACGCCGGTGCGGCCGTCGGAAAAATCCGCTCGCCCGATCGCGCCGGAGTTGGAAGCGGCGCTGTTGGCGTGCCTGGAGAAGTCGCCCGACAAGCGTCCGCAAAGCGCCGGGCAACTGGCCGCGATGCTCTCCGATTGCGTGCCGCGCGAGCCGTGGACGACTGCCGACGCCCTGCGCTGGTGGCTCGACAACCTGCCCGGCGACGATACGGCGGCCAGCGCGGCGGTGACCGAAGAAGTTCAGCTCGGCGCCACGGTGGGCTTGACGACCGTGCCGCGCAAGGTCTGACGCCGCGAGGTGGCGGGGCCAAGGCGCGATGACTCACCTTGCCGGCAACTTGTTTGAGACGAAGCTGAAAGGCGCAGGGGTTCGGACGCCCTGATTGTTGCTGGGCTGAATTCTTGCGAATCCAGCTACGGGGATAACGGGCTGAATTCTTGCGAAGCGAGCTACGGGGATAACGGGCTGAATTCTTGCGAATCCAGCTACGGGTGTCGGCCGGCGCCCTCATGCGGTTGTAACGCGTTTCGGTTACAATCGGCCGGCGGCGTTGGCGATCTCTCTGAAGCTGCCGTTCGGACCCTTGCTGAACATGCCCGACGATGCGCGACGATTGCGGCGCTGGCAGTTGCTGACGCTGGTGCTGCTGGTGACGCTGTACGCGGCGTGTTATTTGTGCCGCTCGAACTTTTCGGTCACGCTGTCGTTGCTGCAGCAACTGCTCGTCGACCAGGGATACTCGCAGGACGCAGCGCAGGTGCGCTTGGGCACGATCAGTTCGCTGGGCGTGCTGGCCTATGCCATCGGCAAGTTTTTCACCGGCAGCGTGGCCGATTTTCTGGGCGGCCGGCGCAATATTCTGTTCGGCATGCTCGGCTCGGTGTTGTTCACCGTGGCGTTTGGCTTGAGCGGGGCGGTGCCGCTGTTCACGCTGGCCTGGTTCGGCAACCGGCTGGTGCAGTCGTTCGTGTGGACCGGCATGGTCAAGGTCACCGGGCGCTGGTTTTCGTTCGGCAGCTATGGCACGGCGATGGGCGTGGTCAGCTTGAGTTACCTGTTCGGCGACGCGGCCGCGCGGCGGTTCATGGGCTGGCTGTTGGCCGCAGGGCTAGGATGGCGCGGCGTGTTTCTGGTGGCCGCGGGAGTGCTGTTCGGGTTGTTCGTGGTGGTGTGGTTTTTGTTGAAAGAATCGCCGTTGGATATTGGCGAGGCCGAGCCGCCGGCCAATCCGCTCAACGTGTTCGGCGCGGGAGGCGAAGTCGACCGGCCGCCGAGTGTGCGCGAGTTGCTGGTGCCGCTGTTGACGAGCCCCGTGTTTCTGACGGTGTGCTGCCTGTCGCTGGGGCTGACGCTGTTGCGAGAAACGTTCAACTCCTGGTCGGCGTTTTATTTCACCGACGCGCTGGGGCTGAGCCGGGCGGACGCGGCCAACCGCAGCGCGCTGTTTCCGTTGCTGGGGGGCGCGTCGGTGCTGTTGGCCGGCTGGATCAGCGACGGGCTGGGGCAAGGGGGCCGCGCCGCGGTGATCTTCGGCGGCTGTTTTCTGACGACCGGCGTGCTGCTAGTGCTGGGCACGGCCCCGTTCGGCGCGGCGACGTTGTTTCCGGTGGCGCTGGTGAGCCTGGTCGGGTTTCTCATGATCGGACCGTATTCGTACCTGGCCGGCGCAATCTCGCTCGACCTGGGCGGCAAGCGCGGCAGCGCCACGGCCTGTGGCATCATCGACGGCGTGGGGTATCTTGGGGGGATGGCCGCCGGCGATACGGTCGCGCGAGTGACGATCGACTATGGCTGGTCGGGCACGTTTCTGGCACTGGCCGGCGTGGCCGCGATGACCAGCGCCGTGGCGATGGTGTTTTTCTTCATGCAACGCGCGAGGGTGAGGCCGCAACGATGAGCGTGGTCGACGAGATCTGCGAACTGTTTTCGACCAAGGGGCACGCCGCTTACATCGGCGAGCCGGTTTCGCAACTGGAGCACGCGCTGCAGTCGGCCTGGCACGCCGAGCAGCGCGGCGCCGGCGATCCGCTGGTCGTGGCGGCCTTGTTGCACGACTTCGGCCACCTGGTTCACAAGCTGCCCGAGGATTGCGCCGATCTGGGCATCGACGATCGGCACGAGGCGCTGGGCCAGGCGTGGCTGAGGCGGCATTTCGCGCCGGAAGTGACCGAGCCGATCCGCCTGCACGTGGCGGCCAAGCGCTACCTGTGCGCGACCGAGCCGGACTACCTGGGGCAGCTTTCGCCCGCCTCGGTGCAGAGCCTGGCGCTGCAGGGCGGCCCGTTTGGACCCGAGGAAGTCGCCCAGTTCGAGGCCAATCCCCACCATCGTGCCGCCGTCGAGCTGCGCCGCTGGGACGACCTGGCCAAAGTGCCGGGCATGAACGTACCCGGCCTGGAGCATTATCGAAAGCGGATGGAGCGGATGGTGGTGATGGTGTGAACGGCTGGCGGGTATTTTGGGTTTTGGGTACTGGGTGGTTAGTGTGTTGCTGGGAATCGAGCCTAGTCCAAATAGAAGACTGATGCTTCAGGAAACATACTTGCAACATGGTCGCGGTCTTCGAAGGAAAACTTGGACCGATGCAAGTAGATTTCTCCTACAGGCGCGGCCCCAAGCCAGTGCCACACGACGGGCACTCGCTTCCATGGCTTGAGAGACGCGTCCATGGACCAACCTCCCTGCTGCTCGACATATGTAAGCAGAGCCCTCCTGTCCGCCACCTGCCGGACATTCCATAAAAACCACGACAATGCCACGCCGACAATTGCCGCTGCAACGAACAACGTCCGCAACGAGAAGCGGAACCAGCGTCGCTTGTGGGTGTGGTCGCTCATTCCGGCATTCTAGCAGGGGATGATTATCCTGCGGCCTCGGCCGCTAAAGTCCCAGCGCCGCCGGCACGTCGGCGACGCTGCGGACCAGGTGGGTGTGGCGGTGCGGCTTGAGTTGCTCGGCCGAGTGCGAGCCGGCGGTCACGCCAATGACGGCGCCGCAGCCGGCGTTGACTCCCTCGTGCAAGTCCGAGGGTGTGTCGCCCACTTTGGCCACGCGGCCGGCGTCGGTGATGCCCAGCGTGCGCATCGCCTGGTGGGCCAGGTCGGGATGCGGGCGGCCGCGCTCGACTTCGTCGCTGGTCACCGTGACGTCGATGAGCGGGTTGTCTTTCCAACCCAATCGCTTGAGCACCACGTCGACGATGTCGCGGGTGAAGCCGGTGTCGAGGGCCACCTTGATGCCGGCGTCGTGCAGGCGGCGAAACGTCTCGCTGGCGCCGGGAATCTCGTGGACCGACGGATCGGTTTCGTAAAAACGGATCATCCGCTGGACGAAATCGGCGTGGATCGCGTCCAAGTCGGCCACCTTTTCCGGATGGTCCGATGCTGCGATCAGCCGCGACAGCGCCTCGGGCTTGGGAATGCCCATCACTTCGTTGACGGCCTCGCGCGTGACGGTGATGCCGACGTGCGCCAGCGCCGCGCGGACGGAGCGGTTGACGCCGTCGTCGTCGTTGACGGTGGTGCCGGCCATGTCGAAGATCACAAGCTCGTAATTCATGATGAATTTCCTTAACTATTCGGTTTGCTCGACGACGTGCTCGGCCAGGCCGAACGAGAGCGTCATGCCCGCGCCGCCGACGGCGGTGGAGATGGTGACGCCGGGCGCCGGGCGGACGACGAAATAAGCGTCGCTGTTGTGCTTGAGGTAGATGCCGTGCCAGCGCGCGGCGATCTGCAAGTCGGGCGCATCGAGAAACGAGTGCAGATAGTCGAGAATCATGCGATCGATCTCGGGCTTGTCGAACGGCAGCACCTGGTCGTCATATTCGTGCGAGTCGCCGATCACCAGCTCGCCTTGGCCGTTTTGAGAGGCCATGACGTGAATGCCAAAGCGGTCGAACTCGGGATGGTCGCGCGAGACGCGCGCGCGCACCGCGGCGAGCGTGGGGCAGTCTTGAAAATTCTTGTAATGGCGGAGCGTGAGCCCGCCGGCCAGCATCGGTCCCAGCCGCCACTGGCGGTACGCGCGCGAGCGCATCATTTGCAGCTTGCAGCGCAGGAAACCGGCGCGGGCGAAGGCCTCGGGATAGAGCATCTGCACGTCGTCGCCGGCGCACACGAACAGCCGCTGGGCGGTCCAGCGTTTTCCGCCAGCGATGACGTGCGGTTGTTCGTAGGCGGTGACGGCCGTGCCGAACTCGAAGCGCACGCCGAGCTCGCGTGCCAGCCAGGCGGGCAGCTCGCCGATGATCTGCCGCGGATCGACGCAGGTCTCGGTGGGGCTCCAGAGGGCCGCTTTGAGGCCGGAGGTTTTGACGGCGCTTGAGCGGCTGGGCACTTCGGCCCCCGCGAGCAATTCGCAGGGGATGCCGGCGGCGGCCGCCTGCGCGGCGAACTCACAGAGGACTTGCGCTTCGTCGTCGTGATAGGCCAGGTGCAGCGAGCCGCAGCGATCGTGCCAGAGGCGGCTGGCGGCCAGCACCTCGAGCCAGAGTTCGCGGCTGCGCATGGCCAGGTCGTGCAGC
>JBGSYQ010000210.1:0-2713 GCA_041750795.1 Pirellulales bacterium | reverse complement strand
CTGCCTGGCGGGCCGGCTGGCGCAGCAACGGTGGGCCGCTCGACCCAGACTTCGATCTTGTCGGTGTTGGCGTCGAGTTGCGGCGTGCTGACGGCGACGCGTCCCTGGGCGAGCATGCGATCGATTTGCCACTGGTCGGCTGCCGGCGGAGCGTTTGGCCGGCGGGGGTTGCGTCCGCCGCTTTGCAGTGCGACGGGACGGACAGGGGAAGCGTGTTCGGCGGCAACCTGCTCGACGTTTTGCGGAGCTTGGATGCGCGTGGCCCAGACGAAGATTTCGCCCTCTTGCACCAGCTTGCCGTGGGCATCGAGCCGGTCATTGGCGGTGATCTCGCCCATATCGGGCATGCGCACGTTGGCTCCTCCGTGCAGCGAAGCGACGTATTGTCCGCCTTCGGTCGGCTCGAAGCGGAGCTCGCGCGTCCAGCGAATAAGAAACTTGTTGCCGGCCTCACCCGGCGCGACGCCTTGCAGCACACCCTGGCCGAGGCCAACGATCCGCCCCAGTTGATCGCCTGGGATCGGTTCGAAGTCGAGCCCGCGAAGGCTCTTCACGTAGATGCCGCTCGAGGGGGAGTGCAGCGTGACCGGGTCTCCGCGTGCTTCGATGCGGCGGATGGGCATATCGCCGGTTGCCGGGCGCCCGGCGGTTTCGTGCGGCGTCGGTTGATCGTCGGCAGCCGGTTGATCGCCGCTGGCACGGAAGAAAACGGTCAAGAGCTCGCAGTTCAACAGATCGCTGGGACCGGTGCTCATGCGCGCCACGTCGACGTGGTCGTGGAACGAGGCCGCGTGCAGCTCGACGTCGTATTTGAAATCGCCCTGGCAAGTGATTTTCAGCGTCGACCCCGACAGGTCTCCGGCCGCGGCCGGCTGTTGTTGATTGCGGGCGAATGCCGGGTCGTCGAGCGCCAGGTTCATGACCACGTCGCGCTTCAGCAGCAAGGCCTTGACCTTGCCAGTGCGGAAGGCGCCGCCCGGCTGGCCGTCGTTGTGCAATTGGATTTCCAGGTCGCGCCCGGTGCCCTGGCTGCGTCCCATGCGAAAATGAACCGGATGCGGCGACGTGGCTCGATCGCCCACCAGCTCGATGTCGCGGGTGGTGATGAGCAAATCGTCGCCGGCGCCGGGCTGGCTGGGCAAGCGCTCGATGCGGATCAACCCGTGCAGGTTGCCGCCGACGAGTTGCCGCCTGGCCAGGTCGACGGTTTTGAGCTCGATGGGCTGATCGAACTTGAGCGAGGCGCCGTGTTCGGCCCGCATGATGACGGGGCGGAGTTTGGCCGCCGTGGCGCCGTCGCTTTCGCGTGGAAAAAACAGCAGCGTGCAATGCTGCAATTTCACCGTGCCATCGGGCTGGGGTTCGGGCCGCTTGAACAGCAGCATGGTCTGGTCGGTTTCCCAGACGGCCGGGTTGTCGAGCTCCCACGAACCGGCAGGAAAATACTGCACCAGTGTTTGCTTGCGCTGGCTCATCTCGGGCGCAGGGCCGCCGGCGGTATAGCGGCTGGCGGATTTCGGATCGATGCCGGGCTCGATCAGCGGCACGGCGATCAGCCAGTAGATCCAGTACGCGCAGAAGACTCCGACAAACCAACCGATGACCTCGCCGGTGCGCACGGGGCGCGGCCTTCGCCGGGGGCCGCCGAGCGCTGGTGGAGAGGCGGTGACAGTCGTCATGACGCGGTCAGCTCGTGTATCGCTGGATCAGGTCGTCCCAGCGGCGCTGGGCCTTGAGGATCATTTCGATCGTTTCGCGGACCGCGCCGTCGCCGCCGCGCAGTTGCGTGACGTAGTGGGCTGCGTCGCGCATCTCGGGACAAGCGTCGGCCACGGCCACGGCCAGGCCCACGCTGCGCATCACGGGCAGATCGGGCAGGTCGTCGCCGATGTAGCAGGCTTGCTGGGGCTGCAACCCCAGGTTGTGCAGGATCTCCAGCGCAAACGGCAGTTTGTCTTCGGCGGTTTGCCGCACCAGCTCGACCCCCAGTTCGGCTGCACGGATTTTGACGATGTGCGAGCTGCGTCCGGTAATCAGGCCGAATCGATAGCCGGCGCGCTGCCAGATCTTGATGCCCAGCCCGTCGCGGATGTGAAACTGCTTGGTTTCGATCCCCTCGTTGTCGTAGACGATCTGGCCGCCGGTCAACACGCCGTCGACGTCGGAGAGGATCAACTCGATGGCTTCGCAGCGCTGTTCGATCTTCATGCGCATTCCCGCGGCGGGGCTGTGGAGGCGGGAGGCTGGCGCGGAGGCGTTGCCGCGGGAAACGTTGCCAGGCGCGGCGCGTCCGTCTCGTCGAGCAGGCCGCCGGCCCGAGCCTCGGGAAACAGGGCCACCACGTCGGTCACGTCGACCATGCCGACGGGACGCCTGGCGGCGTCGACCACTGGCAGCTCGCTGATCTTGCGCTCGCCGAGAATGGCGATCGCGTCGAGCGCCATCGAGCCTTGCGGCACGCGCAGCGGCTCGGAAGTCATCACCTCGCGAATGGGCCGATCGAGCGCGTCGTCGCGCTTGTGCTCGAACAGCCGGGCCAGGTCGCTGTCGGTGAACAATCCCGACAACCTGCCGGCCGAGTCTCGCAGCATGATGGCCCCGCTCCGCCGACCGGGACGGCTCAATTCGACATAAACCTGGCGGACCGTGAGCGCATCGTTGGCGACACGGCACTCGGAGAGCGGACGCATGTGATGATCCACGCGACTGAGCT
>JBGSYQ010000209.1:0-5001 GCA_041750795.1 Pirellulales bacterium | reverse complement strand
GCACAGGGAGCTCCCTGCACAAACGCATCAAACGCGCGGGGAAGAGCCATCGCAACCTCCTTGGCACATCAACCGTCCTCTCAAAGCCAACGAGGTTTATAATAGACTCAACGACCACCCCCATGCATGTTGAAAGGGGTGCCAACGGCCCGACCTATACCAGCCTGGGCCAACGGCCCAGGACGAATGGGCCGTAGATTCCAGCCGATGGAAAGGGCCAACTGCCCGTGCTATCCGTCAATCCCAAAGGCAACGCTCGCCTAACAGTCCGTTGAATACTTCAACGGGCTGCTAACTCGATTCGGTATGGCTCCAATCGTTCGGGCCGTTGGCCCTTAATGTGTATGAACACAGGGAAAGCAGCCGCGCCATTCCATACCTGGGCCGTTGGCCCAGGCTGGTATCAGTCGGGCCGTTGGCCCTGAATGTGGGAGTAAATAAAGGGGACGCGATTCATCGTTGGCGTGAGGGTTTATTTGAGGATAGAAAAAGGGACATCACATGACATCAGATTAATTGCGCTCTACGTAGTGGGCCGTTGCGCAGCAACAAGAGGCGCCGCCAGCACGCGAGCGATAACTCGCCAACACCGGGGCGAGCAGCTACGCCTCTTGTCCCTGCGAGACCCAGACAACAAGTTGTCTGGGCCACCCAGCGAGTGAGCGCGCCCGCCTACATTTCAATTCCCAACAGCGCAAAACTGTCGCGGTGGATCAGCGCCCCGGGGTGGCCCAGACACCGGCACGGTGTCTGGGTTGCGCAGCAACAAGAGGCGCTGCAAGCACGCGAGCGATAACCCGCCAGCACCGGGGCGAGCGGCAACGCCTCTTGTCCCTGCGGGACCCAGACAACCAGTTGTCTGGGCCACCCAGCTAGTGAGCGCGTCCGCCTACATTTCAATTCCCAGCAGTGCAAAACTGTCGCGGTGGATCAGTGCCGCGATCGCGTCGTTGTCCAAGCGCGGAAGGTTTGTGCCTTCGACCATCCGGTTGAGCGAACGCAGCCCGTCGATCGTGGCCCGCACGCTGGTGAACGGATAGTCGCTGCCGAACAGCAGCTTGTTCCACACCCCGTATTCCTGCGCCAGCATCAGGCTGTGATAAAACTGGAACGGCCGATAGTGCAGGGCGCTGATGTCCGCGTAGATGTTCTGATGCTTGCGCACCACCGCGATGCACTCCGCCTCGTATGGATGCGCCAGGTGGGCCATGATGATCTTCACTTCGGGAAAGCGAATGCCCACCGCGTCCAGATGCCGCGGCAGCGTATACTCCAGCGGCGCTTGCGAGATGAACGTCGTGCCGGTGTGCAACAGCACCGGCAGTTGATGTTCCGTGGCGTACTTCCACAACGGGTCGAGCCGTTCGTCGTCGGGCCGAAAGCCGGCGTACATGGGCAACAGCTTGATGCCCTTCAGCCCCAGCTCCTTGTGCCCCGCCACCATTTCCTTTTGCCAGCCCTCCTGCGTGGGATCGACCGAGAGAAAGCCCACCAGCGTATCCGGATGCGCAGCGACGTACTCGGCGATGTACTGATCGAGCACCCACAAGCCGCTCAGCCTGGCCTTGCCGCCGAACACCACGGTGCGCGTGTCGCCGGTGGCCACTTTGCGATACTCGTCGTAGCGCACCGCCAGGTCGAGCTTGCCGCCGGCCTTGGCCCGCGCCGCCTGCTCGACAAACTCGTCGCCAAAGTGTTCCGGATAGCGCCAGGCGTGACTGTGAATATCGATGATCATGGTGCAATGCTGCCGTGGCCGTCGAACGAGACAAACGCCGCAAGCGCGCCGCGCGCAAATGCGCAGCGCCGTTCTCGGAATGCCAAAATCGGTGTGCAAGAGGGCGGGAACCGCCATCAGCATAGCGGCCACCGCCGCAGGCTGTCAAAGACCGCGGGGGGTGGCGCGCGATTTCACCGCGAAACGACGAGGCATTGCAGCGTCGACAAGCTATCCACGCGCGCGACGCTAGCGGGCCGCCACCTCTATGCTGGGACGTCGCTTGGGATCGACCGAAAAACAACTTCTCCGCTAATCTCCTCGCCCCTTGCGGGAGAGGGCAGGGTGAGGGGTCGGAAAATCAGGAAGTTGCTTTTCGGTCGAACCTTGGCACGCCGGCAAACGCACCGCCGGCTACTTCTCAAACTGCGCCAGTGCGTCCTTCACCGCGACCTTCAGCGCCGCGCCGCGGAGGTCTTTGGCGATCACTTTGCCGTCGGGGCCGATCAGAAACGTGGCGGGGATGGCGCGCACGCCGTAGTCTTGCATCACCTTGGCTTGCCAGTTTCCGCCGGCCCAAAGCTGCGTCCAGCCGTAGTCGTCGGCCGTTGCTTTCGCGCGTGCCGTCTCGGCCCTCTCGTCGATCGAGATGCCCAGCATGGCAAAGCGTTCGTCATCGCCGAAGGCCTCGTGCGTGGCCTTCATGTTGGGCATCTCCGCGATGCACGGTCCGCACCAGGTGGCCCAAAAATCTACCAGCACCACTTTGCCGCGCAGGCTCACCAGCGAAACCGGCTTGCCATCCAACGCGTCGAGCGTGAAATCGGGCGCCTCGTCTCCCACGCCGATCGATTTGAAAAGCGTGATCGGCACGTCGCCCACGTCCAACGGCTCGTCGCTGCGGCCGCCGTCCATCTCGGGAATCGTAAACTCGAGCGAGCCGGAACCGACCGCATTGCCGAAGCCGCAGCGATTATCGAGCACCGGCGGCGTCAGGCTTACCGTCAGCTTGTACTTGCCCGCCGGCAGATCCTCGCCCCGAAACGTGCCATCGGCGGCGATGGGCAAGCGAAACCATTGCGTTTCGTTCGGCGCGCTGCGCGTATACGCGCTGACCGGTTCGTTGTCGTCCCAACGATGCAGACTGCCATCCGGCTGCTTGGCCACGGCCCGGCCGATGACCGGTCGGCCCGTTCCCCCCAGCGTCGCTCGCAATGTTTCGCCTGGCTCGACGATTACCGTCTCGCTGCGCAGCGGCGATAGCGTTTGCCCGCTCACGTGACTGGTAGTGTAGATATGGCTCAACCAGCCTTCGCCCGGCACGACGCGTTCGAGCACGAAGCGCCCCTCGGCATCGGTCGTGGCGTTGTAGTCGTGGCTGAGCCGCGTGTGGCCGCCGATCTCGGGCGATTTGGGAGAAAAACGAATCCGCTTGCCCACTCCCGGTTGCTTGCCGATCGTCAGCGTCCCCTCGATGCGGCCCCACGCCTTCAACTCCAACGCGGGCGCATCGTTGTCCGCTTCGCACAGCACGTCCACGTAGCCGCTGTCGTGCAACGCGACCAGTTGATAGTCCTCGGTGGGCTGGTTGAACCGATACTGCCCGTCCGCGCCGGTCGTCATCGACGGCACGTTGGGATTGTCGCGGAAACGCCCTTCGCTGAACTGCGTGAATCCGCCGTCGCCGGCGCTCAACAGCACCACCGTGGCCTTCGCTGCCGGCGAACCGTCGGGCTGCCGCACCACACCGACGATCGTGCCGTTCTTGTGCAGCTTGAAGTCGATCGCCTCCGGATAATCACTGGCAAAGAACGTCGGCGACTCAGCCGGTTGATAACCATCGGCCTCCACGCGCAATGCATAGCCGGCGCGCAGTTCGTCAAACTTGAACTCGTAACGCCCGTCCTTGTACGCGGCCGGGTTGTGCTTGTCCCAGCGCGGCTCCGGCGCGACCTGATAGGCCGTGAACACGCGGAATTCCGCAATCGGCTCGTCGCTTTCCGCGTCGGTCACGTTGCCCGTGATGCGGAACCTCGGATGCACCGTGATCACTTGTTCCTCGTCGGAGGCCGTCAGCGGCACGTCGCGCATCGTCAGGTTGGAGGTGCCCGCCAGCACGCTGAACTTGACTTCGTCGTGCGGCCCGCTGTTCCACACCCAGCGTCCCTCGGCGTCGACCGCACGGCGCAGCTTCAGCATCTGCTGGCCGCGCCACCACTCGGGGATCGGTTCGGCGCCGGCCACGGGCTGCCCCTGCCCATCGACCACGCGCAAGCGAAACGTCGCCCCCGGCTCAAGGCGAACTTCCAGCGGCTCGTTGTCGTCGGCCACCGTCACGCGCTGCAATTCGGGAGCGTATCCTTCGGCCGTGACGCACAGAAACTGCGCCCCCTCCTTGCAATTCTTCAGGCGAAAGTTGCCCTCTTCGTCGGTGGTCCCTTGCTGCTTGCTCGAGTCGTACCCCGACGAACCCACCAGCACCGACGCGCCGGCCACCGGCCGTCCCGCCGCATCCAGCACGCGGCCCGCCAGTGCGGGACCTTGCTGCATGACCTGTTCGAACGACTGATCCCGTAACGTCAGCGCGTTTTGATTCACGTCGACGTGCGCGAACAGGAATTCCGGGTGTGCGATGCGCACTTGGGCTCGCGACAAATCCTCCGGCACGGTGTTGCTCTTCCAGTGCCCTTCGGCGTCGGTCTTCAGATCCCGGCTCAGATAGTAGTAATAGTTGAGCGAATCGGAATCCGTCGCCGGGTAGAGAACATTGACCGAAGCCCCTTTGACCGGTTGCCCCGCCGCATCGCGCACGACTCCGCCAATCGTCGTGGCCGGCTCGAAGCGCATCTCATACTCGGCCGGGAGCTCCAGTTGCTTGTGCTGCGAGCTCCACGAGATGTGATAGGGCACCATGCCCTCGGCCTTCGCATCGGCGCGGAACGAGCGCAGCCGCGGCTCGGCCGGATACTCGATCACCAGTTCGCCGTTGGCGTCGGCGATCGGTCCGCTCTGCTTCGATTTTCCGTTTTGGAAGTAAGCCCGCAAACGGAACGGCACGCGCGGAATCGGTTTGCCGGTTTGCTTGTTGATCGCGCGCACCACCATCCGCATCGGCTGTCCGGCGGTCGCGGCCGCAGCCTCGTCTTTGATCGGCTCGGCAATTTCAGAAACCGGATCCAACTCCGCTCCGGCGGCATCTGCGTCGGCCTGGGACGCCGCCGGTTCCGCCTGAATCGCCACCGGCGTCAACGTGGCCAGCGGCACGACGACGGCCAGCGCCGCGA
>JBGSYQ010000208.1:0-2446 GCA_041750795.1 Pirellulales bacterium | reverse complement strand
TCGACGCGCTGGTCGAGGAGCAGCGTCAGCTCTGCCAGCGCTGCGCCGGCTTCCGCCGCACGCACCGCAGTGCTCAGTTGATGCTCATCGACGGGAGCGGCAGCGGCGCCTGCCTCGACGGTTGCCTTATCCTCGGCCGGGACTGGCGCGGCGCCGTTGCCTGCGTTGGCCGTTGCTTGGGGTGCATCTGCTTCCGGCACTGCGACAAACGCCTCCAGGTTCTTTCGCGCTGCGGCCAGCGCTGCGCTGGCTTGCACCATGGCCGTCTCGCTCTTGTTCAGCGCCGCCTCGGATTGGGCCAGTTCCTCCTGTTGCACGAAGCTGCGCAAGCCCGGATAGAATTCTTCCGGCCGCAACGCCACCGGATCGATGGCCATGGCGTCGCCACGCAGCGCCTGCGGCACGCCGGGCGCCAGTGGACGTTCCTTGTCGGGCTGGGCCTCGTTGCCGCGCGCGAACAGGTAGGTCGGCGCCGCGGCCTTGGCGTCGAACACGCGAACCAGGCCATCTTTGGCCGTGTCGCTCTGCCCGGGCAGGCGGTCGGTGCGCACGTCGTGCGGCTCGAAGAAAGCGCGGAACTGGTAGTACTCCGCTTGCGCGATCGGATCGTACATGTGGTCGTGGCACCGTGCGCAGTTGAGCGTGATGCCGAGAAACGCCTTGGACGTGTGCTCGACCGTATTGTCGAGCCACACGTTGCGATTGAACTTGTACCAGTTGCGCACCAGGTAGCCGGTGGCCGGCAGCGCCTCGTCGTCGCCGGGCGCCAGTTCATCGGCGGCCAGCATCTCGGCGATCATTGTGTCGTACGGCTTGTCGGCGTTGAGCGACGCGATGATCCAATCGCGCCAGCGCCAGATGTGCGGTTGGCTTTCGCGCACTTCGGCTTGATAGCCGTCCCAATCGCTATAGCGCCAGACGTCCATCCAGTGGCGGCCCCAGCGCTCGCCGTAGTGCGGACTGGCCAGCAACCGATCGACCACGCGCTCGTAGGCGTCGCTCGACTCGTCGGCCAGAAACGCGCGCAGCTCTTCGACCGTGGGCGGCAGGCCGATCAGGTCGAGGTACACGCGCCGCAGCAGCACGTGCTTTTCGGCCGCTGCGCTGGGCACGAGTCCGCGCGACTCGTGCTCGGCGGCCAGAAACCGATCGAGCGGATGCCCGGCCCATGCGGCAGTTTGCACCGCCGGCAACTCGGGGCGAACCGGCTTCTGAAACGACCAGTGATCGCGCGGATCGGTCGGCAGCGGCTCGTCCGGCGCCGGCGCTCCCGCCTCGATCCACGCGCGCAGCGTGGCGATTTGTTCTGCCGACAGTGGCTCGGCCTCCAGCGGCATCTGCTCGACGTCGCCCGTGCCGGTGACGGCCTGGATCAGCGGGCTGTCGTCGCTGGTGGCGGCGATGGCCGGGCCGAGCGACCCGCCGGTACGCAGGAAGGCGACGTGATCGACGCGCAAGTCCGACTGCTGCCGCAGCCCGCCGTGGCAGCTATAGCAATGCGCCGCCAGAATGGGCTTCACGTCGCGCTGATAGTCGACGGCCAGCGCCGCCGGCGTCCAGGCGGTCAAACTCAGCAGCCAGATGCCGGTAGCTCGCATTGCGCGTCGACTCCAGCCGGGGGAAGTTGCTGCGCAGCAAGTGGCGACCGGGGTCGAGTCGCTCTCGATGCGCGGGAGGGTAATCGCTATCGCCGTTCATGATAACCGGGCCGCTGGGCCACAGCAATCCTTGGGCCATTCGCACGCGTGCCGGTTCATTCGCGCGGATTGGCCGAAGGATGTTGCCGCATCCAAGCCAGATAGCCGCGGGCATATGCGTCGAGGTTGTCGGCGTCGCCGCTGCCTCGAATCGGCGAACACATTTCGTAGTTCGCCACGCCGCGAAAGCCACCTTCGGCCAGCCCCGCGAAAAACGCCTCGTAGTCGATGAACCCCTCGCCAAACGGCACGGCGCGCACCATGTCGGGCGACAGCCGCTCGTAGTTCACCAGCGCGCTCTGATATTGATAGCGGGGCCAGCGCACGTAGTCGGCGTTGGTGGTCATCGCGGCATAGGGCGCTGCGCGCTGGGCCGCTTCGTGCAAGGGCTCGCCGCGCAAGGCCGGCGACCAGGCGTCGAAACTCAACTTCACGTTCGGCCGGTTGATGTCGTCGAGCAGATCCAATAGCGCGCCGGTGTCCACGGCCAGATCGTGATGATTCTGCACGGCCAGCGTCACGCCAAGGTCGGCTGCGCGATGGGCGCACTCGCGCAACGACGCGACCACCTGGTTCCAGTCTGCCATCGACGCCATGCCCGTGCGATCGTAGGCGGTGAACACGCGCACGATCGGTGCGTCGAGCGCCGACGCCAGTCGCGCCAACTCGGTGATGTAGTGAATCTGCACCTCGGCAAACGGCACTTCGGCCGCCGGCTGCGGCGCGAAGTCGTTGTACGCCGCGATGGC
>JBGSYQ010000207.1:0-4154 GCA_041750795.1 Pirellulales bacterium | reverse complement strand
GTGTCGATGCTTCGTTCCGCGCCGCGTGGCGCGACGCGGGTTTGACCCCAGCGGCGGCGGCCGACGAGTTGGCTGTCGCCCGCCGCGTGTCGCTGGCGCTGACCGGCACTATTCCCTCGCTGGAAGAAATCCGGCAGTTCGAAGCCTGGCCGCACGCCGAACGCACGCAGCGCTGGCTGCGTGCCACACTTTCGGACCGGCGGTATGCCGACTTCGTAGCCGAGCGATTGGCGCGTGCCTACGTCGGAACCGACGATGGGCCGTTTCTGCTTTTTCGCCGCCGCCGTTTCGTCTCCTGGCTGTCGGATCAAGTCGCGGATAACGTGCCTTACGATCAGATCGTCCGGCATCTGATTGCCGATAGCGGGTTGTGGACCGATACGCCGGCGACGAACTTCGTGAGCGTGACCATTCCACCCGCAGGGGAGAGTGGCCCCGACGCCAATCAACTGGCGGCGCGCGTGGGTCGCGCGTTTTTGGGCATTCGACTCGATTGCGCCGAATGCCACGACCACCCGTTCGACTCGTGGCGGCAAAGCGACTTTCAAGGATTGGCGGCGTACTTTGGCCAGACGCGGCGAAGCCTGCGCGGCATCAGTGACGATTCCGGTGAGTATCACGTGGAGAACCGCGAGACCGGCGCAGCGGAAGTCATCGCTTGCCGCGTGCCGTATCAGCCAGAGTTAGAGCCTGGCGAAGGCACGCAACGGCAACGCCTGGCCGCTTGGGTAACGCATCCGGCCAATCGCCCGTTCGCGCGCGAGGCCGTGAACCGCGCCTGGGCGCTGCTGTTCGGCCGCCCGTTGGTCGAGCCGATCGACAATCTTCCCGGCGACGTGGCGGCGATCCCCGCGCTCGACATCCTGGCCGACGACTTCGTGCAACACGGATACGATCTGCGGCGGCTGCTGGAAGTCATCGCGTCGACCGAGGTGTTTCAACTCGATAGCCGGACGGTTTCGCACCATTCCGAAGGAGCGAGCACGTCAGCGTCCGCGCACAGTGCGGCCTGGGCCGTGTTTCCCATGACGCGATTGCGCCCGGAGCAGGTGGTCGGCGCTTTGCTGCAATCGGCGTCGCTGACCACGATCGACTCGAGTTCGCACATTGTGGTGCGGCTGGCGCGCGCTATCGGCCAGAAGGAATTCATCGAACGCTATGGCGACGGCGGCGCCGAGGAATTCGCGGAGCATGGCGGCACCATTCCGCAACGCTTGCTGATGATGAACGGCGACGTCGTCTTCGACAAAACTAAGAACGATCTGGTGGGCAACGCGGCCACGCGGATCGCGGCACTTGCGCCCGACGACGCGACGGCCGTTGAGACGGCCATGCTGACCGTGCTGTCGCGCCGTCCGAACGAACGAGAGCGGCGCCACTTTGTCGCCCAGTTGGAAGGTGCGACGGGCGCCCAGCGGCGCGCCCTGCTGGGCGATCTGGTGTGGACGCTGCTCAACACCACCGAGTTTTCCTGGAACCACTAGCCATGCGATATGGTGCCTGGCAAGCCGACGAGATCAACCACGCGCTGCTGCACCGCCGCGCGCTCTTGCGCCTCGGCGGCCTGGGGGGCGCTGCCTGGCTGACGTCGATTGCGCGATTGCTGGGGGACGACGTGACGACGGCAGTCACGCGCGGCGATCCGCAACCGGCGCAAGCGTTGATCGTGCTCTGGCTGGCCGGCGGCCCCAGCCAATTGGAAACGCTCGACCCGCATCCCGACACGAAGATCTCGGGCGGGACACGTGCGATTCGTACTGCGGTGCGCGGCATTCCATTGGCCGAGGGACTCCAGCGGGTGGCCGAGCAGATGGAATCGATCGCGCTGGTGCGATCGCTAGTGAGCAGGGAAGGGGACCACGAGCGGGGCACGTACCTGGCCAAAACCGGGTATCGGCCCGATCCGACCGCCGTTCACCCATCGATCGGCGCCATCTGTTGCCACGAGTTGCCGCACGGCCAAACTGAAATACCGCGACACATTTCCATCCTGCCGGGGAAATGGCCCGCACGCGGCGGCTATCTGGGTGATGCCTTCGACGCCTTCAAGGCCGGCGATCCGGCCCACAAGGTTGCGGACGTATCGGCGCGCGTGTCCGAGCCGCGATTTCGGCAGCGACTCGCGGATCTGGAGGTGATGGAGCAGAGCTTTGCGGGTGGTCGAGAATCCGCCGCGGCAGCAACGCTGCACCGCGAACACGTGCGCGATGCGCGGCGGATGATGACTTCCGAGCAATTGGCGGCGTTCGACCTGTCGCGCGAAAGTGCGGCACGGCGCGCCGCCTATGGCGACACGCCGTTTGGCCGCGGCTGCCTGGCGGCACGCCGTCTGGTGCAAGTCGGCGTGCGGTGTGTCGAGGTGACGTTGGACGGTTGGGATAGCCACGCCAACAACCACGAAATCCATACCCGGCTCAAGCAGACGCTGGATCCCGCCTGGGCGGCGTTGCTGGCCGACCTTCGAGAGCACGATCTCTGGCAGCGCACGCTAGTGCTGGTGGCCGGCGAATTTGGTCGCACGCCAAAGATCAACCGCCTGGGCGGCCGCGACCATTGGACGCACGGATATAGCATGGCGCTTTCGGGCGGTCGCATTCGCGGCGGTCAAGCCATCGGCCAGACCGACCCAGAGGGTTCCCGCCAGGTCGCCGATCCCAAGCAAGTGGCCGACGTCCACGCCACGCTGCTGTCGGCGCTGGGCATCGACCCGGCCAAAGAGCTCATTTCCCCCGCCGGCCGCCCACTGAAACTGGCCGACGGCCAGCCGATCGTGGAGCTGTTAAGCTAGCCGTCGGGGAAATGGCCCATGACTGTTGCCGCACTTGCGGCTGGCGTTCCACATTTCTCCGTATTTCTTGCCGGCGGCATTGAACCTCCCTCAGGTGCCGCGCGCCTTGTTTAGCAGTATTCGCCAACGTGGCGAAGCAGCGTAAGGCTGGAGCCATTCCTTGAGCGACTCGCACGACGACCTCGAGCAACTTCGCGAGCGAATCGCGGTGATGCGTGCACAGGCGGGCGATCGTGATGCATTTCATCAATTGGTCACTCTGTATCAAGAGCGGTTAATGTACTACGTTCATCACCTCATCCACGACCGCGATCAATCCGGCGATGTGCTGCAGGAAATCTGGCTGGACGTATATCGCAAGCTGGGACAACTGCGAGCGCCGGGCGCCTTTCGAGTATGGCTCTATCGATGTGCCCATCACCGGGCAATGAATCACCTGCGCCGGCGCCGGGCTGAGGCTCATGCCCGCGAAGATCTGGCCGCCAGCAGCACGTCGGTGGACGCATGGAACGAATTCGAGCTGCTCGAAAATGCAGAGCTGGTCCACGTGGCGCTCGAAAAATTATCGGAGAATCATCGAGAAATCATGGTCTTGCGCTTCGTCGAGGGAATGGACGTCAAGGAACTCGCAGAAGTGATCGGCTGTAGCGAGGGGACGGCCAAGTCGCGTTTGCACTACGCCAAAGCTGCTCTGCGGCGGATCATCGGCGAGGAGAGGGGCCATGCGTGACAGCGAAGCGGTTCGCAATCAAGTTCTGCGATTGCTCTCACAGGACCAGCAAATCAACCAATCCAGCACCAAGGAGTTTCGCATGAAACTGGAAGCCACGCTCGTTGCCTGGGAGCACAAGGCCCAGCGAGTACGCCGCGCATTGTTAACGACCATTGGTGTTTGTGTATTCGTGTACTTTGTGGGTATCTTCGCGATTCCGAGGTTCGATGAAGCGCGAAGGCTGATGGCCGACAGTTGGATGAGTTCCGTTTATACCGTGGTGATCGGCGCGTGGTTTGTCGTGGCCGTCCTGTCGTTTTTCGTCGGCGGTTACATGCTGTTGCTGTATCTTTTCAAGTATGCGCCGGCAGTGAAGCGCGCCAGGTTCGACGTCCAAACGACGATGCTGCTTGAGCTTCAGGAGCAGATCATTCAATTGCGGCAGGATGTGAAATCGAGTGGCAAATAGCACCGGCAGTCGTGGCTCGACGATTTCGCTTAGCCAGTAGTTTTTAGGACTTTTCGAACGTTGAAATGCCGGAAATCCAAGCGTTTTGTCATGTCGCGGGAATATTCGCATGTCTCGCGGTGTGCGGCGACATGCGAAAACGCTGTGAAGTCCGAGAAAGACGCAGATTCAATCATCAAAGTCCT
>JBGSYQ010000206.1:0-3093 GCA_041750795.1 Pirellulales bacterium | reverse complement strand
TGCGCCGCCGAGTCGTTGTTGCAGCGCCGCGGTCGCGTCCAGCCCGCGCTGGTACACGACGGCGTTGTTCATTTAGCGTAGCACGCGGCGCGGATCCTTGACGTCTTCTTCCGCGGGAGGATCGTAGCGGAGCACGAGTTGCACGCCAGTGGCCTGGCCGAAGGCGGTTAGCGCGGATTTCAGCTCGCGCGAGTGCTCGTGGTACAGCTTCGCCTCGCGATCCTTGAAGTCCTCGGTGATGCGTTTGCCGCGCAATTCGAAGTCGGCGCGCATTTTCGTCAGCCGTTGTTCCAGCTCTTTATATTCCGGGCTGTTGGGCGTCAGTTTGCCAAGCTGCGCTACCAGTTCGTTGGCGCGCTCGCTGTCCTGCTTGAACGTTTGGCCCGTGGCCTCGAACTCATTCTTCAAGGTTTCGATCGCCTGCTTCAACTTGGGCGCGTTTTCGGCGATCGTCGCCACGTTCACCAGCACCGCGGGGGGCGGAGCCTGGCGTTGCGCCCAAACCGCCGTAAACGTCGCCATTCCAGCGCCGCTCGCCAGCACCGCCACGATCGCAAAACGCTTCTTCATGCTCAAGACTCCTGCAAGCCACCGAGACGATACGACGTTGTGTTCGGGCCCCGCCGGCCGCAAGGCCGTACGAGGGGGCGGTATTGTGCCGACAGTCGCCCACCGGGTAAAGGCCAAAATGGGGGTGTTTTAGAAGCACTGGCAGACTGTGGAAAAACTCGATAGTCGCTGACGTCGCACTGGGCCCTTGTTGAATAGTGCCACGACGGCATTTTTCAGCCGACTGTTAGACCAACTCGCCATCGAATGATTAGAATCGGCGCATGCCGGCACGCGTGACGCCAAACGGCCGATGCCGGCAGCCTGGAAATGGCGTCGTTTTCACACTTTCGGATTCGGTTTACCTAGAATCGTCATCGCATGCCTTTACGACTTGCCGCCGAGCGTAGTCCGGCCGACGTATCTCAGCCCGGCCAGGTTGTCTGCCACAGTCATCCGGACCATCTGGCCGGCATTGCCCGCTTGTTCAGCGTGGAAACCGCAAGCGTCCAGCGCTGCCGTGTGCTGGAGGTGGGTTGCGGAGCGGGTTTGAACCTGCTGCCCATGGCCGAGCGACACTCGGACAGCACGTTCATCGGGCTCGATCCGTCGCCCGCGGCGGTGGCCACGGCGCGCCAGTTGGCGGCCAGCGCGGAGTTGGGCAACGTTGAGTTCCACGAGTTGCTGCTCGAGCCGGGCAAGCAACCGCCAGGCTCGTTCGACTACATCATCTGTCACGACGTTTACTCGCACCTGCCGCCGTCCTTGCAAGACCCGTTGTTGGCTTTCTGCCGCGCCCGGCTGAATCCGCGAGGATTGCTCTACCTGAGTTATCGCGTGCTGCCCGGCTGGATCGTGCCCGGCGTCGTGGGCGACCTGGCACGCAATGCAGGCAGCGCGCAGGACGCGTTGCCGCAGCGCATCGCACGAGCGCGCAAGGTGCTGCAGTTTCTCACGGAATCGTTGCCCTCCGACGCCAAGGGCTGGGCACACTCGTTGCGGGGCGAAGCGGCCCTGGCACTGGGACTTGCGGACGCCACGCTGGCGCACGAGCACCTGGACGCGGAGAACCCTCCCGTGCTGTTTCATGCGGTGGCCGAACGGGCCGCGGCACATGGGTTTCAATACCTGGGGGATGCGGACATCCCGACCATGTTTGCCGCGCCGCTAGGGCCAGCCGCCGAGCACAATCTGGCGCAGGTGTCGCGCGACACCGTCTCGATGGAACAGCACATGGACTTGCTGTGCAATCGCAGCGCGCACCACAGTTTGTTTTGCCACCAGGACGTGCCTCGCACCCATCAGTGGACGCCCGAACGGCTGCAGGGCCTCTACCTGGCCGGCAACTTGCGGCCGGCGAATCCGCCCGTCGAACTGCTGGCCGACGAGCCGGCGCGATTCGTCGCGGCCGATGGTCGGACGCTGGGCGTCGCGTTGCCGGCCACCAGGGTCGGGCTGGAATTGCTGGCGACCCTTTGGCCGCGTGCCATCTCGTTCGAAGCATTGCTCGCCGCGGTCGACGACCGTCTGCGCAGCGCGGGCGCTGCCGCGCCGGCATTCGACGCAGCGCAGCGCGAAGAGTTAGCGCGCAACCTGATCGAATGCGTCGTCAACGGCCTGATCGAGGTCCACAGCGACGCCGACCGCTTTACCGTCGAAGTGAGTCAGCGTCCACAAGCAGCTCGCTGGGCTCGCGTCGAGGCCGAATCGCGCAGCCAGGTAACCAACCGTCGCCACCAGCCGGTGTCGCTGGACGAAATGTCGCACAATCTGTTGCGCTTTCTCGATGGTCAACGCGATCGTGCGGCCTTGTTGGCGCTGCTGATGAATGCGGCCGATCGCGGGCAACTCTCGATCCTGCGCGGCGATCTGCCCGCCGGTTCCGGCGCCCCGGCCGCCGAGATTCTCGAACAAGTACTGGACCAGGCGCTGGCCAAGCTGGCCGGCCACGCGTTATTGATCGCATGACTTGCGTCTGGAACGCCATTATGCAGACTCTTTCCCGTACTTCGAACCGGTCCGAGTAACCGCATGTCAAACCAGTTTCGTTCGGTCGAGGAAGCCTTCGTCCGCCTGAATTCCCCCATTCCACAGGCCCAGCCCGAGCAACTGGCGGCCATCGCACGCGTGCGCGGCATGACGCCCTGCGACGTCGAGCGTGCGGCCGTGCTGGAAATCGGCTGTGGCAGCGGCAGCAACTTGCTCCCCTTGGCCGAGCGCTATCCGCACGCGCGACTGCTGGGCCTCGACGACGCGCCGGATAAGATCGCCGCGGCACAGCGCACGGCCGCCGAAGCGGGACTGGGCAACATCGAGTTTCGCTGCGAGGCGATCGGCCAGACGTCTGCCGGCGGCGAAACGTTCGACTACATCATCGTGCCGGACGTGTACTCCTGGGTCGACGAAGCGACGCGCAACGCACTGCTGGTGCTCTGCCAGCGCAGCCTGGCTCCGTACGGCGTGGCCTACATCAACTACAACGTCAACCCCGGCTGGCGACTGCACGACATGCTGGGCGGCATGATGCGCTTCGCGGCGCGTGGC
>JBGSYQ010000205.1:0-8400 GCA_041750795.1 Pirellulales bacterium | reverse complement strand
GGCAGCGGCGCAGGTCGCCCCGCTCCATGCCGCGCAGCGCGCGGATCTGCGCCGGATCGGAACTGCGACGCTTGGCCAGCTCGACGATCAGATCGTCTCGCAATACGCGCCGCGTCGGGCAATCCCGGCGTTCGGCTTCGGTCTCGCGCCAGCGCCAGATCTCGCGCACCACGGCCAGGCTGCGCCGCGCGAGGTTCGACGTACCCGACACTTTCCACCACCGCTCGTCCGATCGCGTGGCGCGCACGTCGCTCGTCCAAGAGCCCATTTCGGCCTCCATCCAGCCGGTGCGTCCCATTTCGGCCAGCCGGCGGCGCAGTTTGAACGCCATCTCGTCCAGATAGCGCACGTCGTCAAGCGCATAGTCGATTTGTCCGGCCGATAGCGGCCGACGGCGCCAGTCGGTGCGCGTTTCGCCCTTTTGCAAGCGCTTGCCCACCAGCTTTGCCAACAGCGAGCCGTAACCGGCCGGATACTCGTGCCCGACCAGTCCGGCGGCAATCTGCACGTCGAACAACTCGTGGGGCGGCTGCCCCACCGCGGCCAGGCAAAACAGCAGCTCCTCGCGGCCGGCGTGGACGATCGTCTGATGGCCCGGTGTGGCCAACAGTTCCCAAAACGGCACGATGCTCTTGAGCGTTTGCGGATCGATCACGGCCAGCCGGTCGCCGGCGGCCACCTGAATCAAGCACAATTCCGGCCGGTAGGAATGCTCGGAAACGAACTCCGTATCGAAGGCGATCGACTCCGCGCCGGCCAGTTCCGCGCACAGCTTCGCCAGCCCTCGATCGGTGGTGATGTGCTCGTAGTCCACGCGTGCAACTTGCTCCCGGGATCGCCGGTCGAAAAGCGGATGGCACATCGGCGCCGCCGATCCGATCGCGCCATTCTAAGAACGACCTGCCACTGACGCCACGCTAAAAACAGCAAACGGATCGACCGTCACAAGAACAGCCAGACGTTGATCGCCAGGATCGGCAGCAGGATCACGCAGCTATAAACGACGTAGCCGAAGAAGCTGGGCATGCGGACACCCGCCTTTTCGGCGATCGTTTTGACCATGAAGTTCGGGCCGTTGCCGATGTAGCTCATGGCGCCCATCATCACCGCGCCCAGGCTGATGGCGCGCAACAGCGGTTCGGCTACGCCGGCCATCGTCGGCCCGTCGGCGGGCAAGGTCTGCGCCGTCTTGAAGAACACCAGGTACGTCGGGGCATTGTCCAGCACCGACGACAGCCAGCCCGACGCCCAAAAGAACTCGTGTGGCGTATCGATCCCCAGGCTTGCGCCCCGCGCGTTGAGAATCTCGAGCGCCGGCTGCATGGCCACGAAGATGCCGATGAACAAGGCAGCCACCTCGACAATCGCCAGGTAGTCGAACTGGTTCGCGTCGCGCACCGTCCGCGGCCCCATTCCCAGCGAAATGGCTACCAGTCCCAACTGCACCATCTCGCGCAGGTAGAGCCAAGGATGCCAACTGGTGCCGGGCAACACTTTGCCGGGGTCCAGCAGTGCGACCGACAGAATGACGCCCAACAGCAACAGCGCGTTCGGCCACAGTCCATAGATTCTCAGAGGCCGCACATGCGTCTCGTCGCGCACGATGTCCGCTTTCGACTCGCGCGGGTAGAAGTAAAAATGGTCTGCCAGAAAATAAATCGCCAGCAGCGTGCCGTTGACGAACAGCCAGCTCTGCCACAGTTGCAAGGTCCACAAGAATTCGACACCGTTCAGATAGCCGAGAAACAGCGGCGGATCTCCGATCGGCAGCAGCAGCCCGCCGCAATTGCAGGCTACGAAGATGAAGAACACGACCGTGTGGGTCACGCGCCTGCGCTCGGAATTGGTTTCCAGCAGCGGCCGAATGAGCAGCATTGCCGCGCCGGTGGTGCCGATGAAGCTGGCCAGCAAGCCCCCGCTGGCAATGAACGTCGCGTTGGTGAGCGAATGGGCGCGCAAGTCTCCCTCCAGACGAATGCCCCCGCTGATCGTATAGAGACTGAACAGCAACGTAATGAACGGGATGTATTCCTGGATCACCGCATGCTGCAAGGTGTGCAGCGCCAACCCAAGGCTGCCGTTGGGGTGCATCAGCGCCAGGTACATCAGCGTGATCAGCGCCAGATTGCCCGCCACGTAGAACTTATGCAGGTTCAATTCCCACCAATGCGCCGTCGACTCGAGCAGCGGCAGCAGGGCAATCGCCCCGAGCAACAGCGTAAAGGGAATGACTGCCCAGTAGTGGGCCACCGCCGTTGTCCCGCCATGAGTCTCGTGGTCGGACGCGGCCTCAGCCGGCGCCGTCCAGCCCATCAGTGTGGCCACGACGTAGCAGGCAAGGATGGCCAGGATCACCAGGATCACGGGCCGGTGAATGTTGGAGCTGCGCTTGGCGGCCTGTCGCATACGATGAATCGATTCCGCTGGTTTTCCCAACAATCTCTTCGTGCGTTCACCGCAGTGCCGTTCTCGCCGCCGGCCGGCACGTCGATCGTTTCACACGAGCTTCAAAGAGAATCCATCGCGGCGAGAAAATCAAGGCCGTCCCCACTTCGTGAGTAAGCGCGACGGGCAACACCGCGGTCCCTGGCGAACGCTCATGCGTTTGTTACACTGACGTCAACGCCTGGCAAATTTTCTGCAAGAAACGATCGGACGCTCGATGCCTCCCGAAGTCTGGTTGCGAACCAATTCCCGCGCGCTGTGGCTGGGTATGGTGCCGCCGCTGATCGTCGCGGTCGCCGGCCTGGCGATGATGGTCGGACTGCCCGGCCGCATGCCGGCGATCTGGCTGCGCGCCGTGGGGCTGGTTTTCCTGGCGGTGGGGACAAGCCTGGTGTTGCTGCTGGCGGTGCAATTACGCCGACCACGCCTCGCCTATTCGAACGGCGAGCTCCTGGTCTGGCTCAATCCGGGTCCACCGGTGCGCTTGCCCATCGAATCCGTCGAATGCTTCTGGCTGGGGCAAGCGCCCAGCCTGCTGCCCGGCAAGCAGCACCAGCAGACCGAAGTCGCGTCGCTGGTCATCCGCGTCGCCGAGGCCGCCACCGATTTGCATCACAAGGAAGTCAAGCCGCGACTCGGCACCTGGTGCAGCGGGTATATCACCATTCGCGGCACATGGTGCGAGCCGCTGAGCGTTTCGCTGGTCAACCGGCTCAACCAGCGGCTGGCCGAAGTGACGCGCAGCGCCACGGATCCTCCGACCGACTGAGTCTCGCAATTGTCACTATGACCCAACTCATCGTCAGTGTGCGCAACGCCGCCGAGGCCGCGATTGCCGAAGCGGCCGGCGCCGACTTGATCGACGTTAAGGAACCGCTGCGCGGACCGTTGGGCGCAGCCGACGTCGAAACCATCGGCGCGGTTGCCACGCTGCTCGCCGGACGCGTGCCGTTGAGTGCCGCCTTGGGCGAGTTGACCGCCGCCGTCAAGCTGCCGGCGAACCTGGCGGGCCGCGTGCAGTATGCCAAGATCGGGCTGGCCGGCTGCCGGTCGATGCCCGATTGGCAACAGCGCTGGCAGGGCGCCATCGGTGCGCTGCCGCGGGGCATTGTCGCCGTCGCGGTGGCCTATGCCGACTGGCAGTCCGCCGGCGCTCCGCCCCCCGACGTCGCACTCGAACTGGGCATTGCGCTGGGCTGCCGCGCAGCGCTGCTCGACACGTTCGACAAATCGCGCGGCCCGTTGTTCAATCACCTCGCGTTCGACCAGGTCGCTCGCTTTGTGCTCGCGGCGCGCCGGCAGCAACTGGTGAGCGTTGTCGCGGGCGGATTGGGACTGGACGAGATCGCGCAAGCGCTGCAACTCTCGCCCGACTACATTGCTGTCCGCGGCGCCGTGTGCGACACCCAGCGCACCGGCTCGCTCGACGCGGCGCGCGTCGTTCGTGTGGCGTCTTTGGTTCACGCGCCGGCCACGGAAAGCCCCGCCCGCGCGCCAGCGCGCCAATTTCGTCCATGTGTTTGACGACAATTTGCTTGACAAAGCGGCGCTGCGCCTAATACTCAAGACTTGCCACGATTGCCGGCGCAGGGGAATCTTCGCAGCAATGCGAACCATTCAGCGCCGCCAAGGCCGCCCAGCGGGCGATTCGTCGTCGAGGGTCGCCTCGCGGCGACGGCCTCGCCCAGAGCAAGGAGCTGCACTGTGCCCAACACCGTCTTAGAAGCGATCAGACTGGGGCTTTGGGATTTTGAGCCCTCGAACGTAGATTCCGAAGATTTCGCGGCTTGCGATGCCATGCCCGGCACCACCGACAAGCTAATGGCGCTGGCCGAGCGCGTGCGGCTGGGACTGCCGCTGTGGCATCCGGCCGATCGAGCAGATTGCGAGGGCCTGGCGGATTGACCGCCACGACGGTGTCTGCCGGTTGCGCTCTTGCGGGTCGAGCCGTGGCGGGCGGCCCGTTGCGCATGCGCTTGGTTCCCTTGCCAGCGGTTTCCGGCTACCATGATGGACGCCGTGCATCCCGATGAGCAAGGCTCGTATTGCGGGATGCACCGGCCGAGAACATCATTGCCAACTTAACCGTCATAGGGACTCTGCGATCATGCCCACGGTAACCATCACCACGCCGCACTCGCTCGGCGCTCAAGAAGCGGCCGCGAGACTCAAGACGTTCTTCGAGAAGCTCAAGGAACGACACGCGGACAAAGTGAGCAACCTGGAAGAAGCTTGGAGCGACAACAAGCTCGACTACAGCTTCTCGACCTACGGCTTCAATATTAAAGGCGACATCGCCGTCGAGCCCGACCAGGTCAAGGTCAACGGCAACCTGCCGTTTGCGGCCATGATGTTCAAGGGCAAGATCGAGCAAACGGTGCGCGAAGAGCTGGAAAAGCTGTTCGCTTGAACGTCCGGCCACGCTGCGGGCCTCCCGGCGTATCGGTCTATGGCGAGCCGTTTTTACCACCGGTCGGAAAGATCGATACGTTCAGATCGCGGCGCTCGAACGTCAGGCCGGTGCCTTCGAAAACGGCGCTCAACAGTTCGTCCAGCGTCGCGTCCTTGACGCGCACGGAGATCAACTGGTCGATGGCCGCCGCGGTTTTGTCGATTGCCGCACGATCCCACTGCACTTCCAGATTCAACCGCTGGGCCAATTGCGCCACCACCTGGTCGAGCGCCGCATTCTCGACGGCAAACTGATAGACATCCTTGCCCGGCGTGACCGTCGTGCGCCGCGTAGGAGTCGAGCGAAATCGCCGCTCGATTCGCTCGTGATCCTCCAGCAGCCCTTCCACGCGGATCTCACCCGCCTGGGCGGTCACCCGCGCCTCGGGCACCTCGTCGGCCCAGCGCGCAGCGAGCGATTCGGCGTCGCCCCCAATGCGATACTGCCGAGCGATCGCCACTCGCTCGGGCATCGGCGCCAGCCGCACTCGCGTTCCATTTTCGTCGAGCTCGAACGCCAGGTCGAACTCGGCGGCCAGTAGCGTCAGCCGGTCGATCCAGCTCAGCGGCGGCAGATCGGCGCCGCGCCACAGGTCGTGCGGAATCCGCTCGTCGCCCAGCAGCTCGACGCCGGCCTCGTCGGCCAGCGCGGCAATCAGGTGCCGCGGTTCTGCCAGATCGTCCCATCGCAATCCGCGCAACTGCAGCAGCACTCTCGTTCGCTCCGGGCCAAGCCGCTTGACGTCTGCCAGCCGCAGCGCTGCCAGGGTGCGCAGCTTGCGCGCTGTTGCAACCGGCCCGATATAAGCGACCGGCCCGAATTGGCAATAGCCAGCGCCGAGTTGCCGGGCCGTTTGGTCCAGCAGGTCGCCCAGCGGCATGTCGGAGGCCGCCAGCGTGATTTCCTGCTGGGGATCGATGCGCCGATCGAGCAATATGGCAATCTGCTGCGTTTCGCCCAACCTCGCCAGCGCCCGAACCGCTGGGGCGTTCGTCCACGAGAGCGTCACGGGCTGCGCCAGCCGCTGGACGAGCTGCGGACCGGTTTCCCAGTTGCCCCCGGCGGCGTCCGCCGCAGCAGCCCGTACGGCAGCGAAAACGAGGCCCACCATGGCGGCGCGCACCAACCGTGTGAAACCGAGGGGCATGGCGTCAGCGATGGTTTCGCACCCAGAGTTTAACCCATGATCGGAGCCGCAACAGCCGCGCCCTCTATTGTCCGCCAAAAAACCTTTCGAGGAAAGTCGAACCGACCGCCCAGCACGGACGGGGTTTGGAGAATTGGTCTGGCGTGATTAAACTAGACGAGTGCCCAGGCATTCATTCCCAGAACGACCACGCCCAGCACTTGCCGGCCCGCAGCCGCTTTCAGAGAGCCTTCCCCATGAACAAGCGCGCTCGCACTCCGGCCCTGGATATTCTCTATCATCAGTACCTGGTCGACCAGGACACGGCGCAGTTCAGCCGCCGCGTCGGCCAGCAATATACGATGGGATCGCTGGAGCGGCTGGCCGTGATCGGCGACCGCATGGTGCGCCGCGCCGCCGTATTGGCCATCGGCCTGCTGGGCGACTACAACTCCAACGCGACCCTGGGCCGCTCGTTGCACGACGACGACCGCGGCGTGCGCATGCTGGCCGAGAGCGGCATTCGCAAGCTTTGGTGCCGCATTGGCACCGCGGAGCATCGCCGCTTGCTCGATGCCGTCGTGGAGCTCAACTCAACGGGCCGCCTCATCGAAGCCATCGAACTGGCTACGCGTTTGATCGAGCAAGCTCCCTGGCTGGCCGAAGGTTGGAATCAGCGAGCGCTGGCCTTGTTTGGCATGGGTCGTCACGCGGAATCGATCCACGATTGCTCCCAAGCGCTGGAATTGAATCCTTATCACTACGGCGCCGCCACCGGATTGGGCCAATCGTACCTCAAGCTGAACAACCGCCCCAAGGCGCTTGAGTGCTTTCGCCGCGCGCTGCGGCTGAATCCGAACCTGGAAGGAGTCCGGGCCCATGTGCTCTACTTGCAGCGCACGCTCAAGCGGCAAGACTAGCAGACTGTTGAATAATGCCGTCGTGGCATTGTTCAACCTCGCCCGATGCGAAGCAAAGCTTCGCGCGGCTCGCACAATCCCTGATTCCAGCGCTGCGCAACACTCCTCGGCGGCAGCATCGGCACGCGGATGGCATCGCTGATGGCCAACGGCTCGAAGACCGTGCTCGTCCTCGGCGGAGGTATCAACGGTTGCGCGATCGCGCGCGAGCTGTTGCTGAACGGCGTCGCGGTATGGATCATCGATCGCTGGGACCTGGCCGGTGGCGCCACCGCGGGCTCGTCGCGGCTGATCCACGGCGGTCTGCGTTACCTGGAATACGGCGAGCTCGACCTGGTCAAAGAGTCGCTGGCAGAGCGCACGCGGCTGTTGCGGCTGGCGCCGCAGTTCGTCCATCCGCTCAAGCTGTGGATTCCCACGGCGACAAGGTTTGGCGGCGCCGCCAGCGCCGTGGGACGATTCTTCGGCTGGGAGTGGTGGCCGTTTCCGGCGCCCAAATCGGGCCGGGGCGTCACGCTGATTCGCACCGGGCTAGCCCTGTACGACGCCTATGCACGCGACCCGCTGGTGCCGCGCCACCAGGTTTGCAGCGTCGCCGCACCCCATGCGCCCCCGTTCGACCAGCAGCGCTATCGCTGGCTGTGCTCGTACTACGACGCTCAAGTGACGTTTCCAGAACGGCTCGTGCTGGCGCTGTTGGAAGACGCACGGCAGTTGGCCGTGGAAAAGGGTCTCGACTTTCGCCTGCTCAATTATCACGAGGCCACGCTCCGCGGCGACGCCGTCGAGTTGCGTCCTACTTCGGGCCACGCCGCCACCGACAAGCCCAGCGAACTGCGACCGGCCGCCATCGTCAACGCCACGGGCGCGTGGGTCGACGAGACGCTGCAACGGCTGGACGTCGAATCGCGCCGCTTGATGGGCGGAACCAAGGGCAGCCACCTGTTCACTTTCAATCGCCCCTTGCGCGACGCGCTGGCGGGGCAGGGGATCTATGCCGAAGCCGAAGACGGCCGCCCGATCTTCATCACGCCGCTGGCCAACACCGTGCTGATCGGCACCACCGACGTCGCCATTTCCGGATCGCCCGAACTGGCCGTCACGACCGACGCAGAACGCGATTATCTGCTCGCATCGGTCAACGCCATCTTGCCCGCGGCGCAGCTCACGCCGGCGGACGTTGCCTTTCACACCAGCGCCGTCCGCCCGTTGCCGTTCGTGCCCGCTAGCGCACCGGGGGCCATCACGCGTCGCCACGCTCTGGTGAAACAGGAGAACACGGCAGTACCGCTGTACTCGGTGGTCGGCGGCAAGTTGACCACGATGCGTGCGCTGGCGGAAATCACGGCCAACGCGGTGCTCAAGCAACTGGGGCTGCCAGTTTCGGCCAACACGCGCGAGCGAGTGATCCCCGGCGGCGACGACTATCCGCCCGATGCGGCGGCCGTCGCCAGCGC
>JBGSYQ010000204.1:0-2618 GCA_041750795.1 Pirellulales bacterium | reverse complement strand
CAGGTGAGCAGCCACGGCACGGTCGCTCGCGAGAGTTACGCCATCGAAAAGCTGCTGATCGAGCCGGCTGACGGGGTGCCGCTGCCGGCGCTGCGTTTTGTGCCCGCGGGCGAGAATGCGAACGGGGCGAAGCGACCGGCGGTCCTCTATGCCGATGGACGCGGCAAGGGGGCCGACGCCCAGCCGGGCGGCGCGATCGAACGGCTGGTTGAGCAAGGGCATCTCGTGCTGGCGGTCGATTTGCGCGGCTGGGGCGAAACGGCCGAGGGCCCCAAGCAGAACAAGTATCGCAACGACGAGTTTCGCAATGCCATGCTGGCGATGCACGTCGGCCGGCCGCTGGTGGGCCAGCGCGTGGAAGATCTCATCGCCGCGTTCGACGTGCTGGCGGCCGACGAGCGGGTCGATGGTGCCGCCATTCACCTGGTCGGCGTCGAACGTGCCGGGCCCGTCGTGCTGCACGCGGCCGTGCTCGAGCCGCGGTTCAAGTCCGTCGGCACGCAAAGCGAAATCAATTCCTGGCAGCACGACGTCGTCGCCAGGCCACTGGACGCCAACCAACTCAGCCACGCGTTGCCGGGCGCGCTTGCCCACTACGACCTGCCGGACCTGCGAGCCATGCTTGGCGAGCGACTCCGAGCGATCGACGAGAAGTAGGCCTCGGCCCGAGTCAACATCTTGCTGCCGGAGAGCTTGCCGATGCGTCGAATATCACGCCTATCAAGCGCGGCGATTTCGTGGATAGCTATCGTGTCCGTGGCACAGGCGCAGCAGACTACGGCTCCCGACGAGCTTGCTCGCTGGCTGCTTCCGCAATCCTGGCAGCGCGATACCGATGGCCCGGTAATCTCCCTGGGCGAGCAAGGAAAGTGGGATGACACGCATATCTTCGCTCCCACCGTAGCGCTGGAAGACGGCCAATTCCAACTCTGGTACTGTGGATCGCAAGGCACGCGCTACATGCGCACCTTCAAGCTGGGGCTGGCAAGCAGCGACAACGGCAAGAACTTCGTCAAGTTTGCGCGCAATCCGATGCTGGAGTTTTCCGACGGGCGGCAATCGATTCTCACGCCGGCGCTTGCGCGCCGCGGAGACGGCGCAGTAGTGCGCGAAGCCGGCAAGCTGCGGATGTGGTTCAGCGCCACGGATTTCGATCAGACGCAGCTCCACACGTTGCACGAAGCGACCAGCTCCGACGGCGTCGACTGGTCGGCTCCATCTGCTCCGCTGCTGGAGCACGTCTACTGCCCGAGCGTGCTGAAAACCGATGACGGGCGTTATCGCATGTGGTACTCCGACGTCCGCCAGCGCCCTTGGCGCATTCGGTACGCCGAGAGCGCCGACGGCACGCATTGGGAAGTCAGACCGGAGGCCGTGCTCGATTTCACGCAGCCGTGGGAGTCGGGAATTCTGGTTTATCCGACGGTTCTCTGCATCGATGGCGTCTATCTGATGTGGTATGGCAGCCACGACAGCCGCCACAAACAGACCACCGCCATCGGTTTCGCGGCCAGTTTGGATGGCATCGACTGGCACAAGCATCCGCAGAACCCGGTATTGCGGCCCGATGCCGCGCGGCCGTGGGAATCGAACTACGTCACCAGCGGCTGCGTGATACGGCTGCCCGATGGCGGCTATCGCTACTGGTACGCCAGCCGTACCAAGCCGCCCTTCGTAAACTTGTACTACGCGATCAACACGGCCCGATGGGCAGGGCCGCCACACGGAAACGCCGAAGGCGACTAGCTGTTGAAAAATGCCGTCGTGGCATTTTTCAACTTCGCCAAGTGCAAAGCAAAGCTTCGCACGGCTCGCAAAATAACGACTTACGTCGCTATTTTGTCATCGCATCCATGCGATGTCACAGCCCGTCGTATTTTTCAACGGGCTGCTAGATCTCCACCAGCATCCGCATCGGCTCTTCGATGACGTCTTTGATGCGCTTCAGAAAGGTGACGGCGCCTTGGCCGTCGACAACGCGGTGATCGTAGGTTAGCGCCAGGTACATCATCGGGCGGATGACGACCTGGCCCTGGCGTGCGACCGGCCGGTCTTGGATGGCGTGCAGGCCCAGGATGCCGCTTTGAGGTGGATTGACGATCGGCGTGGAGAGCATCGATCCGTACACGCCGCCGTTGGAAATCGTGAACGTGCCACCTTGCAGTTCTTCCAGCGACAGGCTGTTTTCTCGCGCCCGATGGGCGAAATCGGCAATCGTCAGCTCGATCTCGGCGAAGCTCATGCGGTCGGCGTCGCGCAGCACGGGCACGACCAGGCCCTTGCCGCCGCCCACCGCGATGCCAATGTCGTAATAGTTGTGATAGACGATGTTCTTCTCGCGGATTTCGGCATTCACCGCCGGCACGTGCTTGAGCGCGTCGATCGCGGACTTGACGAAGAACGACATGAAGCCGAGCTTGATGCCGTAGCGCTGTGAGAAGGCGTCCTTCTGTTCGTTGCGCAGCGCGATCACGGCCGACATGTCGACTTCGTTGAAGGTGGTCAACAGCGCGGCGGTGTGCTGGGCGCTGACCAGCCGCTCGGCAATCTTGCGGCGGATGGGGCTCATCGGCACCACTTCCTCGTCGCGCCCGGTGGGCGCCGGGCGTGCGAGCCCC
>JBGSYQ010000203.1:0-3367 GCA_041750795.1 Pirellulales bacterium | reverse complement strand
GGCGAAGTCGCCCGCCTGCGCGAGGCCCTCAAGGCCGCCCATGCCGAAAGCGAGCAACTGGCCGCTCAACTGCGCGACGCTCCGGCGGCGGGCGATTCGGATGAGGTCAAGAAGCTGCGCAAGGAGCGCGACGGCCTGCGGCGAAAGCTGACCGAGGCCGAAGAAAAACACGCTGCGTCTGTCGAAAGCGACGAGGACGGCGAGAAGCACGATGACGTGCGGCGGCGATTGGAGATGGCGATCGACGAGCTGCGCGAAGTGAAACGCGCCAATGCCGAACTCGAAGCCAAGCTCAAGACCAAAGGCGGCGCCGTCGCGGTCGCCGCCGGCGGCGGCGGACTGGATTGGGAGGCCCAGAAGCAGCGGTTGCTGGCGTCGCTGGAAGCCGACGACGTCGACCAGGACGACGAGGAGGCCGTGGCCGAGCGAGAGTCGATCGAAAGTACCATCGAGATCACCGATCGCGTTGTGGCCGATAAGGACGCGGAAATCGAGGAACTGCGGCGCCAATTGGAATCCGGCGGTACGCACAACGGCGCCGCCAACGCCGCGGCCATTGCCGAACTGCTCGATAGCGATGAGATCATCCGCGCCGAACGCGAAAAGCTGCTGCAAGCGCAGGCCGAATGGCGCGAGAAAATCGGCAAGGCCGAAATCGACATCTCGGTCGAGCGCGCCAAAATCGCACGAGATCGCATGGCGCTCGAGGAAAAATTGCGCAACTATCAGGACGATCGTCCCGACGAGCCCGACGAACTAAACCCGCCGGCGACCGGCAAGCCGATTCGCGGTCGCTGGCTGGCTCGCTTGGGTCTGAAGGATCTGACCGAGGAGTGACCCGCGCGGTCGGACCCATGCAGCAACGTGGTGCAACTCCCGATTCGCCCCTCTGGCGTTACTCGGCCAGGCGCACGCCCGACGTGCGTGAGAGAACCTGCTCGGCCGCTGCAATGCCCGCTGGGTCATCCGATCGCAGGCGGGCGAGCGCCTGGCGCGCTTCCGCGGCGGGGCATGCCAGCAAGTAGCCCACCACGGCACGGCGCGCTCGCTCGTCGCTCGTGGATCGTGAGTAAACGCCAATCACCGCGTCGAGCGCTTCCCAGACTTGCCAGCGTGCCAGGTCGGTAATGGCCTCCGCCGCGAACTCCTGGCGAACCAGCAATCGCGCCACGGCTCGTGCCAGGCGAGGCCGGGAAATCTCGCGGCCGTACTCGGCATAAAAGCGCAGCGCCGTCAGTGCGTGGCGCACGTCGCCATCGGCCGATTCGGCGTTGGCCAGATAACGCGACTCGATGAGCTCCAGCCCGCTCAGCCCGGACAGGAGCAGGTAGCCGCCCAAGACGCCGTCGAAGCCGGCGCGAAAATCATTCTCAGGCGCGACAATGCGCTGCCGCAGGAACTCGGCCGAAGCGGCGCGCTCCGACGGAGGCGCGGCCAACGCCACGGCCAGCCCGTAGAAGCCCTTGCGAGCCTCGGGCACTCCCGGGTCTAGCAGCCAGCGGTACAACTTCTCGCCGCTCAGTGCATCGGCCATGCGCGCCACGTCGTCAAACGAGGCGTGACCGAATTCGAGATAGGCATCTTCGGCCACGAGCGGATCGGGATGCTCCAGGTATGCGGCGAAATACCGCAACCGCTCGAGGGTCGGAGTCCTCAGCGTAGGCGAACGCGCGAAATAGGCGTAGCCGATTTCGTTCACCGGCACGGCATGCCACAATCGCTCGGCATCTTGGGCATGGCCGGCCGCGTCGCCAAACACCAGAACCAGCGCGCCGGGCCTGGCAGCCACGTCGAGTTTTGCCGTCAGCGATTGCTCGGTTCCGAAAGCGTCGCCACCGGTAACCACTGTGTGCAACCGCAATGTCGCGCGGCCCTGGTCGTCCGTGTCGACGATTTCGGCCAGCGCCGCAACGTCGGCCTGCTCGCGGAGTTGCGCCAGCGTTGGTCCCAGTGCGGTGCAAAACGGGCAGGCCACCGCCGGGCGCGCAAGAACGATTAGCGCCACCAGCAGCAATGCCCATGGCACCAGGGCCGCCGTGCCAGCGCTATTTGACTTCCGTGCCATCCAGGTGATAGATGGCCAATATGTTGCCATTCGAAGGATCTTTGAACTCGCGAATGGTGAATTTGCCGTCCACGCTGACCGGCCGCACGGTAAAGCTGGTTTCGGCCGGCGGCACCATCTCCACCAGCACGCAGTCGTGCAGCATGGCCCCGGGGCCGAAGCAGCATTCCATATTGTCGCGGACCAGCACGAATTGTTTGATGCCGTTTTGCTGAAAGCCGGGCAGGATGAAGCCCCGTATCTTGATCCGCTTGCCGTCCAGTGCCTTGATCTTGTCGGTCAACAGCGACGAGTCGTACGGATCGCCTTTCATCATCTCCAGCTTGATGTCGTCGAAAGTGATCTCCTTGGCGCGGCCACTGTCGCCGGCGCGCTCGGCGGCCACTAGCGCCGTGCATGACAGGCTCGCCAGCGCCACGCCCAGCACGATGATTGAGAGGCGCGTCGGCATTATTCCAGATGGTCCGCCTGCAGGTGGTAAAACACGCCGCCGCGGGCGCCGTCGATCGCTTTGTCCTGGACCTCGACATGGAAGGTGCCGCCCAGTTTGTGCTGCCGCGGCGAGTAGCTCAGCTTCAGCGGCGGGGTGAGCTTCACGAGAATCCGCTCGGTGATTTTCGGGTCGCCGCCAAAGCAACAATCGCCCCGATCGCGCACCAACAAGAACTCGCGGATGCCGTCGATCTGCCGGCCGGGATAGACGAAGCCCTTGATGAAGATCTTCTTGCCCTCAAGTGCTAGCGCCGACGGCGGCACCAGTTGAGCAGGTTGCTTCGGATCGGGCTGCAACTCGGCATACGAAGTACGCGCATAGCCGTCGGGCACCTCGGTCAAGTACACGTAAGTCAACCGGGTTGGGCCGACGACCAGGAAGAATAACGACAAGGCCAGTCCCGCACTCGCCAAACCGGCGCCAGTCAACTCGTCCGAGTGTCGCTTGACCTTCAGCAAGGCAACGGTGGACAGCGTGACACCGACGACGGGGATGGCGACCAATGGCCAGTCGAGGACGGCCAGGACCGAGAGCATGCCGACGATCAGGCTGGCCACGGCGGCCGTACTCAGCGCACGGTATTGTTCGTACGTGTCGACGGTGGTGTTGCGAGATTCGAGTTCGATGCTCATGGTTCGCGTCGTCGAGGAGTTTCTCGAAGAAGTTCGTCAGCCGGCGTGTTGTCCGCCTCGCAGAATTGCCCAGAATGCTCCGCTCAACAGTACGGCGGCCACGGCCAGCCCGGCGAACACGCCCAGGCTGCTGGCCGGCGGAGCCGGTGCCGCCGCCGCGTCCTTGGCAAACGGTCG
>JBGSYQ010000202.1:0-10197 GCA_041750795.1 Pirellulales bacterium | reverse complement strand
CCGCTGGCGGCTCGCTATCCCTGGGCCGTGTTCATCGTGCCCTACGCGGTGTTTGTGCTGGTCAATGCCTTGGAGCCCACGCCGGACAGCTCGACGGAACTGTTTGGCTGGTCGATCACGTACGCCAGCTATCCGCTGGTTTACACGCTGAAGATCGTGCTGGTGATGGGGACGATGGCGGCGCTGTGGAGCGGCTACCGGCAGTTTCCCTGGAAGCTGTCGCCGTTGGGCGTGGTGGTGGGCGTGTTGGGCGCGGCGGTGTGGGTGAGCTTGTGCCGGTTGCAGTTGGAGCGATCGGCCGCGGCGCTATTGGGAGTGGAGGACTGGTTTGGCGACGGCCAGCGCAGTGGCTTCAACCCGTTGGAGGAGATGTCCGATCGGCCGGCGTTGGCTTACGGCTTTTTGGCGGTGCGTTTCTGGGGCTTGAGCGTGGTGCTGCCGGTGATCGAGGAGTTTTTTCTGCGCGGCTTCGTGATGCGTTATTTCTTTCGGGCCGACTGGTGGAACGTGCCGTTCGGCACGATGTCGCGGGCCGCGATCGTGGCCGGCACGCTGGTGCCCATCCTGACGCATCCGACCAGCGAGTTGTTGGCCGTGGCCGTGTGGTTTTCGATGGTCACCTGGCTGATGTGGCGGACGCGCAACATCTGGGACTGCGTGGCGGCCCACATGACCACCAATTTTTTGTTGGGCGTGTGGGTGGTGACCAGCGGGGACTGGCATTTGATGTGAAGCGGGGGTTGGCTCGTGGTCGTCCGCGGCGGGCGGGCACTGGTGGCGATCGGCCACCAGTGCTGACGTCACGCTGTAGGTAAACTTGCGATCTCCCCAGCAGGTGTGAGAGCACGGGTGGACTGCGCCACCCGTGGCACGATTGGTTGCGCCACCCGTGGCACGGTTGGTGGAACGCTTCGGATCGTTCCGTAGGATGCGAACCTCCTGACCGCGGAGTGTCTCTTTCGGGCGATGTCGATGCAACGCTCCAGGACGACTGACAGTATGACTGCGGCGGTGAGTGTGCGCCCGATGCAAGCGGCGGACCTGGAGCGAGTCGACGACGTGCTGCGGGCGGCGTTCGATCGGCCGGCGAGCTTTCTGGACCATGCGCGGCTGACGTGCCGCCTGCAGCCGGACGGCGTGTTCGTGGCCGAGCGAGCGGGCGCAATCGTGGGGACGGTGGGCGCGGTCGACTATGGCGAAGTCGTTTACGTGGGATTGATGGCCGTGACACCGGCCGAGCAAGGGCGCGGCATTGGGCGGTTGCTGATGGAGCATCTGCTGACGTGGGTCGACCGGCGCGGCGGTGTGGCCGTGCTGCTGGACGCGACGGATCGGGGCGCGCTGCTGTATGAGACGCTGGGGTTTGCGGACGACTCGGCGGCGTATCTGTACGTCGGACCGAGCGCCATGGCGCTGCACGGCAATGCACTGCCTTGCGGGCAGCAAACGCCAACCGGCGGCGCGAGCATGCGATTGGCGGCGCCTGCGGATCTGGACGAACTGGCGGCATTCGACGCGCCGCGGTTTGGCGCGGATCGGCGAAAGCTGCTCGCGGCCTTGTTGGTCGAGCAGGGCGAGCCGTGCCTGGTGGCACGCGACGCGCTCGGCCGCGTGGCGGGTTATCTGTTCGTCCGCGGCGCGGTATTGGGTCCCTGGGTGGCCGACGACGCGGAAGTGGCCGAGGTGCTGCTGATTCGCGCGCGATCGATGCGCGACACCGCAAGTGGCGAAGGGGCGCAGGTGATGCTGCCACGATCGAACGAGGCCGCGAGGTCATTGCTGCTGGTGCATGGTTTCCGCGAGCAAAGAAAACTGCGTCACATGCGTCGGGGCGGCGCGTGTGGGCCGGGGCGGCCGGCGTGCCTGTTCGGGCAATCGAGCTTTGCGCACGGGTGAGGGCGGCGCTACTTGTCAAACCACTTGGTCAGCATGCGCTTGGTGGTTTGGCGGCCGGCGCGGCCGATGCTGGTGGTGAGGGGGATGTACTTGGGGCAGACGGCCACGCAGTTCTGGGCGTTGCCGCAGACCTGGATGCCGCCGGGGGCCATCAATGCGTCGAGCCGTTCGCCGGCGTTGAGCTGGCCGGTCGGATGCGCGTTGTAGTAAACCACCTGGCTCATGGCGTGCGCGCCCACGAAATAAACGTCGTGCGTTGCGTCTTCGCGTTTCTTGAAGTGGTCGGCGCTTTCGCCGGGAGCTTGCGCCACGTCCACGTGCGAATACTGAGGGCACGCGTCCAGGCAGCAGCCGCAGCTCATGCACTGGCTCAAGGGGTACGCCTGGTGCTGATCTTCGGGCGATTGTCGCGGGCCGGGGCCCAGGTCGTAATAGCCGTCGACCGGCAGCCAGGCCTTCACTTTCTCGAGCGCGCGGAACAGCCGGCGGCGATTCACGCACAGATCGCGGATGACGGGGAACTTGCTCATCGGCTGCAACTCGATCTCGTGCGGCTGCTCTTCCAGCAGCTTGTCGACCAGGGCCGAGCAGGCCTGGCGCACGCGGCCGTTGATGATCATCGTGCAACTGCCGCAGACTTCCTCCAGGCAGTTGGCGTCGTAGGCTACGGGCGTGACGGCGCGGCCATCGATTGTCTCGGCCTGGGCGGCGATGCGCTGCAGCACGCTGGTGACGTTCATGTCCGTTTCGTAGACGAGCTTGTGGCGCTCCCAGTAACTGGGACTCTCGGGCGTGTCTTGCCGCAACACGCGCACCTCGAAACTGCGAACCGTGGCGGCGTGTTCGGCGGAATGCGATTCGCTCATGGGGATCCTGGAAAGATCGATGGCGTTAGTGGACTGCGGCCGGCTTGGGGGCGGCGGTTTTTCCGGTCGACGAGCCGTCGCCGTTGCCGGACGATTTCGATTTCTGTCGCGATTTCCAGACCTCTTCGATCACGTCGGCCCCGACTAGCCCGTACAGGCGGGGCCGCGGCGTAATCAGCGAGGTATCGACGTCTTCGTAGGAGAGCTGCACTTCGCCGAACGGGTCGAGCGTGGCGATGGTGCTCTTGAGCCACTTGGCGGTGTTCTGCTCGAAGCGGTCGCACCAGGCCTCGGCTTCGCGGCGGCGCTCGGCCGGCTCGGTCGCCTCGAGTCCGGGCATGGCAAAGGCCGGCTTGAAGTGGGCGCCGCGGCATTCGTCCCGCGCGATGGCGCCCATCAAAATGGCTTTGGCAATGGGGAACATGTCGCGCAGCGCCTTGGTGAACACCACGTTCTGGTTGGTCCAGTTGCCGGTGTCCGACAGCGAGCAACGTTTGGCGCGATCGGCCAGTTCGTTGACTCTCGCCAGCGCGTCGCGCATGGCGTCGTTGTGGCGCACCACGGTGGCGCTTTTGGTCATCACGTCGCCGAGTTGCTGGTGCAGCAGGTAGGGGTTCTCGCCGCCGGAGGGCCGATTGAGCAGTTGGTCGTGCTCTTGCTGTTTGAGTCGGCGCGCCGATTCGAACAGCGACGGCGGCTCGTCGGCTGCTACCGACTTGGCGCCCTTGAGCAGATTGGCAACTCCCGGCGCGACGATCAGGCCGCTGAAGATGCAACTTAGCAGCGAGTTGGCGCCCAGCCGGTTGGCGCCGTGATACTGATAGTCGCACTCGCCGATGGCGTACAGATGGGGGATGTTGGTGCTCTGGTTGCGCGGCGAGGCGACGTTCAGGCCGCCGCTTGCGCTTTTTTCGTAATCGACCCACAGGCCGCCCATCGAATAGTGTACGGCGGGGAAGATTTTCATCGGCACGTCGCGCGGATCGACGCCTTGGAACTTCTCGTAGATTTCGAGAATGCCGCCGAGCTTTTCGTCGAGCGTTTGGCGGGGAATGTGGGTCAGGTCGAGGTACACGCACAAGCGGCCCTTTTCGACGCTCAGGCCGTCGCTGGTGCAGACGTCGAAGATCTCGCGGGTGGCGATGTCGCGCGGCACCAGGTTGCCGTACTTGGGGTAGCGCTCTTCCAGGAAGTAGTAGCGCTCGTCCTCGGGAATCTGCCTGGCGGGGCGCGGATCGTGCGGCGTGCGCGGCACCCACACGCGGCCCCCTTCGCCGCGAGCGCTTTCGCTCATCAGCCGCAGCTTGTCGGCGCCGGGAATGGCCGTGGGATGCACCTGGATGAACTCGGCATTGGCGTACTTGGCGCCGGCCTGGAAAGTGCGGCTGGCGGCGCTGCCGGTGCAGACCATCGACATGGTCGAGCGGCCGTAGATCAGCCCGCAACCGCCGGAAGCGACGATCACCGCGTCGGCCGGAAACGCGCGGATCTCCATGGTCACCAGATCCTGGCCGATGATGCCGCGGCAAGCGCCGGCGTCGTCGAGCACGGGTCCGAGGTAGTCCCAGGCTTCGTGGATTTTGACTTTGCCGGCCACACACCAGCGGCGCACCTGGTCGTCGAGCGCGTAGAGCAACTGCTGGCCGGTGGTGGCGCCGGCGAAGGCGGTCCGCTTGAACAGCGTGCCGCCGAAGCGGCGCTGGTCGCGAAAGCCCTCGGGCGTGCGATTGAAGGGGACGCCCAGCCGGTCCATCAGGTCGATGATCTTGGGTCCCCAGTCGGCCATTTCCTTGACGGGGGGCTGATGCTGCAGGAAGTCGCCGCCGTAGGCCGTGTCGTCGAAGTGCAACCACTCGTTGTCGCCCTGCTGGCGAGTGAGCTGGTTGACGCTGTTGATGCCGCCTTGAGCGCAAACGCTGTGCGAGCGCTTGACCGGCGTGAGGCTCATCAGCTCGACGTCGACGCCTTCCTCGGCCAGCTTCATGGCGGCCGACAGTCCGGCCAGACCTCCGCCGACGATCATTACGCGTTTGCTGCTTGCCATGAAATTACTCGGCCTCGAAAAATCGATCGCGGTGACGTGCGGATGACATTGCTTGCTCCACACTAGCCCGCAGCGCCCGCGAGGGAGATGGGACGGTGGCCGATGATTCTCCCTCGCGGGCGCTGCGGGCTAGTGTGTGTGTGTGCGTTGGCGGTTCGTGCTATTTGGCTGCGGGCGATGCTTCGCTTTCGTCGGCGTGCGGAATCAGGCCCAACTCGGCCCGTTGCTCGACCATCTTGTCTTCGATGATTTTGGCTTTGTCGATATCGACGCGCGCCATGCCGATGATGGCCGCCATGCCGACGCTGGCCAGTCCGACGCCCACGATGGCGCTGATCCAACTGGCGCGGCGTTGGGCCGCGGCGCTGGTCCACAGTCCCCAGGTGATGCCCTGCGTCCAGAGCCCGTTGGCAAAATGATAGACCGTGGCCAGCATGCCGATGGTGTACAGAATCAGGATCCACAACGGGCGAATGGCCGCGGCCGCCGAGCTGGTGGCGTGCTCGGGATCGAACTGGGCGCCGCCGATATCCTTGAACGGTCCGCCGAACCAGTGGTGCAGTTGCACCACGTGAAACAGGATGAACACGAAGGCGATGATGGCCGTGACGCGCTGCATCGTGTAGCGGAGGTTGCTGGCGTAGGGATAGTGGCCGGCATTGGGCATGGCGCCGCTGATGATCAGCCAGCCGACGGCGGCGTGGAACATGATCGGCAGGAAAATGAACGTCCACTCGACCAAGGGGAGCACGACGCCCAGCGAGTGGATGCGATTGACGTTTTCCTGGAACGAGGCCGTGCCGTTGACGACCGAGGCGTTGGTCAGCAGGTGTACCACCACGTAGGCGCCGATGGGCATCAGCCCGGCCAGCGAAAACAGGCGGTAGATGATGAACTGGTGGCGGACCAGGAACGAGGGTGAGGGTTCAACGACCGGGGCCGGCGGGGCGGACGTAGTTTCCACGAGGAGCGTTCCTGGTTACTTGCAGGCCGCAAACCGACGTGCAAGGCATGTGATGGAAGCATCAAAGCACTGTAGTATAGCGGCCTGTTGAAGAATTCAACAGGCCGCGACATCGCAGGGATGCGATGACAGAATAGCGACGTAAGTCTTTATTCTGCGAGCCGTGCGGAGCTTTGCTTCGCACTTGGCGATTGTTGAAAAATGCCACGACGGCATTTTTCAACAGGCCGATACGGGGGAGGCGCGCCTGACAAGCCGCCTTCGGGGGAAGGGGTTGGGCGAATCGTGGTGCGCGCCGAATCGGCGCTGTTGGGTCATGCTTCAGCGAGCGGAAGCGTGTCGGGAGACGGGAGGCCGGAGGACTGAGCGGGGCAACGCGACGGTTGGTCGCATGACGCCGCTCGAGGCCGCGGCACCGCATGAACCGGCGCTGCGGGCGATTGCCGCCAGCGGAGGCCGTTTGCCCGCTGACTCCACGGACTCTGAAGGATCCTGCCTGTTTGGCAGGTGGCTTGGGCCTTGCTGGGGGCATTGCAAAGTCCCCAGCTTCTCTGGGGGCATCCGGTGAATTATCCTATAAGAAGCGTGCTGTTAAGGGTTTATCGCGAAAATGCGGCGCTGCTTCGCGAGCCCTTTGGCTCAAACGGTACTACAGTTGCACTATCGTGGCCGCCGACGCCCCCGAGGGTCAAAGCGACTCCTTTCACCAGCGACACTTAACGAGCGCGTGCCATGCGACTTGAGGTTCCATCGCTGCTGATCACCGACGACGATCGCGATTTTCGCGAGACGTTGCGCGGACTGTTCGAGCCGCGCTTTCGCACGCTGACCGCCGGCGACGGCGAGGAAGCGCTCGACATCGTGCGCAGCCAGGAAGTCCACATCGTGCTGCTGGACATGCACATGCCCAAGTTGACGGGGCTCGAGACGCTGTTGCGCGTGCGCGAGATGAGGTCGCGGCTGCCGTGCATCTTGATTTCGGCCGGCCTGGACGAGTCGATCATCCGCCAGGCGCAACTGGCCCAGGCCTTCTCCGTGCTGGCCAAGCCCGTCAGCCGCCGGCAGATCACCAGCGTGGTCGACGCGGCGCTGCGCCGCGCATACAACTGGCCGAACGACGTGCCCGACGATCCGGGGCATCGGACGTGAGGCGGTGGTCTTGCCGAATTGCCAGCGCACGGCTGGCAGGCCCGCGGTCATTCACTGCTGGCTCGACTTCTTGTTTGTTTCCGTAGGGCTGGCGGTTTCCGCGCCGGCACGGCAATGCCAAGAATTGGCTCCTACCGGCGAATTGGCTTTTGGAGCGGTGCGCGCGGCGTGCGACAATGAACGCTACGCGCCCAGACGCCGCCAGGCGAGCGCCGCGATATGAGAATTGGCCCCTGTTGGTGAGGTGTCGGCCATGCAAGAGCAACGGGAAACGGAAGAACTGGGCAAGCCGCACTGCTGTTCCGGGCGGCGTTGGGCACGGCGCGCGGCGGCTGCGGCGCTGTTGCTAACCGGTGCATTCTTGATTGTCTGGAATGCATTTCCGCCACGGGTCTATGAAACGCGGACGACGATTTCACGCGGCGAGGACGGCCGATTCGACGAATCGCAAAACGACCGGCCGTTGTTCGTCGCGCAAGCTGGCAAGATTCAATCGAACAACAACCTCACTTCAGCCTCGTCGAATACCGCCGGCAATTCTGCGAGGCTGGCTTGTCGCAACGTGCTGCTGGCTTGCCGGTCCGATCACGTGCTGGCCCAGCGTGTGGCGGGCGATTTGCTCGAGCGGCTGAAATCCGTGCCTTTTTTGGAACAAATCACCTATCTGCCACCCGGCGAAACGCCGCAACAGGGCGCAATGGCGCCGGATCTTTTTGTCAGCGTCGAACTGGTCTCACTGGAGGAGTCGGGTTTGATCGATCACGTGGTCGACGCCTCGTTTTTGGTGCGGGCCGGCACGTCGCCGGTGGCCGACAACTACAGCGCCGTCACCAATTTGACGCCCCCGATGGTCGAGTTTAGTTGGAAGGCTCACCTGGAGCATCATTCGACCACGCGCGAGGTGGCCTCTTCGGCGGCGAAGTACAAATTGGTGTCGGAGGACATCGCGCAGCAAATTAGCAATGCGCTGGCCAAACAGCTCGACACATTTCGCGAAAAATATGGACTGCTGCCGGAGCTGCCGGCCGAGTTCTATCCCGACTACGAGCCGCCGCCGGAGCTGCCGTTGGAGGGCTACCATCCCGAGCTGGTGTTCTCCGGTCACGGCTTGCTGTTGCGGAATGCGTCGGCGTGGAAGTGCCGCTCGGAGAAGCCGCTGGCGGACGTCCTCTCGCATTTGCGTGGGCGGCTGGAGGTGGCGCAATTCAAGGGCGACATCCAGCACGATGCCTTGCGGATGCATAACGAGGTGGGCAAGGTGGTCGTGTTAAGCGAGTACGCCGACGGGCAGCGATTAGCGTTTGTGGAACGCGAAACGCCCGGCGAGACGGTGTTCTTCGTGACGTACACGCGGGACTATAGCGGGGACGATCGTGATCGCGCAGTCGCAGCGCTGTTCGAGTCCGCTGCGCCGCTGGAAACCTTGCTGTTGTTCGAGAACTCGTTGACCGGGCCGCAGCGGCAGCAGGTACTCGCCCGGTTTGCCGAGCATCCGCCGGCCACGGCGGAAGGATGGCGCGCGGCGGCCAGTCTGTACGCACCGGCCAAGGAGCCGGAGCAAGCGCTTGAAGCATTGAAGCGGGCCGTTGCGCTGCTGCCGTTGTCGCAGCCGTCGTCGCCCGTGCGAAGTCAGCTCGACGCGTTGGCGAAACAATTGGGACACGAGAAGCTGGTGGAAGAGTTGTCCGCCCAGCCGCCGGATATCGACTTGCTCAAGGAACTCGGTTTTGTCGAGATCACTGCGAACGGGGAAACGGCGCCCCTTGAGTTCGGCGTGGGCGACGCCGTCAACTATTGCGTGCAGGACGGCGACGAAAAGTGGAAGCTTTTGAGCTATACGGCCAGCTTGGGCGATCCCGGCGTGAACGCGCGCTACGAACTGGCGTTGGCGCAAGCGGCCGACGGAACCCGTTCGTACTCTCACGGACAAACGCTGCGCGAGGGCAACCCAATCCAGCAACAATTGTTTGTCGAGGGCGTAGGCCGCTTGCACTTCGAGTTCGTCAAGCAACCGGACCAGCCGCGGTTTACCGTCACGCTGCAAGTGCAACCCGTGCATGCCGACGGTTCGCCGCTGACACCATCGCCGGCGACCGACCCCGGTCATTGACCGGGGGCTAAGGTTTAATCGCGCGGTGGCGATACCTGTGGTCGATGCTCGATACGCTTACGCGTTCTCGGCCGTGGCGGGGCCTTCGTCGCTCTCGGCCAACTCGATCGCGGCGGTGCGCTTGCGCTCGGCGTCGGTGCCGGGGACGATTTGCGGGCTGGGCGAGTTGGCCTCGATGATCGACTTTAGTTCGTCGGAATCGATGACTTCCTTTTCGATCAGCCGCGCGCTGAGTGCCCGCAGCGACGCCATCCGCGCGTCGAGAATGTGGCGCACCTTGAACAGCGATTCGTCGATGATGCGGCGCACTTCCTGGTCGATCTCGCGTGCCGTTTGCTCGCTGTGGCTGTGCTCGCGCTGCATCTCTCCGCCGGTGGCCAGAAACGGGCTGCGCGAGCTTTCGCGATAGTTCACGCGACCCATGCCGCTCATGCCGTAGTCCATGACCATGCTGCGTGCGATGGCGCTGGCGCGTTCCAGGTCGTTTTGCGCGCCGGTGGAAACGTCGTCGAACACGAGCTCCTCGGCGCAGGTGCCGGCCAGCAGCACCTGGATGCGGCTTTCCAGCTCGCCCTGGGTGAGCAGATAGCGATCTCCCTCGGGCCGTTGCAGCGTATAGCCCAGCGCCGCCAGGCCGCGTGGGATGATCGAGACTTTGTGGACCGGATCGGTGTTGGGCAAGCTGCAGGCCACCAGGGCGTGCCCGGACTCGTGATAGGCGACGCGCAGTTTTTCATCCTGATGGATGATGCGTTGTTTCTTTTCCAGGCCGGCGGTGACGCGTTCGACGCCGTCGTTGAACTCGTCCATGCCGACGGCGGTCTTGCCCTTGCGCGCGGCCAGCAGCGCGGCCTCGTTCACCAGGTTGGCCAGGTCGGCGCCCACGAAGCCGGAAGTGATGGCGGCCACTTCGGCCAGGTTGACTTTTTCGTCGAGTTTGACGCTTTGCACGTGGACCTTCCAAATCGCCTCGCGGCCGCGCACGTCGGGCCGATCGACCAGCACGTGGCGATCGAAACGCCCGGGGCGCAACAACGCGGGATCGAGCGTTTCCGGCCGGTTGCTGGCGGCCATTACGATGACGCCGTTGTTGGAGCCGAAGCCGTCCATCTCCACCAGCAAGGCATTCAGGGTCTGCTCGCGCTCGTCGTGCCCCCCCATCATGCCG